>JBIIGG010000164.1:0-2984 GCA_044236575.1 Polynucleobacter sp. | reverse complement strand
GTAACCCAGAAGAGGGCGAGCTGCGTCCGCAAATGCTCGATCGATTTGGCTTGTCAGTTGAGGTTAGAACCCCGCAAGATCTAGCGCAGCGCATCGATATCATTAAGCGCCGCGATGCATTTGAGCGAGACCCCGTTGGCTTTTTGGCGCAATATGAGGACAGCGAAAATGAGTTTAAAGAAAAAATTCTGAGCTCTCGTAAGCGCTTAGCTAAAGTGACCATTGGTGATGATGTGCTAACGCTGGCTACTAAATTATGTGCTCAACTTGGAACCGATGGCCTGCGTGGTGAATTAACCTTAATGCGCGGGATGCGTGCACTCGCCGCGTTTGATGGCGCACGCAAAGCCACTGCTGAGCACCTAAAACGATTAGCGCCACTGGCACTACGCCACCGTTTACGCCGCAACCCATTGGATGATAGTAGTTCTACAACGCGGGTCGAGCGCGTATTAGCCGATTTTTTCTAAAGCGCCATGACCACACAACGCGGTCAATCTGCTTGGTTTGATGCACAGACGACTGCGGCATTGTTGGCGATTGATCCCCATGGCTTAGGCGGCATTTGCGTTAAGAGTCAGTTTGGTCCTATTCGGGATGTATGGTT
Source organism: Polynucleobacter sp. (assembly GCA_044236575.1). GTDB lineage: Bacteria > Pseudomonadota > Gammaproteobacteria > Burkholderiales > Burkholderiaceae > Polynucleobacter. The sequence continues at coordinate 2,377 of JBIIGG010000164.1, read as the reverse complement.
TGCCTTTCTAGAAACGCAGATTGCACCGGGTGCGCATTTCCAAAAAATTCCCTTACAGATACAAGATGAGCAATTACTCGGCGGGCTCGATCTAGAGGCAACTCTGCAGTATGGTAAGCCGGTATACAGCACGGGATTATTAGCAAAAAGCCACGGCGGTTTTATTGTGCTCCCCATGGCTGAACGCATATCACCGCATACGATTGCGCACATCCTCCAAGTAGTTGATCGTGGCGAAGTGCGGCATCCACAGAACACAGCTGAATTCACCCCCTGTACGTTTGGCATGATTGCGCTTGATGAGGGCATAGCGCCAGATGAATCAATGCACCCACGCTTGGCAGAACACATGGCATTTGAAGTACGTCTTGATCACCTTAGCCAGAATGACTGTACAGATTCCCTGGAAATTACGCCTGCAGTCATAGCGGAGGCAAAGCAGCGCTTGCCCGAGATCGAATGCGACACCCGCTTTATTGAATCCTTAATGCAATCGGCCGCTGCATTTGGAGTGGACTCCATTCGGGCCGGTCTGTTTGCCGTTCGAGCTGCAAAAGCCTTGGCAGCATTACGAAACCAAGATGCCGTTACGGAAGATGAGGTAGTTGACGCAGCGCGTTTGGTACTTACCCACCGCGCTACCCGTATGCCCAGTAGCCGAGAAGAGCAGGAGCCAGATGAGTCTGCTGATGAAGTAGAGCCGCCCAACGAAGAGCAAAGTAAATCAGAGCAAGATCCGCAAGAGCAGGATGATCCTAATCAAAACGGTGATGGCGATACCGATGCAAATGAGCCTAAAGAAAACATGGAGCAGCCCAGCACCGATGATTTGGAAGAGCTGCTGATTGAAGCCATCAAGGCTGGCATTCCGGCAAATGCATTGGCCCAGCTGAATACCGAATTAGGGCGCCCAAACAGCAAACAAGGCTCTAAAGGTCAATTTGGCCAATTGCAAAAGAATGCGAATTCAGGGCGCCCAGCAGAATCATGGCGTGGATTGCCCAAGGGCGGGAAGCGTTTGGATTTACTGAAAACCATTCGTGCTGCCGTTCCTTGGCAAACCATGCGCCAAGCAGAGTCCAAGACAAAACTGCCTGCTGTGATTAGGCAACGTAGTCGCATTCAGATCCGTGTAGATGACTTGCACGTTAAACGGTATCAGCAACGTCAAGGCGTGGTCACTATTTTTCTTGTGGATGCATCGGGGTCTTCAGCGACTCAGCGCTTGGCTGAGGCTAAAGGTGCGGTGGAGCAATTGTTTGCGGATTGCTACATTCGGCGCGATGAGGTTGCAATGATTGCCTTGCGTGGCCGTTCTGCAGACGTAGTATTGCCGCCGACGCGATCCTTAGTGCGTGCCAAGCGCAATTTAGCCGCCTTACCTGGCGGCGGTGGAACGCCATTGGCAACCGGTTTTGCTGCGGTGAATGCGATGGCTTTATCGATCCGCCGTAAAGGCATGACACCCTTGATTGTGGTGATGACCGATGGCGTAGCCAATGTCACATTAGAAGGAGTTGGAGGGCGCGAGCGTGCACACCAGGATGCTTTGCATACCGCACGGCAGTTACGTGTAGCAGGCCATGCCATCTTATTTATTGATACCGCTAGTGCACCGCAAGCATTAGCAGAAGCGCTTGCCAAGGAAATGGCTGCGCAGTATTTACCACTACCTTACATCAATTCAGGTAAAGCCATTTCACAACGCGCTGCCTATTTAGCGCGGCAGTAATGCGCGGCAATATTGCCGCGCTCATCACATATTTTTCTTATTCTTGGAAGATAGCTTTTTCAAGGATTTATTGCCTTTGATGCAGGCATTCATAAATAGACCCAAGCCAGCCAAAATAATGATTCCGGCAATGGCATAGAGCGTTATCGAGTCCATGTGGTTTTACTTTCTTTGGTATGTATTAATTAGAATCGGGCCGTACCGGATTGATTACCGATTGAATCAAGGCTAATGCCATATCCGGATTTGCCTCATGAAACAAATGGCCACCGTCTTTTTGTATCACGGTAGACCGTGGAAAGTAGCGATGGATCACAGCAAGCAACTCTTCTTTTCGTACCCAGCTATCCTGATTGGCCACCAGAAAGATCAGTGTTGAAGTGATTTCATTTGCATGCGCCAGTAAGTTAGGAATGTCGGTAGCCGCCATGAAATTAAGCGAGCCATTGATGTGGTTCTTTTGTTTGAACAGCAGTTTGTAGCGCTCACGCTGAATGCCATTCAGTTTGGAATTAGTAGAGTCCAGCAACTTATCGATCATCGAGGTAAACGGCAATAAATCGGCAATCATCGATGAAACAAAAGACGAGGTCGCAATTGGATTAATTAGTGGCGCTAAAAAGGAGTGGTAGAAGCTCGGTAGGC
>JBIIGG010000163.1:0-3002 GCA_044236575.1 Polynucleobacter sp. | reverse complement strand
ACTTTATCGCCCATCAGTGCGTACCAAACGCAGTCCTCAACCCTTGTATTTTTGAATACGTTTACATGGCGAGGCCCGACTCCACGATTGATGGCGTCACGGTTTACAACGTGCGTATGCGTATGGGTGATTATTTGGCCGAGAAAATTCGTGCCGAAACGGATGTCAGTGAAATTGATGTGGTGATGCCGATTCCGGATTCGAGCCGGCCAGCAGCCATGCAGGTGGCTAAGCGCTTAGGCATTAGTTATCGTGAAGGTTTCTTTAAGAACCGCTACATTGGTCGCACCTTTATCATGCCCGGGCAGGCCGTGCGTCGTAAATCGGTGCGTCAAAAACTCAATGCGATGCGGATTGAATTTAAAGACAAGACAGTGTTAATTGTGGATGACTCGATTGTGCGCGGTACAACCTCTTATGAGATTGTGCAAATGGCGCGTGAGTCCGGCGCAAAAAAAGTCATCTTCGCCTCTGCAGCTCCGCCAGTCCGCTTTCCGAATGTGTACGGTATCGATATGCCAACCCGCAGTGAATTGGTAGCCTATGGCCGCACCGATGCTGAAATTAATAAAATGATTGGCGCCGATCAACTGATTTACCAAAATGTTGAGGACATGAAGCAGGCGGTGCGCGATATCAATCCGGAGATTCAGAATTTTGAGGCATCGTGCTTCGATGGGCATTACATTACCGGCGACATTAACGACTCCTACCTAGATGCCTTGGAGGCTGCGCGTACTTCCGAGACGGCGCAAGCAGATCGCCAAAAGGATCCAGGCGACTTTGCCCGCTCCCAGCTGCACTTGCACTTAGCTACCGAAGATTAAGTACACTAGCAGCATGGCTAGCAAAATCACTTCAAAGCGTCGATCCCTCGACCTATCCAAACTTGCCCCCGAATCGGTTGCGGTTCGTGCTGGTACGCGCCGATCCCAAGAGTATCAAGAGCATTCAGAAGCCTTGTACCTAACTTCGAGCTTTTGCTTTAATAGTGCTGAAGAGGCGGAGCTGGGTTTTGCGAATGCCGAAACGGGTTTTATTTATTCGCGCTTTACTAATCCCACCGTCAGCATGTTCCAGGATCGCTTGGCTGCACTGGAAGGCGGGGAAGCCTGTATTGCTACCGCCTCCGGTATGGCTGCCATCATGACAACTGCCATGGCGCACCTGAAGGCGGGTGATCATGTGGTTTGCTCGCGTTCGGTGTTTGGTGCAACCATTCAATTGTTTGGCAGTATTCTGGGTCGCTTTGGTATCACCACCAGCTACGTCGATTTATCCGATAACAAAGCGTGGCAGGCCGCAGTGCAACCCAATACCCGGATGTTTTACCTCGAAACGCCATCCAATCCCTTAACGGAGATTGCCGACATTCGTGCGATCGCCAAGATTGCCAATAAAGCGAATGCCTTATTTGTGGTGGATAACTGTTTTTGCACGCCGGCATTACAGCGCCCCCTTGATTTGGGAGCCGATGTCATCATTCATTCAGCCACCAAGTATTTAGATGGTCAGGGCAGGGTACTCGGCGGCGCTATCGTGGGCAAGAAATCTTTCATCATGGATAAGGTATTTCCATACGTACGTACAGCCGGACCAACCCTATCGGCTTTCAATGCATGGGTATTTTTAAAGGGCCTCGAGACCCTTGATCTCCGCATGAAGCAACAGAGCGCGAATGCCTTGGCCTTAGCGCAGTGGCTTGAAAAGCAAGCTGGGGTCGAGGCTGTTTATTATCCCGGGCTAAAGTCCCATCGGCAATTTGCCTTGGCGAAGAAACAGCAAAAGGCAGGCGGGGCGATTTTGTCGTTTGTCCTCAAAGGCGGAAAAAAGGCGGCCTTCAAGTTGATCGATCAAACTACACTGTACTCGATAACCGCCAATTTAGGCGATACCCGTACTACGATCACGCATCCTGCAACGACCACCCATTGCCGCGTGTCACCTGAGGCACGCAAAGCCGCAGGCATTTCCGATGGCCTGGTTCGGATTGCGGTTGGCCTTGAAAACCCCGATGATTTGATCCGTGATTTGCAGGGCGGCTTTAAAAAGTAAGCCCGTGATAGGGCCTATCCCTTTTTGTGTGAAGCTTGCCTAGGCAAGCTTTTCTATTTCAATCGACATACAACAGACAACCATGGCAACTGCATTCTCCGATGGGGCTGATTTTTGGAATAAGCGCTTTGATACGCCCGATTATATTTTTGGTAGGGCTCCCAATGAGTATTTACAAACCCAAGCCAAGCAGTATCTAAAGAAAGGCGATGCGGTCTTGTGCGTAGCGGATGGCGAAGGTAGAAACTCGGTTTGGCTTGCAAAGCAGGGGATGCAGGTTGATGCATTTGATTTATCAGAAATCGCCCTGAGCAAAGCAGTTGCGCTTGCAACAGAACAGGCGGCGCATGTTCAATTTACACTGGCATCCAGCGATACCTGGGATTGGCTACCAAATCAGTACGATGCCGTAGTCGGCATTTTTATTCAGTTTGCTGACCCAGTCATGCGTCCCCGTTTATTTGCGCAAATGGCATCGAGCCTGAGGCCTGGAGGGGTCCTAATTGTTCAGGGATATACGCCCAAGCAATTGGAATATAAAACAGGCGGCCCTTCGATACTGGAACACCTGTATACCGAGGATATGATCCGTGCTCTGATTGGTGATCTAGAGCCGATTGATCTGTGCTTGTATCAAAAAGAATTATCCGAAGGGCCAAAGCATACCGGGATGTCGGCTTTATTGGGTTTGGTTGCGCGTAAACCGGTATAAAAAACTAAACGCTCCATTTGCGCAGAATAGTGTTGACGTACTGCTCGAGTTCCGGCGGCCTGAGGGCGCCCGACAATCGGTCTAGTTCTTTTCCCCCTTTAAAGACGGCTAAGGTTGGAATCGAGCGAATTTGAAACTGCGATCCTAGTTGCTGCTCTGCTTCGGTATTGACTTTGGCAAATACTACTTGGTTTGCATAGCGCTGGGCCGCTGCTGTAAAGGTCGGGGCAAACTG
>JBIIGG010000162.1:0-3003 GCA_044236575.1 Polynucleobacter sp. | reverse complement strand
AAGGAGCGCTTGCGCGCATTCGAGAAGTCATCGGAGCCGCAAGCACAAAGAGCAGCGCCCCAATTTACTGGGGATGAGCAAGCGAATCGTGAGTCAAGTCGCTCTGCAGATAATGCTGCCCATGATCTCAATCGGCTTTTTTCGCCGCGGCAGGATTCACCCCCGGTCGTCATGCCGGAGGCAGCGCCAAAGGCATTTGCGATGCCCGAGGGCGCTAGGCCAATGGATCGGGCAAGTACGTTTGATTACTCTGGTCGTGCACGGCATCAAGACAAGCATTACGTCTTAGACCGCGCAAGCAATTTGAACCGACTACAAAAAGCCCGCAGCCTAGCTGGTAAAGGCGAAAATTGGAGTGGGCTTGAGCTCGACTTTGTGCTGAGCAAAGAACAAGATCAGTTGATCCATGTAGGGCAACAATCCTTACGGCATATTTTTGATAATTTGACTGATGAGCTTTTAATTGATGAAGTTTATGCCGATGCGGATATCGCCCAACAGCTTCTGACCATACTGAGTATTTTGCCGCCATGCCCGAGTATTTTTGCGGTACAGCAGGAGTTGATGATCTTCATCGATCTCGATCACATTTCCTTATCGCAAGAGCACTTGTTGGTAGTCGGCAGCATGATGGCTGAAATCGGCGGATCCTTGGAAGTGCATCACGAAGGCGTGCGCCTTTCTTGCCCATCGAGTCTTTTGAGAATGCCGATGGCGTACTTTTCACGCCACGGAAATTACTATGCTGTATCGGCGATTCAATACTTGGGCGAAGAGCAGTTGGATAAGGTTTCCGATTCCAAAATAGATTCGATTGGTGAAATCATTCACCCCTCCAGAAAGATTGCGGTCCGTGCTGGCCTTGAGACTTACTGGCTGTATGCCCACGAATTTTTGGGCGTGGAAAACATGAACGTGCATCAGAACATCCCTGCGGTGCTGGACCGGCCCCATTGGTTGGCTGGCGTTGCTCTGGATGGGGCCAATACTGTCTATGCTTGGGTTGCGCTCGAGAGGTACGTCAAGTAATGCGCGGCTTTCGCCTTCCCATTTTCGTTTGCTGTTTGCATTGGTTTTTTGCGATTTCTGCCCAAGCCGCACTGACGCCCGACTTGGAAGCCTCGATTAAGCGCTACATTCAAAAAAGCCCCAGTGTAAATAGCCTCAGGGTAGAGGTTCAGCTAATGGAGCCCAATCAGGTGATTCCACCCTGCATCGGTGGCTCGATTGAGATTATCACGCCCCCAGGCGTCCGGCTTTGGGGCAGGAGCACTCTGCAATTGCGCTGCGCCAAGGCCTCGTGGATGATCAATGTGCCCATGAACATTCGTGCCTTCGGGGATTATGTGGTGGCCAGTCGCTACCTGCCTTTTGGTCAAAAGCTGGAAAGTGGCGATTTTCGGGTGATCGAGGGCGATTTAACCATCCTGCCGGATGATGTCTTGAGGACGCCCCGGGCCGCCTTCGATAAGGTCTTAGGCCGACCGCTGCAAATGGGCGCTCCAATAGGCCTAAACGATTTAAAGGAATCTGCCGTTATAAAGTCAGGAGATCCTGTTTTGATCCAGCTAGTCGGTAGGGGCTTTCAGGTATCCGGCGAAGGAACTGCCCAAAGCAGTGGAATGGTGGGTGACATGGTCCGGGTACGGCTGATGGATGGTCAGATTTTGCAGGGCCGGGTAATAAAACCGGGCGTGGTTGGGGTTAATATAGAGTGAGCGTTAGCTTACTATGTGCGGTAAAGTAGGATTTATTAGATAGATGAGCGGTAAAATAGCAGCAAACTGGAGAACGCAATGAAGATTAATGAGAATGCACCACTGATTCCACCAAATTCAGGAGTGGGTAAAGCCACCCCAGGCGTAAACTCGTCCGCCGTCAATCAGTCTGCTGCCAAAACTACCGCCGATGCAGTGCCGGGCCCAGCCGTTAATCTAGACATTAGCTTGACTGCTAAATTAGCCGAAGTGCAAAGCGATTCCAAAGCCAGTAAGGCGAGTGACGAGGCCTTAATCGAAAAATTGCGCGCCAAGATTGCTGCCGGCGAATTCGAAATCGATTACAAACAAATCTCCCAAGCCATGCTCAAGGATGTTGTTGCTGCCATTGGCCAAAAGCCAAATAGCATTTAAGTCGTACTCGATCCGGCACGCAAGGTCCGTAACGCGTTCACCCCACTATGACCGATTCTGCTGGCGCAATGCCATTTGATGCCTTGCACGTTTTCCTAGAAAAGATTGACATCGCGGTAAGGGATTTGCGCACCGCCCTCGAAGCGAATGACATGGATCGCATGCCTGCCGCCTTAGAGCTAACCAATGCGGCTTTAGAGTCGATCAATGCCTATCCTGGCGGCGTAGAAAAGCTAAGAAGCGATATCAATCAATTCCCCGAAGCTCAAAAAGAGCAGTTATTGAAGCTGCTAAATGAAACGTCCACCAACCACCAAATCAATGGCGATCTGATTCGTTTGGCGATGCAGCGCAGTGCTGCCATGCAGTCCTTTATTGCACAGCAAGCCCCGGGTGCCACCTACGGCAGCGACGGCGGTGTACCTGGATCGGTTGGCGGGGTCTTATCCCGCAAGGTGTAAGGTATTTCATGCCCACTTAAAGCGGGCGCCCATAGGACAAATCTTCGTATAATTCAACTTTATTCCAGTTCTAAACTGGAACCCATTCTGCCGGCTGGTTAATGGTTTTTTTGATTCATTTATGGCAACTTGGAGTCTGTTGATCTGCATACGATGCCATTTAAAATTTACCGACCCGATGCTGGCGAGATTGATCCTAAATACAGTCTAGATAGCCGCTTTCTATACAAAAACCTCGAAAAATTCTTTTCCCCAGGGCCGGTTTCTGCCATCTTCAATACCAAATCATCGCAGTTACTGCCGGTGAGTGTGGACGCAATCGACGCCAAGACAGGCTTTAAGTTCAAGGTGGAGGAGCCTCCTAAAAATGGGGTCCACGCCTCCATCAGCGACCCTTGCATTTTTGTATC
>JBIIGG010000036.1:0-11238 GCA_044236575.1 Polynucleobacter sp. | reverse complement strand
CCCAGAGTGTGGTTGCCATGCTGAGAAAAATGCAGGCAACCTTACGAATTGGAACTTAATCATTAGTCAGGGAATTAGAGATGGTATTAACAGCAGAAAAAAAAGAAGAGATTCGATTGCGCTATTTGGAGGTTGATACCTCAAACGTCGCCGATGTGCTTGATGGTATGAACCTCTTGCAACAGGGACTCGCGGCAGATTTTGGCCCTTATCCTGACACGTGCAAACGGATGGCCGGCTGGGCCTACACCATACGCGGGCAAATGACCCCATATCCTCAAGGTGGAGATTCGGACAAGATGGCGGCATGCCAAGGGCTGTCTCCGGGTGAGATTAGCGTTTGGAGTGGAAACGGCGAGGGCATTTGTTATTTTGGAGAGTTAATTGCTCTGGGAATGAAAGAAAAGGGCTGTACAGGCGCATTATTAGATGGCGGCATACGCGATGTACGCTGGATTGGAGAGCACGCATTCCCTGTATTTGCGCGGTACCGAACACCTGTTCAATCGATTGGGCGCTGGAAAGTCAATGCGTGTCAGGTTCCTGTGTACATGCGTGGTCATGACGGAGGCAATGTGATTGTTCGGCCCGGTGATTTTATTTTGTGTGACGATGATGGTGCAATAGTCATTCCAATTGAGCATGTTGAATCTGTCTTGCTTGAGTCCGAGCGATTAACTCAAGTTGAAAAAAATATTCGGATTGAAATAGCAAATGGACTAGGTCTTGGAGATGCTTTGAAGAAGTATGGCCACGTGTAATTTTTTTCTATTGTGTTTTTAAATTCTAAACGGGGGATTTAATGTTGAAGAGTAAACAGAGAATTTTTTTAGCTGGAGCGCTCACAGTATTGGCCTCTTTTAGTTTTAGCGCCAAGGCACAATCCAATTGGCCTAATGGGCAAACAGTACGGGTGATTGTGCCTTTTCCTGGTGGCGCCAGTACCCTTGATTCGGTGGTGAGGACTATAACGCCTGATGTTTCGAAGTTTTTAGCAGCACCTGTCATTGTTGACAATCGGCCGGGGGCTGGAACTGTCATTGGCGTTGATGCCACAGCAAAGGCAACGGATAATCTAACCTTTGGTGCCGTCGCAAATAGTTTCACGGTAAATCAAACGCTAGTGAAAAATTTGCCTTACAGCACAACTAAAGATCTAGAGCCAGTTATTTTAATGGCCCGCACTGCCAATGTACTTGCGGTTAAATCCAGCCTGCCCGTAAACAATCTCGCTGAGCTGGTTGCATACGCGAAAAAGAACCCTGGGAAGCTATCCTACGCATCCTTTGGTAATGGCACTACCCCCCATTTTGCGGGCGAGATGTTGAAATCGATGGCTGGCTTTTACGCTGTCCATATCCCGTATCGCGGACAGGGCCCCGCGCTGAATGATTTGGTTGCTGGAAATGTGGACTTTATGTTTGGTAACTTGCCCGACTTTTTGCCATTCATCAAAGCTGGAAGAATCAAAGCTATCGGCACAACTTACCTTACACGCGCACCCCTTGCTCCGGAAATTCCAACCATTGCAGAGCAAGGCTATCCCACATTTGAAACCGATTCTTGGTATGGGATAGTGGCTCCCGCGAGCACATCTAAGGCCGCTATCGAGAGAATGAATCAAGTAGTCAATAGAACCTTGCAAGAGCCTGGCGTTAAAAAGAGCCTTGGCGATCGAGGGATTGAGATAATTGGCGGAACCCCAGCAAAGTTCAAGGAGCATATTCAGTCTGAAATTGCAAAGTATGAACGCATTGTGAAATCATCGAACATGCAGGTTGATTGATTTTGGGGCGGTCACTATGTATCCTGTAGCCCATTTTGCTGCTGGCGGCTATTCCTATATCCCAAGCGTATTCCAATACTCGGCTGGCGTTGCATCGGGGCCTGGATTTAGATTGGAGCAGGCACGATTTAAGTCCCCAGTTCCTATACAAGATGCATTTACGCTTGTTGAGCGACACCTTACTCAAATAGGCAGACCATTTACTGCCTTTGCTCATTGCGAATTGCGGTCTCCAGGTCAATTTGATGACAATGGCTTTATAGAATTTAATAAACGATACGTGAGCACCTTGCAAAAATGGGGCATCTACCAAGCCCAACAGGCAGACACAAAAGCCATCAATCCGGTTGCGAGAACTAATGTATGCCCGGAATTTTTTGGCCCTCAAGAAATTTCAATGCTTGCTTTTACTTACACCGTACCTTGCGAAGTCAATGCAAAGGTAAATTTTGTTCTATCGGGGGCAGGGGATGCTCGTCCAGGATCGGAACCATACAAGGATCGGATTATTGCTTATGGCGATCACTCCCAATCGGGCCTGCAGGTAAAAATTGAGTTTGTAATACAAGAGATGGAAAAAAGGCTAAAGAGCCTTGGTTTCACTTGGAACGATGTAGCCTGCACGCAGGCCTATTCGGTTCACAATGTCGGTGGACTAGTGGAACGCTTACTTGCCAGTCAGGGATTTATGCGAAATGGACTTAGCTGGCATTTTGCTAGGCCGCCAGTCATGGGACTTGATTTTGAGATGGATTTGCGCGGTACGGTTAATCAAGTTTATATTTAAAAGATAGTGCCCATATCATCATGAAGGCAATTCTTCGGCCTTGAATCCATTAATTACAAACCGTATTGCAGTCATACTTGCCCTAGCTGGTCTTGGCATCGGCTGCCTATTGGTTATCTGGCCTTTCTTAACCTCGTTGGCCTGGGCCGTCATTTTAGTCACAAGTACCTGGGGTATTTTTAAACGCCTCGATCGCTTATTTGCTAATCGTCGCTTATTGACTGCTTCCGTAATGACCTTGCTTGTAACGGTTGTGTTACTGGGCCCTATCTCGGCAGTTGCGCTCGCGCTCTCCGACAACATCAGCGATCTCACTGCCAATATCATTCTTAACTTTCAAGATGGGCTACCAGAGGAGGTGCTGCAGTGGCCACACTATGTCCCCATCTTTGGTGATGCAATTGAAAATTACCTGCAGCAATTTGTTCACGATAAAGCGCGACTGAAAGTCGAATTGCAGACTTTAGTGGCACCCTTGCAGGCATTCGCATTAGCAAGCGGCCGGATTGCATTGCAGGGCGTTCTGGATATGGCGCTGTCGGTGTTTTTGACTTTCTTTTTCTTTTTGCACGGCAGCAGCTTATCAAGCAAGCTCTCGGTATTTGCAAAGCGATTGAGTGGTGAACGGGGCGAAGGTCTGATTGCCGTTGCCGCTGAGACAGTGCACGGCGTTATTTACGGTGTATTAGGTACTGCATTGGCTCAAGGGGTTCTTGCAGCAATTGGCTTTGCGATAGCGGGCGTTCCATCCTCGATATTACTTGGCCTAATTACTTTCTTTCTGTCGGTGGTGCCGGTCGGTCCGCCCTTAGTTTGGGGCGGCGCGGCATTCTGGCTGTTTCAGCAGAACGAAACGGGTTGGGCTATTTTCGTTTTGGCCTGGGGCTTCTTGTTGGTTAGTACAGTCGATAACATCATTAAGCCCTTCATCATTAGTAGGGGCTCGAACTTGCCGTTTGTGGTGGTGTTCTTAGGCGTGTTGGGCGGCGTGATTGCGTTCGGAGTGATTGGCGCATTCTTAGGACCTGTTCTGCTGGCTGTCACCTACCATCTTGTTCTTGAATGGACGTCGGATACAAACAGATAAATCAGCAGCATTGTTTAGTTATTTGTTATCAGCACACGCCGTAAAAAATGCCCAATATCAATCACTTCAATCGGGTGTAAGGAGTGCTCCATTGGGTAGCTTTTCCACTGCACATCGTAGCCATTGGCTTGCAAGAAGTCGCGCGAGCGTTCACTGCGCTCCGGAACAATCACGGCGTCCCAGTCGCCATGCGCCAAAAAGATGGGCGTGTCTTGATTGGTTGGACTGCGTTCAGCTAGAACACTGGATACTAAAGGCAGGTAGCCAGAGAGCGCCATAATGCCGGCCAGGCGCTCTGGAAAGCGAAGGCCCGTATGCAGTACCATCGCACAGCCTTGGGAAAAGCCAGCCAAAACAATGCGCTTGTATGCGATGCCGCGGCTCGCTTCTCGCTCTATCAGGGCGCTGATGGCTTTAGCTGAATTCTGAATACCTGCTGCATCTTCAGGATCGTTATCGCTTCTGCCGATGATGTCGTACCAGGCAGGCATCACATAGCCGCCATTGACGGTAACAGGCATGCTGGGGGCGCTCGGAAATACAAAGCGAATGCCAGGTAGGCCATTTAGATCTAATTGGGGAACAAGGGAGGCGAAGTCATTGCCATCGGCACCCAAGCCATGGAGCCAAATGATGGCGGCAGTAGGCTTGTCGGCGGTCTCAATTTCGATACAGGGCAGTAGTTCCATGGAATTCTCTACAAAAAGTGAAAAGGGTATTTTAAGTCGAGTATGCTGATGGCAACTTAACTCACTGGATTCATCCTTATTATGACTATTTCCATGTACCAGGCCAGCGCGCCACGTCTTATTAACAGTATGCGTAATTTATCCGCCATTTTGGATAAAACCCAAATCTACATCGATACCAAAAAAATTGATCCTGCAGCGCTACTGCAATTTAGACTCTTTCCGGATATGCTCAATTTCACTCGGCAGGTTCAAATTGCCAGCGATACCGCCAAGGGAGTGGTTGCTCGTTTGGCTGGAGTCGACATCCCGACCTATGAAGACAATGAAACCAGCGTAGCGGAACTGCAGGCACGCATTGCTAAAACCATTGCTTTCATCGAGGGGTTCACGCCAGCTCAGCTGGATGGAACCGAAGACAAGGCCATTGTGACCAAGCGGGGTGATAAAGAAACCCATTACACCGGCATGCAATTTTTACTGGGCCATGCCATTCCCAATGTGTACTTTCATGTATCGATTGCGTTTGCCATATTGCGCCATAACGGCGTTGAGATTGGAAAACGGGATTACTTGGGCAAGCCATAAGTACACGCTCGTGAAGTGATGCTTAAGCGCATTTACCGTTTTCTATCTGGCCAGCATACTGCCGCCCTTGGTTTTGTGCGTAACGACGGCGGCAGACTGGCTGCGGGATTCCAGGGTGGGGCTGGGGATTGTGTGGTGAGGGCGATTGCCATCGCCGCAGAACGTCCCTATCTTGAAGTCTATGAGGCCCTGCGCAATGCCAATGCACACTACGCTGAGCACCGCAGCAGTCGCCTCGCTAAACAGATTGCAGCGCGGGGCTCAACTCCGCGTAATGGCAACCACCGCTCGGTCTTTCATGATTATATTTTGAGCTTAGGGTTTGAATGGGTGCCAACCATGGTGGTAGGTCAGGGTTGTCAAGTTCATTTGCGTTCTCCTGAAATCCCCGCTGGAAGACTGATTGTGAAAGTCTCCAAACACCTCAGCGCGGTTATTGATGGGGTCATTCACGATACGCATAATCCAGCGCGCGGCGGGACGCGCTGCGTATATGGCTACTACATTCAGAAACGATAGCTGCTTGCTGCCTTAGCCGAGCGTGCTTCTTCTTTGGCTTCTTTGCGAAACTCCCAGGGCGGTACAGGATTGGGGTCTGACCACAAACCCCGTTGCTTGGAGCGCGCATCCGCTTCTGCCTTTGCATAGCGCTGTGCTTCTTCCTTGGGTTGATCTTTAGCATAGTGCTTGTAAAACCACGCATAGCCATCCTGAATCATGCTTTGATTAATGTCGACCCCACTAATGTAGATCACGCCGAGATAGCGTCCATATTGGTCTTTTTTTCGTAAATCCACTTCCACATCGTGTTTAAAAATGCGACTGGCCAAATGGTCGCGCGCCTTTGTACCAAAGGCTTGTTTTTTTTCAGGGGTATCAATACCAGCCAAGCGAATTTTGAGCTGCTGTTTGTCTTCTGTTAGTAGGGTAATGGTGTCGCCATCACTGATCGCAATAACCAGGCCAGGGGTTAGCGGCCCAGCACTGATCGCGGTCGAGGTAAATAAAACAAGGCTAATGAACAGGGAGCGAATGGCATTCATCCGATTATTGTTACATTTTTGATGATTATTGCTGCATTTTTTTGTGTAATTTACTAAATAAAACACGTCCGCATTCGAAAGGACCCTAAATTAGGTGACAATCGCTGATGTTGTATTTCTTTTGGTTTTTTGCTGAGTGAGTTTTTATGCCTTCTTATTGGTCCAGTAGTCCGTATCGCCACCTTCGCGTTAGTCCTGATAACCAGTTAATCGTGACGGACGATTTTTTACGTACCTATTTAGATCGGCCCGAGCTCGCCTTAATTCCCGAGTCCTGTGCGGCGGAGCAAGCCCTGCACCAGCGTTTGGTGGACAACCCCAAAGCAGAGATAAGCGAGGCAGAAATTGCACAAATGCAAGACGCCGATATTCAAGTCAATTACGGCATTTGGCTGCGCTACCGCGCCAAGCTCCTGAAGGCCTCCTCCCTCGAATCTTTTTATATGAGCTTGTTCGAGGGCGAGGGCGTCGATGTACCCCCCTTGTTCATTAGCCAGCTAACCCAAGTCTTTTTACAGCACATCCTAGGCGAGGATGCTGCGCCACTTGAACTGCGTATGGCAGAACTTTTCTTTAGAACGCAGGCGATTTCAATTCAAGAGGGCGGGGTAGTGATGGCCGCCGATGCCGAGACGATCGAGCGTAGCGCCAAGGCCGATGAATTCGGCAGTATTGTGGACCTACTCAAGCAAGGGACGATGGCTTCGCAATCGGTTGATTTGGATGTATTGCATGAAGAAAATGCCAGCAACTACTGGACACGCAATGAAGACTTTGATTTTGCGGTTCAGCTCAACTATAGCCAGCCGACGACGCGCAGCTTTTGCAGTGTGCTGCAAAAATGGATTCACCATTTTTTAGGGGTGGATGTCAAAATTAAACCACTGAAAGAGGTCAGTGATCCCAATTGGGTATGGCATGTGGGTCTCGATGCATCCTCGACTGAAATTCTGAATGCGCTCTACAACAAAGAGTCGGTTGATGATCCTGATATGGCTCGCTTGTTATGTTTATTTCGTTTGGAGTTTATTAACTCGACCGATACACGCCCTGAGTTTTCGGGACGGAATGTCTATATGGCGATTGCAATGAACGAGAAAAATGAACTCAAATTAAAGCCACAAAACCTGCTATTTAACTTACCGCTGGCAAAATCCTCGTAGTTTGGCGCACTGCACCGAATTCAGGTATGATCTAAGTATTAACCCTTAGATATTAACCCTTAAATCGGAGCATTATATGAGTCAGACAATTACAAACCCTCTGGTAAAAATTGAATTAAACACATCCTTTTTATCCGAAATTATCAATAAAATCAGTTACATAGCTAACATCATCCAAGAGTCTTCCGCTGAGGCGAATGAGCAGTACAAGAAGCACTCGATTTTAGGTGGCGGCTGGGAATAAGCAGCAAATTGGCCTAATTTAGGCTAAATCAAAAGTTCCACGGAAGGGGTGAGTCAATTTGGCTCACCCCTTCTTCTTTTAGCCTTTAACCATGCTTCCTTCGGTATAGTGCCCCAATGCCTACAATCCAGCGGACACTGCCTGCAGAATGCCTAGAATGCGGTAATCCTAGAGCATTAATGGGTAATTGCAAGCATTGCGGCAGTACCGATTTACCGCAGGCCCTCACCGATACCGTGGTTGTTAACTTAGAGACGGGCGGTCCAACGGCAGAAGAGGCCCTAGAGCGTCTGACGCAGCAAGTGCGTGCTGCCAGTGAGGCTGGTATTCGGGCTGTAATCGTGATTCATGGCTATGGCTCGAGCGGTTCTGGCGGCAAGATTAAATGGTTTATTCGGGATGCCCTGGAAAACAATTATTTCTCGGATCGGGTAGACGAGTACTATTTTGGCGAGGATCTGGCGATTGGCAGTACTGGCTACCAGGCAGTCATTAAACGCCGCTCCAGTCTCAAACCGCATTTAAGTCAGTTTAAGATAGGTAATGCGGGCATGACCGTATTGCTAATGCATTAAAGAGGAAAACACAAAGAATGACTACCCACCACGCACCCAATGCCAGCAAACCTGCCAAAGAACCGGTTGATACAGCGCAATTGCTTGCCGACTTTAAGGCTTTGGTAGCGGATGCCGAGGCGCTGCTGGATGCGACCGCAAATCAAGGTGGCGAAGCCGTAGCGCAGATTCGAGCGCAGGCACAGGACTCATTGGCGCAAGCAAAAACCAACTTGATGGATGTGCAGGATGAATTAACTGCAAAAGCCAAAGCCGTTGCTGCTGATGCTGATGCCTACGTCCATGAGAAGCCATGGCAATCCGTTGGCATTGCTGCAGGCCTAGGTTTGCTCATCGGCCTATTAATTAGCCGTCGCTAAAAGGATCCGCATGTCAGTAGAGGCAATGCTTTCATCGATCAAAAGCCTAGGAGCGACTGCGCTCGAGATCATTCAAACGCGCTTGGAGCTGTTTTCCAGTGATATTCAGATTGGCTGGCAACGACTGTTTTCCGTTTTAATGCTCGTCATCGTCGCGCTCTTTAGCGTGTTGTTTGGTCTAGTGCTGCTTGCCATCTTGATTGTGGTTTTGTACTGGGACACCCATCGCGTATTGGTGCTGTCTTTAATGGCCGGTGGCTTTTTGTCCATGGGGATCATCTTGGCTTTGTTCGTACGCGCTCAAATAAATGCGATGCCGAGATTGTTTGAGGCTAGCTTGGGTGAGCTAGTAAAAGACCGAGATCATTTAGCATGAGCGCACGTTTACATCAGCTATTGGAACGGCAGCAGCGATTGATTGCTAAGTCGGCAGAGCAGCGCGCCACGATTGCAGCCGATCTGCGCGTATGGCAGAAGCCATTTGCATGGGTCGATCGCGGTCTTGGGGTGGTTCAGCTCATTCAAAACAATCGTGTTCTGCTCTATGCTGCTTTTGCATTACTGGCAAGCTATAAGCCAGCCGGCGCACGTAAGCTAGTCGTGTTTGCAGTAAGTGCGCTGAAGATTGCGCACCACGTTCGTGATTTAATCTCACCCAAACCATCGTCTAAACCATAGGCCTGAATGGACTGTCGGCGAGACGGGGTCGGATTGCGACTAAAATACGTCTTATGCCATTGAAACCCGAAGAAGACGATCTAGGTCCGAGTAAGTCAGAGTTAAAACGCGAGATGACCGAGCGCCAAAAATTGGCCGAAGTGTTATCCAAGTTAAGCAGTGATGCACTGAAGAGCGTTCCGCTCGAAGAAAACATTCGCGATGCGATTGCGCAAACCCAAAAGATTAAAACATTTGAAGCCCTGCGGCGCCATAAGCAGTATCTCGGCAAATTGATGCGCGCACTTGATGCCGAGGAAATTGCTGCAATTGAAAAGCGCCTAGAAATTATTGAAGGGCCTGGAAAAGTCGAGACCGCAAAGCTTCATCAGCTCGAGGCACTGCGCGATCGACTGATTGCTGACGATACTGCTTTTACTCAGCTCATTGAGCGCTTTCCGGACTTGGACGTGCAGATTATCCGAACGCTCATTCGCAATGCGCGAAAAGAAAAGGAGATGAATAAGCCTCCCAAGGCGTATCGCGAGATCTTCCAATTGCTGCGCGGTTTAGACGCTTAACTGGTTTTACGCGCTGGTCTCGATTGCGGACGGCGTGGTGCGTTACTCGGCCTTGGCGCATTACCTGCCTGTTTTTTACTTGCCTGCCCTTGACCTCGACCTTGCCGTTGGCCTTGCCCCTGGCCACTACGCAACTGAATGGGCTGAGGCTTAGCATGTGGATCTGGCTCAAATCCAGCGATTACTTCCTGCGGCACGTTTTGCTTTATGAGTCGCTCAATGTCACGCAGCATTTGATGCTCATCGACGCACACTAGAGAAACTGCAACACCATTGGAGCCAGCGCGGCCCGTGCGACCGATGCGGTGGACATAATCTTCTGGCACATTGGGCAAGTCATAGTTAACGACGTGAGGCAGCTGGTCAATATCAATGCCGCGGGCAGCAATGTCAGTTGCGATCAGAGCAGTTAACTTGCCCGCCTTGAAGTCAGCCAAGGCCTTGGTTCGGGCAGATTGGCTTTTGTTACCGTGGATGGCCATGCAAGTAATTCCATCCTTTTCTAATTGCGTTACCAGTTTATTGGCGCCATGCTTGGTCCGCGTGAAGACGAGTACTTGCTCCCATTTATTGGATTTGATCAAGTGCGCTAATAAAGGGTGCTTGGCAGTGCGGTCTACTGGATGGATCTTTTGGGCGATGGCCTCATTAGTACTATTGCTGCGTGCCACCTCAATCAGGGCTGGGGAATTGAGTAGGCCGTCGGCGAGGGATTTGATTTCAGTAGAGAAGGTGGCAGAGAAGAGTAAGTTTTGGCGTTGTTTTGGCAAAGCCGCCAATATTTTCTTAATATCGCGCAAAAATCCCATGTCCAGCATGCGATCTGCCTCATCCAGAACAAGAATCTCAACGCCTTTAAGTGAGACTGCATTCTGGCCCATGAAATCCAATAAACGGCCAGGCGTTGCCACCAAGATATCGAGGCCACTTTGGATGGCTTTGAGTTGCGGATTAGGGCCAACGCCACCAAAAATGACGGCGGATTTGAGTTTGGTGTACTTGCCATAAGTCATGACGGATTCATGGACCTGTGCAGCTAATTCACGGGTGGGCGTCAAAATAAGCGCACGAATAGCGCGACGACTACCCGCTACCGGCGGCGCTCCAGAAATTAAACGTTGCAAGATAGGCAAGGTAAAGCCAGCGGTTTTGCCAGTGCCCGTTTGGGCTGCCGCCAATAGGTCGCCGCCTTTGAGAACCGCAGGGATCGATTGACTTTGAATTGGGGTTGGGGTGGTATAGCCATGTTCTTTGATGGCTAGAAGGATGGGGTCGGATAAACCGAGTTCTGTGAATAACATGTAAACCAATGCAAAAATATAACTAATAAAAAAAACAGGAAGAACAAAAAGGAAATCAGAAAGAAGGATGTGGAGCTGAAACGACTGGCGTTTTCAGAATGGATCCCTTAAGTACTTCTAGGCGATCTGGCTCTTCGAGCGCAAGAGATCAATAAGATCTCAGTACGGAGAATAGCACAGCAGGCATGAAAAAAGCCGCTGTATTAGCGGCTTTCTTCGTAAGCGCTGCCTCGAATTAATCGAGTTTGGCGCCAGATTTAGCAACAACAGCAGCCCAGCGCTTCACGTTTGCGCTTACTTCTTTGCCGAATTCTTCACCGTAAAGATTAGGAATCTCGGAGCCGTTCGCAGCCCAAATGGCTTTGAGCTTAGGCGTAC
>JBIIGG010000161.1:0-3056 GCA_044236575.1 Polynucleobacter sp. | reverse complement strand
CCATCGAGCGGAACAAGACCAACAATCATGTAAAACGACGTTGTCTTACCGGCACCATTTGGGCCAAGTAGTCCCACCACTTCACCGCATTTCACTTCAATCGAAACGTCTCGAACAACCGTTCTCGAGCCATAGCGCTTTTGCAGGTTGCTTGCGATCAGTGTTGGGGCGACGGGAGTGGCTACAGATGCAGTGTTCATTGAATTAATACTTTACTACGGGGAGCCAAAATAGCCCGTGAGGATGGCGGAGCGCTTTTGGGGTGATTGGCGGGCGGAGTCACCCGGTATTCTTGGGTGTCGTCACGGTATTCTATTTTGCCGCCGCGCAAATGGTCTCGCATTTGCATATTCAGCAAGCGCTTCATGCTGGCATCGCCAAGCAAAATCAGTACTTCCTGTTTGCCGTTGTAATTGACGTTTTTACCAAAGCCTTGCATAAACTCATTCGGTAGCCCTTCGCGGCGCTGCCGAAACGTGGCAAGTGATTTGGCATCGCCCTTCACTTCAATGAATTGATAACCCTCCGGATCGACCAGAATATCGCCCTTATCGCCAGTCACTACAATGCTACCCTTAATCAACAGAATATCACCTTGCAGTTTGTATTTTTGCTCGACTTCATTAATCGATACAGAGTCTGCATTGAGGATTAATGGCTTATCTTGGTCTGCCTTTTCTGCTAGCGCAAGACCAGTGAATAAGCTGAGTCCAAAAAATACAAAAAGCATAAGGGGGGAGGTCGATCGCGTATCCATCCGTCTTACCGCGTTCCTTGTTGTGCGGGTTCGATACGCCCTTTGACTGTGCCAAGTAATTGCATGCTCTGCTTCACATTATCAAATACACCACCGTCATTCGATTGCATAATCGATAGGCCTTGCTCGAGCTCAACTGGCTTATCCGTTGTGATGATGTCGTCATTAATCAAGACCTGAAAGTAACTCGACTTTGCCAACATATAGGGGCTGGCCTTTTGAGTTTCGCTGGCAACCTGGGGAGGCCTATAGATTTCGACGTTATTAAATAGATCCAAAATGGTTAGATCGCCATCGATGTGACCACGCTGCGCACGAACGGTAACAGGCGCCTTATCTGGCTGAAACGATCGCATTCTGGGCTGCACAATATCAATTGACGCATCGTCATCGTAATGAATCAACTCTTTTCCTAAAATTCGATACTTGGTTTGGCCATGCTGGTTGAGGTAGGAGAGGGCGCCATTTTTGATGGTGTAATCCGGCTCATGCAGGCGTGGACGCTCAATCACATTAATGGGTAAGGGCGTATTTTTTTGGACTAGCCAAAAGGTGAGCAAGGTCAGGCCACCCATCAGTAGCAATGGCATTAAGCGGAGGATGGTACGAACAGTGCCCAGCTTTACTTGGGCCATGCTGACTTGCATTTAGCTACGCGCCTGAATTAGAAGTGCTTCATAGCGGTTTTGCGCTTTAAGAATGAGATCACATAGCTCACGAACAGCGCCGCAGCCGCCGGCCTTGGAAGTAACGAAGTGTGCAAACTCGCGTAAGGCCTCATGTCCTTGGGCGGGGCAAACGCGAAGGCCTGCTTGTTTCATCATCGGTAAATCAGGCCAGTCATCGCCCATAACAGCACAATCCTCAGCCGTATGTGCAGTTCGCTTGAGTAATTCACTCAGGGCGATTGCTTTGTTCTCTACCCCCATAAACACATGCTTAATCCCTAGTTCCTCACAGCGGGAGAGCACCATTTTCGAGTTCCTGCCAGTGATCACGGCCGTTTCAATGCCGCATTGCTGTAACAACTTAATACCAAGACCATCTTGAATATCAAAGGCCTTCATTAATTCTTTGCCATCTTGACCAAAAAATACCTGGCCATTGGTGAGTACGCCATCGACATCCAAAACGAGTAACTTTATCTGGGCCGCCCTTTCCCATGCCTGTGGAAATTGCACTGATGGGTTGGTTTGGTGTGGATTAAATGCAATCGGCATACAGAAGGTTTCTTAAAGGACTTTGGCTGCGAATAAGTCGTGTAGATTGAGGGCGCCCAATAACTGGCCACGAGGATCCGTTACAAGCAAATGGTTGATGCGGTGCTTTTCCATCATTTCAATCGCTTCTTCTGCCAGCAGCTCAGGTGGAATGGTGCGGGGCTTGTTGGTGATTGCATCTTTTAGCCTGACTCCAGTGAGGTCAGTTGATTTTTCAAGTAAGCGGCGCAGGTCCCCGTCGGTAAAAATACCGGCGACCGTCGAATCTGAAGCCAGCATGACAACCATCCCCATTTTTTTAGCCGTCATTTCCAGAAGGGCGGCTGGTAAATTGGCGTCAATCGAAATGCTCGGGGTATCCGCTAGGCTGCGCATCACATCGCTGACATGCATCAACTGCTTACGTCCAAGACGCCCTCCGGGGTGAGAACGAATAAAGTCTTCCGCCTGAAAGCCGCGGGCATCGAGCAAAGCTACTGCCAATGCATCGCCCATCGCAAGGGCGGCTGTTGTGCTACTTGTCGGAGCTAGGTTAAGAGGGCACGCTTCTTTTTCAACGCCGGTATCTAAGTGCGCATCTGCCAATTTGGCAAGAGACGATTCAGGCTTACCAGTGAGTGCAATGAGTTTGGCGCCGGTCCGTTTGATGATTGGAATAATGGTCAGTAATTCATCGGTTTCTCCGGAATTCGAGAGGGCGACAAAAACATCGTCGCGCGTCACCATACCCAAATCGCCGTGACTTGCTTCGGCTGGGTGAACAAAAAAAGCGGGGGATCCGGTGGAGGCAAAGGTGGCCGCTATTTTGCGGGCAATGTGCCCCGATTTACCGATACCTGAGACCACAATGCGGCCTTTGCATTGTTGTAACAAATGAATGGCCAACGTAAAGGCATCAGCACCAGCGCCTTCAAGGCGATTGCGCATCGTAATCAGCGCATCCGCCTCAATCGTGAGGGTATCGCGCGCGAGCTTTAGGATTTGGTCTTGCGTCTTCGCTATCATGGGATGAGTATATGCCGTCAGTCCTTCAATTAACCCTCATTTTGCTGGCTTCCGGTGTTGCCGGAGTCCTTATT
>JBIIGG010000205.1:0-3060 GCA_044236575.1 Polynucleobacter sp. | reverse complement strand
GGTCCCGGTATGCCCTGCTTTATCGGCATTGAGTGCGCGCTTAACCGCAGTCACAGCACCCTGTGAACTCATGCCAAGGGGCTTATCCAGTAACACGACCCCATCAAGGCGTTGGCGCATCAAATGCCTCAGTCTTTACGGTCACTGTCGACCGCTTGATCAATTAATCGGGACATTTCCATGCCACGCTCAACCGATACGTCGTGCACAAAATGCAGGGTAGGAACGGTATGAATATGCAAGCGCTTAAAAAGTAAGGAGTGCAAATAGCCGGCTTTTTCTTGCAAGGCAGTTAGAGCGTGATCGGGTTCAGCGCCCAGTACCGTGAAGAAGATTTTGGCATGCGCTAAATCCGGTGAGAGCTCAACCCCTTGCAGGGTAATGAGTCCCAAACTGGTGCTGCGCAATTCGCGCGGAATCAACTCAGCTAAATCGCGCTGAATTTGATCCGCTAGGCGTTGATTGCGATGGGGGCTGGTTTTGTGCATAAAGAGCGCAATCCGAATTAGAGCGAACGCGCTACTTCAGTCACTTCAAACACCTCGAGCTGATCACCCTCTTGAATCTCGTTATAGCCCTTCAATGACAGACCGCACTCAACACCGGCACGCACTTCTTTAGCGTCATCTTTAAAGCGCTTGAGTGAGTCGAGCTCGCCAGTCCAGATAACGACGTTGTCGCGCAGCAAGCGCACGCTTGAAGTGCGCTTAACTAAGCCGTCAACGACCAAGCAACCTGCAATCGCGCCAACTTTAGATACCAAGAAGACTTGGCGAATCTCAACCATGCCGGTAATTTCTTCTTTCTTATCGGGCGTGAGCATACCGCTCAAAGCCAACTTCACCTCATCAACAGCGTCATAAATAATGTTGTGATAACGAATGTCAACGCCATTGTTTTCAGCTAACTTGCGCGCTAACGCATCGGCACGCGAATTGAAACCAATGATGACGGCTTTCGAGGCAACGGCTAAGTTGACGTCGGTCTCGGTAATGCCACCCACACCAGCATGGACAACCTGCACCTTGACTTCAGGAGTAGAGAGCTTTTGCAAGGATTGCGATAAGGCCTCTTGTGAACCTTGTACATCGGCCTTAATGATAATGGGCAGCAGTTTGGCTTCAATTGCACCTTCGCCCATGGTTTCCATCATGGTTTCGAGTTTGACGGCCTGCTGTTTTGCCAACTTCACATCGCGGAACTTGCCTTGGCGGAAGAGCGCAATCTCACGCGCCTTACGCTCATCTGGCACCACTTGAACCGATTCACCTGCAGCTGGCACTTCTGACAGACCTTGAATCTCCACCGGAATGGAAGGGCCTGCTTCGTTGCATGGCTTACCGTTTTCATCGAGCATGGCACGCACACGACCAAAGGAAGAGCCTGCCAAAATCATATCGCCACGCCTCAGCGTTCCCGACTGAACCAATACGGTTGCAACTGGTCCTTTGCCTTTATCTAGGCGCGCCTCAATCACTAAGCCATGCGCTGGTGCATCTTTAGGAGCTTTTAGCTCAAGAACTTCAGCCTGCAGTAAGACGTTTTCCAAAAGGGAATCAATACCCTCACCGCTTTTTGCGGAGACTGGAATGAATGGAATGTCGCCGCCATACTCTTCTGGCACAACCTGCTCGGCTACCAGCTCTTGCTTAACGCGCTCTGGATTGGCTTCCGGTTTGTCGATCTTGTTAATCGCCACCACAATCGGTACTCCGGCAGCTCTAGCATGGGCAATCGCTTCTTTGGTTTGCGGCATCACACCGTCGTCGGCAGCCACCACCAAAATAACAATGTCGGTTGCTTTCGCACCACGTGCACGCATGGCAGTAAATGCCTCGTGACCTGGCGTATCCAAGAAGGTAATCACGCCGCGCGGAGTTTCAACGTGGTACGCACCAATGTGCTGGGTAATTCCGCCCGCTTCACCAGAGGCCACTTTTGCTAGGCGAATCTTATCTAGTAGCGATGTTTTTCCATGGTCAACGTGACCCATCACCGTTACTACCGGTGGGCGACCCAGAAGCTCGGCATCATGACCTGCAATACCGAGATCTAAATCAGGATCATCTAATTTGGCTGCAAATGCCTTATGACCCATTTCTTCGACCAAAATCATGGCGGTATCTTGATCAAGCACTTGGTTAATCGTGACCATCTGACCCATACCCATCAAAAGCTTAATCACTTCAGCGCTCTTGACCGACATGCTGTGTGCTAAATCGGCAACCGTAATGGTTTCAGGTACATGCACATCACGAACCACTGGCTCGGTTGGCACCTGAAAATTCGTATCGGCATTACTTTCGGAGCTTTGGCGCTGACGCTTGTTACGTCCACCACCCGCCCGCCACCCGCCGCCAACACCGCCAGAGCTATCGCCACGGGTTTTTAATCCACCAGCGCGCTTAGCGCCTTCCTCTTGCCACGTGGAGGAAGTTTCGGATGACTTAATCAGTTTTCCGCCAACCTTCGTCGGGGTTTTTTTCTTGTCGTCGGCGCCTTCTGCTTTTAATGGCTTATGTAAGGTACCCTTTTTCGCATCCTCGGCAGCCACTTCGCTTGGGGCTTTGAGAACGCGCGCAGGCGCACTCATCATGTCGCGAATCGCCAAGGCTTCGGCTTCGGCAGCAGCACGACGAACCCGAATCTCAGCCAACTCTTTTTCTTTGCTTGCCGCTAAATCTTTGGAGACCTTTTCAGTCTTGGCTTTTTTCTCAGCCGCTGCTGCAGGCGCATCTTGATCATTCTCAACAATCGACTTGGCAACCTCTTTTTGACGAGTCTCTTCTGCCGCCTTCATTTCTGCTTCTTGGCGAGCCAATAATTCGGCTTGACGGGTTGCTTCTGCGGCCCGCTTTTCTAACTCCTCTTCCGACAAGAGCGGCTTCTTTACAGCTGCTTTCGCTGGCTTTTCTTCTACTGGAACCTCTTCCACCTTGGCCGCCTCATCGCCCCGCTTGACGAGTACCCGTTTTTTACGCACTTCAATCTGTACGGTGCGCGTTTTTCCGGTGGAGTCAGCCTGGCGGATCTCGGAAGTCTCACGCTTGGTTAAGGTGA
>JBIIGG010000198.1:0-3120 GCA_044236575.1 Polynucleobacter sp. | reverse complement strand
GGCGCGCATTGGCACTCATCGGGGTATTTGATTCGGGCGTAGGTGGCCTATCCATTTTGGATGAGGCCTTGCGACAGCTGCCCGATCACGATTACCTTTACTTCGCTGATAGTGCCAACGCCCCTTACGGCGAGAGGTCGCCTGAGTGGATCGCAGAGCGTAGCTTATCGATATGCCAGTCGTTAGCCGATGCAGGCTGCCAAGCGATCGTGGTGGCGTGCAATACGGCAACTGCGGAGGCTATTGCGGCAATTCGGGCGCAGCTGAGGGCCATTCCAATCATTGGGGTCGAGCCTGGAATTAAGCCGGCGGCACTGCAAAGCCAAAAAGGCCTTGTGGGTGTATTGGCCACCGAAGCAACACTGAAGAGCGATAAGTTCAATGCCCTGCTTGCCACCTTGCCTGGCGATTGCCGTTTTATTAAACAAGCTGGCGCCGGTCTGGTGCCGCTGATTGAGTCCGGCCAATTGTATGACCCAGAAACAGCTGCCCTGCTTGCACAGCATTTGCAGCCCATGCGTACTGCCGGAATTGATACGCTTGTTTTAGGCTGCACCCACTACCCGTTTTTAATGCCATTAATTCGGAATCAATTGGGCTCATCGGTCTTGATTGTGGATACCAGCGAAGCGGTAGTCCGTCAGTTAGCACGGCAATTGGAGACCCATCGCATTCCGACTGACGTAAGCGAGAGGCGTAATTTATTACTGCTGAGTACCGCCGATGGTGCACGCCTGCACAGCATGGCAATGCAATTACTACGCAGCGATATGGCTGAACTCAATATCGATTTCAAAACAGTGGGCCTGGATCTGACTGCACTATGCCGCTAGCACAGCCCACTCAAAAAACACACCTGCTGTTTACACGGCAGGAGTGGATTGTGATTGCCATAGTGCTAGCACTACACGGCATGTTTTTTGTCAGCCTTGATCTCGGGCTCGAGGTAAGGAATGACCCATCCGAAAACGAAGTGCGGGTTATGGCCAACTTAGTTGCGCCCCCAACACCCTCGGCTCCGCCTGCATCCACGACACCAACACCGCAGCCAAAACAAGAAGCGAAACCCAAAACCAAGCCAGAACCCAAACCCAAAACTCCCGAACCGAGCAGTACGCCACCCGCCGACGCAAGCCAAGCCAAAGCGGCCGATGCAGCCAAAACAGCAGAAAGTCAGATGCCCAACGCAGCGGTTGCCCCAGCCAGCAATCAGGGTAATGCGGGTACGCCCATCCAGACCGATATTGGTAAACTGGTGGTGGTTTATCAGCCGGACGCCGATCCTTACTATCCCTCGTTTTCAAAGCGGGCTGGAGAACAAGGTGAAGTAGTGGTGCGATTGATCATTGATGAAACCGGCATTGTTGAAGAAGTAGCTTTACTCCGCTCAAGTGGCTTTGCGCGGCTCGATCGCGCTGCAACTGAAATTGGCAAGCGTTACCGTTTTAAACCCTATAACGTGAATGGCAATCCTGCCCGCATTTCAACTAACCTCCTGATTAAATTTAACTTAAAGAACTAATGCAATGAACAACCCCTTTGGCTTAATGAATTTATGGATGGCAGGCGATGCGGTCACGCGTTTTGTGGCCATCCTCTTATTGGTGTCGTCGATCATTACCTGGGTCATTTTGATTAGCCGCTTATGGAACATTAAAACACTGCGTGCCTTAAAGCCCGAAGCCGAACAGTTTTGGCGTGCCAGCTCTTTTGCACAGGGCCTAGCTGGCTTTTCTGATCAAGCCAACAACCCCTACTTTCGGATTGCCAAAGAGGCGATGGGTGCGTCGGAGCACCATCAAAGTCAGTCCTCGAGCCGCCGTGAATTACTACAAACACTGAACTATTCAGAATGGATGTCGCGCAGCATTAAAAATAGCATTGATGCCTGCAGCGCCCTCTTGCAAAAAGGCCAAACTTTTTTAGGCTCCACAGGAGCCACCGCGCCATTCGTCGGTCTGTTTGGAACCGTTTGGGGCATCTACCACGCCCTGGTTGCGATTAGCAGCTCGGGTAGCGCGCAAATCGATCAGGTAGCTGGTCCGATTGGTGAGGCCCTCATCATGACCGCCATTGGCCTAGCAGTCGCCATTCCAGCGGTGCTGGGCTTTAATGCGATTAACCGCGCCAACAAACTCATCGTTGCTGACCTCAATCGCTTTGGTAACGATCTGCTGGCCTACTTTGTTACCGGCGCTCGCGTTGAGGCGGGAGAGTAAGCATGTCCTTTAGCAATCCTTCAGGCGATCAGGGTGACGATCCCCTGATGACCGAAATCAACATGACGCCCCTCGTGGATGTGATGTTGGTCTTGCTCATTATTTTTATCATTACCTTGCCAGTAATCCATCAAGCCGTGAAAGTGGACTTGCCCAAAGCCAATAGCGCTCGCAATGAAACCAAGCCCGAGTCGATTCAGGTATCGATTGATGCGCGCGGCCAAATCTTTTGGAACAGTAGTCCAATTGATCTCACTACCTTTGTTGGCTACGCAGAAAAAGCGGCACAGAAAGAACCACAACCCGAAATCAATTTACGCGCTGACAAAGAAGTGCGTTATGACTCCGTCGCGCAGGTCTTAGCTGCATCGAAACGTGCTGGCTTAACCAAGTTAGGCTTTATTACCGAGCCACAACAATAATTCGTACGTGATCGGCACTACCCCATGACCCTTAGACGCCTTCTCGGATTGGGGCTTGCCTCCCTAGCATTGATTAATCCACAGCAACTCTTGGCCAAAGCCGAGTCCAGCATTCCAACAGTGCGGGTTGGTAGCCTCCAATGGGATCAGATTGAAATGACCATCGGTGAAGTCAAGCGCTTTGCTAGTCAGACCGGGTTTGTCAGTCAAGCAGAAAAAAATGGGGGCGGTACTGTGTATGAACTCGGCTTTGTGCAAAAGCCCGGCTGGACCTGGAAGACGCCTTATGGCGTGAAGGCCCAAGACCGCGAACCGGCAGTGCATCTCAATGCCCTTGAGGCAGAACAGATCTGCCGTTTTTTTGGCAAGCGCTTACCCACCGATGAGGAATGGGTTTCGGCTGCTTTTGTAGAGCAGCGCGCCAATCCACCCGCCCCCTTCGTCAGTGGGAAGCGCTACCGCTTCCCCAATGGCGATAG
>JBIIGG010000160.1:0-3132 GCA_044236575.1 Polynucleobacter sp. | reverse complement strand
AGCACCGACTTGGATGCGGCTGCGGCTTGAATTTGATCTCGGAACTCCTGAATCTGCACGTCGCTCATTAAAAACGCTCCAACTCAGGATGCGGTAACTTACCGCCGCTGATGCGCATACGACCGTATTCGGCACAGCGGCTGAGGGTTGGAATGGCTTTATCGGGGTTGAGCAATTGGGCTGGGTCAAAGGCACGTTTGACGCCCCAGAATAATTCCCGTTCATGTTCACCAAACTGCACGCACATCGAATTGATCTTTTCGATACCAACGCCGTGCTCGCCAGTAATGGTTCCACCGAGCTCAACGCAGGCCTCGAGTATATCGGTGCCAAACTCTTCCGCACGGTGCCACTCATCTGGATCAGCACCATTAAACAAAATGAGCGGATGCATATTACCGTCGCCCGCATGGAATACATTCAGGCAGCCTAGGCGATACTTTTTTTCCATTTCCTGAATGCGGCGCAAGAGGGTAGCAATGTGGCGCCGCGGAATCGTCCCGTCCATGCAGTAGTAGTCGGCTGCAATACGGCCTGCTGCTGGGAAAGCATTTTTACGACCGCTCCAAAAGGTCAGGCGCTCCGTTTCATTTTTGGAAATGCGAATGCCGCTGGCGCCTGCTTTTTCCAATACCGCAGTCATGCGCCCAATTTCCTCTGCTACTTCTTCTGGTGTACCGTCCGACTCACACAGCAAAATGGCAACGGCGTCTAAGTCGTAGCCGGCGTGCACAAATTCTTCGACCGCCCGCGTAGTGGCCTTATCCATCATCTCGAGGCCAGCTGGAATAATGCCAGCAGCAATAATGGCTGCAACCGCATTGCCACCTTTTTCGATGTCATCAAAACTGGCCATAATGACTTGGGCTAATTTGGGTTTTGGTACGAGCTTGACAGTCACTTCTGTGACCGCTGCCAACATGCCTTCACTACCCATCACAATGGCGAGTAAATCGAGCCCAGGTGAATCAGGCGCTAGGCTGCCAAATTCGACGATGTCGCCGCTCATCAAAACGCCACGAACACGCAACACATTGTGCAGCGTTAATCCGTAC
Source organism: Polynucleobacter sp. (assembly GCA_044236575.1). GTDB lineage: Bacteria > Pseudomonadota > Gammaproteobacteria > Burkholderiales > Burkholderiaceae > Polynucleobacter. Next base: position 2,077 of record JBIIGG010000160.1, on the reverse strand, counting down.
TTTAGGCAGTGAACGCCGCCAGAGTTTTCATTGACGTTGCCGCCAATCGAGCAAGCAATTTGTGATGATGGATCGGGGGCATAGTACAAACCCAAATGGGCAACCGCCTCAGAAATCGCCAGATTGCGCACGCCCGGCTGCACAACCGCAGTGCGGGTAAATGGGTTAATGTCCACAATCTTTTTGAGCTTTGCGAGGGAGAGGACCAGGCCTTGCGCGATCGGCATGGCACCGCCCGATAAGCCAGTACCCGCGCCACGGGGCACTACGGGTACGTTCATGGCATGGCAGATTTGCAAAATACGCGACACTTGCGCTTCGTTTTCAGGAAGAGCAACCGCTAAAGGCATGCGCCGATAGGCCGCTAAACCATCACATTCGTAGGGGATTGTGTCCTCGGGCTCCCACAAAAGGCCGTCTTCAGCCAAGATGGGCCTGAGCGCTGAGACTAATTTGGTCTGCAAAGCCTGTATTTCTATGAGATCGGGCGGAGGGGCGACAGTATTCATCGTTCCATTTTAGCCATTTACCTATAATCAGTTGATGGGAAATCGACTTTCAAAAATTGCAACGCGAACCGGTGATGCCGGCATGACCGGTTTGGGCGATGGCAGCCGAGTTGAAAAGGACCATTTGCGCATTTGTGCGATGGGCGACGTCGATGAGCTCAACTCCGAAATCGGTGTTTTGATGACCGAGGCCATCCCGGAGGCCATTGCCGGCGAGATGCAGGCCCTCTTTTTGCGGGTGCAACATGATTTGTTTGATCTGGGTGGGGAGTTATGCATACCCAATTACACCTTACTGAAGGAAGAGCAAGTGTCGCAGTTGGATGCTTGGCTAAAGCACTATAACGATACCCTGCCCCCTTTAACTGAATTCATTCTGCCAGGCGGGACACGTGCGGCTGCGCAAGCCCATGTGTGTAGAACGGTTTGTCGTCGCGCTGAGCGATCTATCGTGAAGCTCGGTTGGCACGATACCTTGCACGACTCTCCGCGCCAGTATGTCAATCGCTTATCGGATTTGCTGTTTGTGTTGGCGCGAGTCTTAAATCGCGCTGCTGGTGGGCAGGATATTCTCTGGAAGAATCAGAATAAATCCGATTGATCCAGAGTGACCGCTATGGCTTAGCCGCGCCGACGTTTCTTAACGGCTTGCGCTAGACGCTCTAAGACCTTAACTGAGTCGTCCCAATTAATGCAGGCATCGGTAATGCTCTTGCCGTATTCCAGCGCGCTAGCATCATCTTTACCTGGAGTGAATTTTTGGGCGCCACCGTTGAGGTGGCTTTCAATCATGACGCCAAAGATGTGGCGTGAGCCAGACTCAATTTGTTTTGCGATGTCATCGGCTACGGTAATTTGACGCTCATGTTGTTTGCTTGAGTTGGCGTGCGATAAGTCAACCATGAGGCTGGCCGGTAATTTAGCTGCCTCGAGCTCCTGACATGCTGCAGTGACGAATTTTGCTTCGTAGTTTGGCTCTTTGCCGCCGCGCAAAATAACGTGGCAGTCTTTGTTGCCGTTGGTTTCAACGATGGCAACTTGACCATTTTTGTGTACCGATAAAAAGTGGTGCGCCCTGCGCGCTGCCTGGATCGCATCAGTAGCAATACGGATATTGCCGTCCGTGCCGTTTTTAAAGCCAATCGGTGCTGACAGGCCAGAGGCAAGTTCACGGTGCACTTGGCTCTCGGTAGTTCGGGCGCCAATCGCTCCCCAAGAGATTAAATCCGCAATGTATTGCGGAGAAATCACATCCAAAAATTCACTACCGGCAGGCATGCCCATGCGGTTGATTTCCATCAGCACCTGACGCGCAATCCGCAGACCTTCTTCGATGCGGAAACTCTCATCCAGATAGGGGTCATTGATTAAACCCTTCCAGCCAACGGTAGTGCGGGGTTTTTCAAAATAGACCCGCATGACGATTTCCAGTTCACCCGAAAAACGCTTGCGTTCGGCTAAGAGGCGCTGGCAGTACTCGAGTGCTGCTCTGGGATCATGAATGGAGCAGGGGCCAATGATGACCAAGAGGCGATCATCTTTGCCATGAATCAAATTACGAATTTTGC
>JBIIGG010000035.1:0-11590 GCA_044236575.1 Polynucleobacter sp. | reverse complement strand
CCACGTTAAGAATAGAGAAAAGCATGTTTACTGGAATACCGTCTGGGAAGTCGCCAAGTTTGGCACCGCAACATATGGCATTGATACCGCCCGAGCGCTTGTCCGAAATTCAGCAGCATTACATGACAGAATTGGCCGCCTATGTTAGTAATCCGGGCGCCCTTGAGATTAAAGATCGACGTTTTTCTGGCAATGCATGGCAATCGCCGTGGAGCAAAGCCATTGCAGGCATGTATTTGCTGAACTCCAAGCATTTAATGGAATTGGCTGAGGCAGTCGAGACCGATCCAAAAAGTAAGCAGCGCATTTTGTTCAGCACTCTGCAAATGGTCGATGCACTTTCGCCATCGAATTTCATGGCAACGAATCCAGAAGTGCTCGAGCACATCATTAGCTCGCAGGGGCAATCGATTCAAAACGGCATTCTGAATTTACTGAGCGATCTCAAAAAAGGCAAAGTCTCGCAAACCGATGAAACGGCTTTTGAGATTGGCACCAATTTAGCCACCACCGAAGGTGCTGTGGTGTTTCGCAATGACTTGTTTGAACTGATTCAATACAAGCCACTGACTGACACTGTATTTGAGCGCCCGTTTTTAATGGTGCCACCGTGCATTAATAAATACTACATCCTCGATTTGCAGCCCGATAACTCGGTGGTGCGCTATATGGTGAGCCAAGGCCATACGGTTTTTTTAGTGTCATGGAAAAACCCCGATAAATCGATGGCCAAAGTGACTTGGGATGATTACATTGGCGATGGCGTCATTAAAGCCATTGAAGTCACTAAAGAGATCGGTGGTCTAGATCAAATTAATTTACTGGGCTTTTGTGTCGGCGGAACCTTGGTGAGCAATGCTCTGGCCGTATTAGCGGCTCGCAAACAAAAGCCAGTTGCCAGCTTAACTTTACTCACTACCTTGCTTGACTTTAGTGACACCGGGATCTTAGATATTTTTATTGATGAGGACACAGTTAAGCTTCGTGAAAATACCATCGGCGGCGAGCAAGGTCAGTTTGGTTTGATGTCTGGCCTAGATCTCGGCAATACCTTCTCCTTTTTGCGCCCCAATGATTTGGTGTGGAACTACGTAGTTGAAAATTACCTTAAGGGAAATTCGCCACCGCCATTTGATTTGCTGTATTGGAATGGCGATTCGACCAATCTACCCGGCGCCATGTATTGCTGGTATCTGCGCCATCTCTATCTGCAAAATGAATTAGTTAAGCCGGGCAAGCTCAAGGTGTGCGGCGAAAAAGTCGACCTTTCCCTGATTGATTGCCCCGCTTATATTTATGCATCGCACGACGACCATATTGTTCCGTGGCATAGCGGCTATCGCTCGACTCAAATTCTTAAAGGCAAGAACCGCTTTGTACTGGGCGCATCCGGCCACATTGCTGGCGTGATTAATCCGCCTGCAAAAAATAAACGGCACTACTGGGTTAATCCCAAATTACCAGCAAAGGCGGATGATTGGCTTGCAGACGCTAAAGATGTTCGCGGCAGTTGGTGGCCAGACTACACCGAATGGCTCGCCCAATTTGGCGGTAAGCAAGTAAAGGCGAGCGTTAGCTTTGGGAATGCAAAGTATAAAAAAGGTATAGCCGCCCCAGGCAAGTATGTCAAAGAAAAAGTAGACGAAGCAAAGTAATTATTTGTATTAATCAATGCAATACCTTAAAGATGCAGCACACATAGAGAAAAGAGGGTAATACGATGTCACAACGAATTGCGTATGTAACGGGTGGTATGGGTGGAATTGGTACCGCGATTTGCCAGCGGCTTTCTAAAAAAGGCCACTTGGTCATTGCCGGTTGTGGACCGAATTCGCCCCGCCGTGAGCGTTGGCTTGGCGAGCAAAAAGACCTCGGCTATAACTTTATTGCTTCCGAAGGTAATGTGTCTGACTGGGCATCGACTGTAGCGGCGTTTGAAAAAGTCAAAGCCGAAGTAGGCCGCGTCGACATTTTGGTCAACAATGCCGGCATTACGCGAGACAGTGTCTTTCGTAAAATGACGCCTGAGGATTGGAAGGCGGTCATCGATACCAACCTCAATTCCTTGTTTAACGTGACCAAGCAGGTCATCGAAGGCATGATCGACAACAACTGGGGTCGGGTCATCAATATTTCCTCCGTCAATGGTCAAAAAGGGCAGTTTGGGCAGACCAACTACTCCACAGCCAAAGCCGGCTTACATGGCTTTACGATGGCTCTGGCGCAAGAAGTGGCTGGAAAAGGAGTCACGATTAATACCGTCTCGCCTGGCTACATTGCCACCGATATGGTGAAAGCCATTCGGCCCGATGTGCTCGAAAAGATTGTGTCTGCCATCCCAGTTAAACGCCTGGGAACCCCCGATGAAATTGCCTCCATGTGCGCCTACATTGCCTCAGACGACGCTGCATTTGCTACCGGCGCTGATTTCTCCCTCAACGGCGGTATCCATACCGGATAATTGAGGAGCTAAACTGTCGGTTATGGCATTTATGTAGTGCGGAGGATTGGGGATATGGCAACCAGAACAAAACGAGCGGGTGAAGAGCGGCTGATTAAGAAGTACCCAAATCGTCGCCTTTACGATACGCAAACCAGTACGTATGTGACTTTAGTCGATATCAAAGGCTTGGTGATGGCGAGCGAAGCATTCAAGGTGGTCGACGCCAAAACCGAAGACGATCTCACGCGCAATATATTGATGCAAATTATCTTGGAAGAAGAGGCCTGCGGCTCCCCGGTCTTTTCTTCACAAATGCTTTCGCAAATTATTCGTTTTTATGGCAACTCCATGCAAGGCCTGATGGGGAATTACCTGGAAAAGACCATGCAATCCTTCGTTGATATTCACGGCACACTCAACGATCAGTCCAAAAACGTGACGGGCGGTGCAGACGCCTGGGCACAAGTAATGAACATGCAGAATCCGATGATGCAGGGCTTGATGGGCAACTACATGGAGCAGAGCAAAGATCTGTTTATGAAGATGCAAGAACAGATGCAAAGTTCGCAAAGTCTGTTTAAAGGATTTCCTTTTACGCCGCCCACGCCTAAAAAAGAAAACGATTAGTTGTGGCGGGCAAGGTTGGTTTTGTTTCCTTAGGTTGCCCTAAGGCGCTAGTTGATTCAGAGCTCATACTCACGCAATTGAGTGCGGAGGGCTATGAGACCGCAAAAGATTATTCGGGTGCCGATCTAGTCGTAGTTAATACCTGCGGCTTTATTGATTCTGCCGTCGAAGAATCGCTTGCAGCCATTGGTGAGGCCTTATCTGCAAACGGTAAGGTGATTGTGACTGGCTGCCTTGGCGCACGTAAGAATGATGATGGCTCCGATTTAATTAAAAGCATTCATCCCAAAGTGCTTGCAGTGACGGGGCCCCATGCCACAGCCGAAGTGATGCAGGCGATTCATTTGCACTTACCTAAGCCGCATGATCCATTTACGGATTTGCTACCGCCCATCGGGGTGAAGCTCACACCAAAACATTATGCGTACCTAAAAATATCCGAAGGCTGCAATCACCGCTGTACGTTTTGCATCATTCCCAGCATGCGTGGCGATTTAGTCTCACGGCCGATTGGCGAAGTCCTGCTCGAAGCAAAGCGTCTATTTGAGTCTGGCGTGAAGGAGCTACTCGTTGTATCCCAAGATACCAGCGCCTATGGTGTTGATGTTCAATACCGTACGGGATTTTGGGATGGCAAGCCAGTCAAAACCAAGATGCTGGATTTAGTCAGTGCCCTCAATCAAATTGCGCGTGAACATCAAGCGTGGGTGCGCTTGCATTACGTCTACCCCTATCCCCACGTTGATGACGTATTGCCGATCATGGCTGAGTTTAAAGAGCATGGCTATGGACTCTTACCCTACCTTGATATTCCGTTACAGCATGCCCATCCCGATGTGCTCAAGCGCATGAAGCGTCCTGCCAGTGGTGAACGCAATTTAGATCGGATTCAGGCATGGCGTGCTGCTTGCCCTGAGCTCGTGATTCGAAGTACGTTCATCGCTGGATTCCCTGGAGAGACCGAAGATGAATTTACTTACCTATTGGATTTTTTAGATCAAGCGCAAATTGATCGGGCTGGCTGCTTTGCCTATTCGCCAGTGGCGGGCGCCACAGCCAATGCACTTGCAGGCGCATTGGATCAATCGATTCGGGATGAGCGCCAGGCCCGCTTCATGGCAAAAGCCGAGGCAATTTCAGTTAATCGACTCAAAAGTAGGGTAGGTCAGCGCATGCCGATCTTGGTTGATCATGTGAGCGAAGCCGGTGGAATTGGTCGCACTGCGGGCGACGCCCCGGAAATTGATGGAATAGTACGAATCTTGCCAGTGAGTAAGCCCTCCAAGCGTTATCGGGTGGGGGATTTTGTGCGCGGAACAATCGTAGATACACAGGGGCACGACCTAATTGCTCAATTGTAGGCAATCAGGTAAAAAAGCTTATATAGAATAAGTGTTTTAAGATGCAATGCTTAATTTAAGGGGATTACTATGAGTCGTGAAGTCGTTGTATTAAGTGCGGTACGTTCTGCCATTGGCGCCTTTAATGGGAGCCTAAGCAGTATGGAGCCATCCGAACTCGGTGGCATCGTCATGAAAGAAGCAGTCGCACGATCCGGCGTTAACCCCCAGGATATCAATTACGTTACGGTGGGCAATACCATTCCGACCGATAGTCGGTATGCCTACGTTGCGCGTGTTGCCTCGATTCAGGCGGGCTTGCCAATGGAGTCGGTAGCGATGTCCTTAAATCGCCTGTGCAGCTCTGGCTTGCAAGCCATTGTCACTACATCGCAAGCCATCATGCTCAACGATTGTGACTACGGTGTAGGCGGCGGCGTTGAAGTGATGTCCCGCGGTATGTACGGTTCACCTGCAATGCGCAGTGGCGCGCGTATGGGCGATACCAAAATGATTGACCTGATGGTTGCGGTGTTAACTGATCCATTTGGCGTCGGACACATGGGCGTGACCGCGGAAAATCTCGCTGAAAAATGGAAGCTGACGCGTGATGAGCAAGATGCATTTGCCGTTGAATCGCATCGCAGGGCCGCCGTTGCCATTAAAGAAGGTCGCTTTAAGTCACAGATTGTTCCCATTACGATTAAGTCACGCAAAGGCGATGTGGTCTTTGATACCGACGAGCATTGCAAGCCCGACACCACCATGGAAACGCTCGGCAAGATGAAGGCAGTGTTTAAAAAAGAGGGTGGTACCGTCACTGCAGGCAATGCTTCTGGCATTAATGATGGCGCAGCCTTCTTTGTCTTGGCTGCTGCTGATGCTGCCGCTAAAGCGGGTCAAAAGCCAATTGCCCGCTTGGTCTCCTATGCTGTTGCTGGCGTACCTAATCACATCATGGGCGAGGGCCCGATCCCTGCATCCAAAATTGCATTGACGCGCGCTGGGTTAAAGCTAGATCAAATTGACGTGATTGAATCCAATGAGGCGTTTGCTGCTCAGGCTTTGGCGGTTACCAAAGGCCTGGGATTAGATCCCGCCAAGACCAATGTGAATGGGGGTGCGATTGCCCTTGGCCATCCGATTGGTTGCTCGGGCGCTGCGATTGCAACCAAAGCGATTCATGAACTGCAGCGCGTGAATGGTAAGTATGCGCTCGTCACCATGTGTATTGGTGGCGGTCAAGGAATTGCGGTTGTATTTGAGCGTTTGTAAACTGGACCGATTGCGTAACTCAGTTCGTTACGCAATCAACGCCAGTGTGGCGTCCAAGCCGACTCGGTCAAACGCCGCGTCGGCTTTTTCTTTGACAATCGGCTTGGCGCGGTAAGCAATACTCAGACCCGATCCATCCATCATCAATAAATCATTGGCACCATCGCCGATGGTAATGGCCGCAGTTTTTTTGCATCCCAAGGCCTTGCATGCATTTTTTACATGCGTGGCCTTACCGCTAGCATCAACGATATCCCCCAACACCACACCGGTTAATTTACCATCTTGAATTTCTAGGGTATTGGCGTGGGTTTCTGTAAAGCCGAGATCACGCTGCATGCGCTGAGTAAAAAAAGTAAAGCCACCCGAAACCAGTAGGGTATGCAAACCGGCTGCATTGGCAGCAGTGAGTAATTGAGTAGCGCCTGGGTTGGGTATCAGGCGTTCGCGATAGACTGCCTCTAGTACGGATTCTGAAACGCCTTGAAGTAGTGCAACACGGCGGCGTAAGCTTTCACTAAAGTTAGCAATCTCACCGCGCATCGTTGCCTCCGTAATCGCTGCCACTTCCGCCTTCTTGCCCGCAAAATCAGCAATCTCATCAATGCACTCAATATTGATTAAGGTGGAGTCCATATCCATCGCCAAAATCCGAAGTCGCGCAGGCTTAAAGCCGGGCGCTAAAAAAGCCAGATCAAGACTGAGGCTAGAGGCCAACTTACGAAATGCCTCACGCTCGGTTGGGGCAAGCTCGCGCGAGACCTGCCAGCGCTGAGCGTGCGTGTTGCCGATTACGACACAACCTTGGCTGTCAAAGGGTCTAAGGGATAGGCCTAAATTGGTTGCTAGATTACCCAAGGTATTCGATAGGCCACGATCGATTGGGGCTGTCGACAGCACAACAATAATTTGACCAAGATTCATAGTGGGATACTCATAAGACCATAGTAAGCGAATTTTGATTCATAAAAGCATAGCTTCTTTAGGGTATCCACTGGTTTACGCACTCGCCAATGTAGCGGATGCATTCAGGTGCTTTAACAGTCTGCGTATTTGATCTAAGCGTTGTTCTAATTTATCAAAGTCACCCGCTTTTTGAGGCAATACCTTGAGGCGATCTTGGCCATTGAGTAAAACCTGTTTATTCGATTGCACTAACTGAATGATGCGCAGCGGATCAATCGGGGGATTTGGAATAAAGGTCAGTTGAATGGCGCTTGCGCCGGCATCGATTTTCTTGATGCCAAAACCACTCATTTCAAGGCGCAGGCGATGGGTTTCATAAAAGGATTTAGCTGGATCCGGTAAATCGCCAAAGCGATCAACCAGCTCTTCGCGCAAACCCATCAATTCGGAAAAGTCAGAGCTTCCGGCAAAGCGCTTATACAGCGATAGACGCTCATGTACATCGGGGCAATAATCTTCCGGTAACAATGCTGGAACGCCTAAATTAACATCGGTCGTGACCTGCAGTGGCGCTAATAAATCGGGTTCTTTTCCGCTGCGCAGGGATTTGACTGCGCGATTGAGCATCTCGGTGTACAGCTGAAATCCAATTTCATGAATGTCACCCGATTGTTTGTCGCCCAGCACTTCGCCCGCACCCCGAATTTCTAAATCATGCATGGCCAGATAAAAGCCAGAGCCTAATTCTTCCATCGCCTGAATCGCATCGAGTCGTAATTTGGCTTGTTTACTTAGGGCCTCTGGATCGGGCACCAATAAATAGGCGTATGCCTGATGGTGCGATCGACCAACCCGGCCACGCAATTGATGCAGCTGTGCCAAGCCAAATTTATCGGCGCGGTGCATGATGATGGTATTTGCTGTGGGTACGTCGATACCTGTTTCAATGATGGTGGTGCAGAGCAAGATATTGCTACGCTGCGTTACAAACTCCCGCATGACCGATTCCAGCTCACGTTCATGCATTTGCCCATGCGCAACACTAATGCGCGCCTCGGGGATGAGGGTTTGCAAAGCATGGCGACGATTCTCAATCGTTTCCACTTCATTGTGTAAAAAGTAAACTTGTCCGCCGCGTTTAATTTCGCGCAGTACGGCCTCACGCACAACCCCATCCCCCTCACGCCGAACAAAGGTCTTGATTGCGAGGCGCTTTTGCGGCGCAGTTGCGATCACCGAAAACTCCCGGAGTCCCTCCATGGCCATTCCCAAGGTTCTTGGAATCGGTGTGGCGGTGAGCGTCAAAATATCAACTTCAGCCCGCAGTGCTTTCAGGGCATCTTTTTGACGTACGCCAAAGCGATGCTCCTCATCGACGATCACGAGGCCAAGACGTGCAAATTGCGTTTCTTTCGAAAGCAATTTATGCGTACCAATCACAATATCGGCCTCACCATTCGTAATGGCTTGTAAAGCAGCATTAATTTCCTTGGTGGTCCTAAATCGCGACAGCTCTACGATACGGACTGGCCAGTCAGCAAAGCGATCTTTCCAAGTAGCCACATGCTGCTCAGCGAGTAGGGTGGTAGGTGCGAGTATCGCCACTTGCTTACCGCCCATGACCGCAATAAAACTGGCGCGCAAGGCAACCTCGGTTTTGCCGAAGCCCACATCGCCACACACGAGGCGATCCATTGGCGTACCACTGGTCATATCGCCAATCACTGCTGCAATGGCATTGGCTTGATCCGGCGTTTCTTCAAAACCAAAACTTTCGGCAAAGGCCGCATAGTCATGCGCAGAATATTCAAATGCATGCCCTTGGCGTATAGCCCTTGCTGCATACAGATTCAATAATTCAGCGGCAGTATCGCGAATTTGTTGCGCGGCCTTGCGCTTGGCTTTATCCCACTGGCCGGAACCTAACTGATGCAGTGGCGCTGAATCGGGATCGGCACCAGCATACCGAGTAACCAGTTGCAGTTGGTGTACTGGCACGTATAGGGTAGCTTGATTGGCATAGATCAGATGCAAAAATTCTTCGAAAATGGGCGCTTCTTTTGGTGGTGCTAGGTTGAGCAATACTAAGCCTTGGTAGCGGCCTATGCCATGTTCCACATGCACTACCGGATCGCCGATCTTAAGCTCCGCTAAATCCTTGAAGAGCATGTCGGGATCGCTTGCCTCCTTACTACTATCTTTGCGGCGCTGGCGTGTTGTTAGGGTAAAAAGCTCCGCCTCGGTAATAAACAGGAGGCCCTGACTTGGCCAATCAAAGCCATTTAAGAGGGGGGAGACAACCAAGGCGAAGGGCGCAGTACCTTTAACAAAGGTAGCCAAGTCATCCAGTAGCACTGGATTAAGCGGGTAGAGAGTGCCGCCCCCATCCTTTGACACCGCATTGCTTTCATCCAAGAGTGCGCGGATGGATTCACGGCGACCGGCACTATCGCAGCAAATCACAATGCGGCGATGAGCCTCTGCAACCCGATGGCGTAGTCGTCCGATCGGATCATGGTCACGGCGGTGAATACCAACGTCTGGCACCAATAAAAACTGGGGCGGCTCATTCGCTTCGGCATGCGAAACAATGCCATCGCGATTCAGTACAAGACGGGCGCTGGCTTTTGAAAGACTAAAAAATTGATCAACATCTAAGAAGAGTGCTTTAGGCGGGAGTATTGGGCGATCTAAATCGTGCTTTAGAAAAGCGTACCGTTGTTCCGTGTCTTTCCAAAAGCTGCGAATCGCCTCTTCTGCATCGCCGACGGTAACCAGCCATACCGGATCACCCGAGCGCGGGAAGTAATCAAATAGGGTGGCGGATGCTTCAAAAAAGAGAGGTAAATACGATTCAATGCCTGCACTCGGGATACCTAAGTTGGCGTCTTTATAAATCGAGCAACGGGTTGGATCGCCCTCGAATACTTCACGCCAGCGATTTCGAAACGCGGTGCGCGCTGCATCGTCAAAGGGAAATTCATGGCCCGGCAGTAGGCGAATTTCTTTGACGGGATACAAACTGCGTTGCGTATCGGGATCAAACGCGCGTATTTGCTCAATTTCATCGCCGAATAAATCCAATCGATAGGGTAGAGCAGATCCCATGGGGAATAAATCAATCAGTCCGCCACGCACGCTGTATTCACCCGGGCGCATCACCGCACTGACGGGGTCATAACCGGCTTGCTGCAATTGCAGACGTAGTGCGCTTTCGTTTAAGCGATCGCCTTGCCGAAAGAAAAAAGTATGGCCAGATAAAAATTCAGGCGGAGCCAGCCTTTGCAGTGCAGTAGTGACCGGCACTAAGACAATGTCACAGGTCCCCGCCAGCATTTCATATAGAGTTGCAAGGCGCTCAGAGATCAAATCCTGATGGGGCGAAAAATGGTCGTAGGGAAGAATCTCCCAATCAGGCAACAGTCGTGTTTTTAGTTGTGGGGCAAAAGCGGGGATCTCTTCCAAGAGGCGTTGCGCCTCTTGTGCTTGAGCGCAAAACACAATCATTACCGAGAAATCAGCGCGGTGCAGTAAGGCAGATTGAGCGATCAGGGCGGCATCAGCAGAGCCAACCAGGCCGGAAAAGGTAAAGCGCTGCCCGGCCCGCGGAGCAGGTATGGGGGGCGCTTGATTTGTTCCATCCAACATCTGGCCTCATTATAGAATCAGTCATGCGCGATATTCTTTCTTCATGCCATGCGATTTTGCCGACTGCCGGCACGGGGTCTCGTTTGGGCGGCGCAGTCCCGAAGCAGCTTCGTGTCCTGGCAGGCAAGCCCATGCTGGCATTTGCGCTTGAGGCGCTGATCGCAACGCCTGAGATTGAGTCGATTTGGGTTGGGGTCAGCCCGAGCATGCACGCAGCCGGTGATTTTGCTGCGTTTCAAGAAAGTAATGGCGCATTACTCAATACCAAGCCCAACTACTTTTTGCCGACCGGCGGCCCAACACGTCAAGAAACCGTATTAAATACCCTGCGGGCAATGCTGGATGCCGACCTTCCGGGCGAAGATTGGATTTTGGTGCATGACGCTGCGAGGCCAGGCATTACATCTGGGGCCATTCAAGATTTAATTCATGGCGTATTGGACGCGGACTCCGGAGGCCCATTCCATGGCGGTATCTTGGCCATGCCCGTCGCAGATACCCTCAAACGGGCCGGAGCAGGCAGCGAGTGGATTGAGAGCACGCTTTCGCGGGATGCCCTTTGGCAGGCGCAAACCCCCCAAATGTTTCGGCTTGCAGATTTATACGCCGCACTGGAAAGCGCAGTTTCGGATCGTGTAAAGCTTACTGATGAGGCTAGCGCAGTCGAACGTTTGGGTGGAAAACCCATATTAATCAAGGGCTCAACACGCAACTTTAAAGTGACGCAACAAGCAGACTGGGAGCTGATGGATCTAGTATTACGTAAATAGGATGCGTCAAATTAGATGAAAGCAGGAGAAGGAATGGCTTCAGGACATACCGCAGAACAAAATGGGCCACCATTTCGAATTGGTCAAGGCTACGACGTCCATGCATTGGTGGACGGTCGCCCACTGATTTTGGGTGGCGTCAGGGTCCCCTACGAAAAAGGATTGCTGGGCCATTCGGATGCCGATGCGCTGCTGCATGCATTGACGGATGCCCTATTGGGTGCCGCAGGCCTCAATGATATTGGACAGCTTTTTCCGGATAACGACCCCCAATTCAAAAACATGGATAGCCGTATTTTGCTCAGGCGGGCCTTGGAATGCGTTACTGAGGCTGGCTACCGCGTTGGTAACGTCGATGCCACCATCATTTGCCAACAGCCCAAGCTGGCTAGTTTTTTACCCGCGATGAGAGTCCATATTGCGGCCGATCTGGGCGTAGCTGTCAATCAAATCAATCTAAAAGCAAAAACCAATGAGTTATTAGGGCATCTCGGGCGGGGCGAGGGCATTGCAGTGCATGCCGTTGCATTGGTTTATCGGAGCTAAGTCAGACTCATCTGATCTTCAAATGCGGCTTTAAA
>JBIIGG010000159.1:0-3166 GCA_044236575.1 Polynucleobacter sp. | reverse complement strand
CTGGAAACCTCGATGTTGTTTTTGTCGTGGCCGCAGCTGAAGCGCCGCTGCTCAAAAGCTTTATCAACTTACCCGGTGTGCGGCTGATGAATTTTGTTCAGGCCGACGCCTATACCCGCGCGCTGCCGTTTTTAACCAAAGTAGAAGTAGCTCGCGGTCTACTTAGTATCGAAAATGATTTCCCCGGGCTCAACCGGCAGATGATTGCGGCAACCGCAACCTTAGTCAGTCGCGAGACGATCAGTCCAGCCATCGTCAGTCTGCTTCTAGAAAATGCACAAGATGTTTTGAAATCCTATTCGCGCTTGCAAAAGCCAGGGGAGTTTCCTTCGATTAATGGCCTCGATTTCCCGTTGCAAATGGATTCGGAGATTTATTTAAAAGATGGCCCATCCTTTTTACATCGCCATCTACCATTTTGGACCGCCGTTTGGGTTGGTCGCTTTGCGCGGGTTGTCATTCCAATTTTGGCTATTTTGATTCCTTTAATTGCCTACATTCCGGCCTTGCGTGATTTAAGTTTGCGCATTCGCTTATCCCGTATTTATGCCGAACTCAAAGTGCTGGAGCGCACTGCTGCAGATCCAGCCATGCGAGAGAAGTGTCGTGACGACTTGGCCGAAATACTAATGCGAGTGAATGCTATGAAGGTATCTTCCCTTGAGTCTAAAGAGCTTTATGACTTAAAGGGGCACGTTAATATGGTTCGAGAGCGTCTAAAACTCGATTCGTGACAGTAAACGCGTTGATGTCCTAAAATAAGACGGTGAATCTCTCTCCACCGTTAACGCCTACCTCAGAAATTGCGCCTGCGATCCAAGGCAATGGCTTTGCAATTGCCTCAGCGAATTCCGTTGCAGAATTAACCCAAGTGTCCGTTGCGGACTTGAATGGCCTGCGCATGCATTGGCAAGATTTACCTCGTGATCCCTACTTAAAAGACGGTGGGCGTTATCGCTATCGGCGGCACGCCAGTTATACGGTAAGCGGATCAGAAGTGAAGATGGTTCCCCATCGTGCGCACTGGCAGTCGGTCGACTATAACGCTTTGCACGGCGGTATTGAGCGGTGGTTTGAGCCGATCACACCAGCCTTAGCAAATGACGTGTGCTGGCAGACCCTAATAAAAAATACCGCAGGACTTTTAAGTTCCCTCAAGCCAGTCACAACCTGGTTTATTGAAGCGCATCAATTTCGCATCGATACGAGTGATGGTATTGGTAGGCCGACTCCGGAGGGTGCCCACCGGGATGGTGTCGATTTTGTTGCCGTATTTTTGATTGACCGTCATAACATCAAAGGTGGTGAGACCCGTATCTTTGAGGTCAATACTTCCTCTGGTTTGCGCTTCACTTTAACTGAGCCTTGGTCCGTCTTGTTGATGAATGATGAGCGGATGATTCATGAAACAACGCCGATTCAGCCAACTCTGCCGAAGGGCTATCGGGATACCTTAGTACTGACCTTTCGTTCAAATGGGTTTCAAGATTCACCCAAAGCTAATCAACAGTAATCATTAAGCCGAACTGCGAACAGAATAGGTGAGCACGATTTCTAAAAAAATAGGATGTACTCCGCTGATGCTGATGGCGCAAGTTTGTGCTTTGCTCGGCTTTGCCTGTTATGCAGTGACGCTCACCACCTTACAATCTGAGTGGGCGCTGAGTAATTTTGAGGCGGGATTAATCGCTAGCGCCTATTTCTTTGGCTACATCGTTGTGGTGCCCCTAGCTACCGTCTTAACTGATCGCGTCGATGCGCGAAAGATTTATTTCTTGGGTGGCTTATCTGGCGTTACAGGCCTATTGGGTATGGGCCTTTTTGCGAGTGGTTTTTATTCTGCTTTTTTCTTTATGGCTTTAAATGGCGCCGGCCTGGCGGGGACGTATATGCCAGGTTTGAAGGTATTGTCCGATCGCGTACAGCACGGTGAGGTCACACGGCATATCTCGTTTTACACCGCATTTTTTGGAATTGGTGCGGGCTTGTCTTATCTGATCTCAGGCTGGATATTAGAGGCCTTCGGATGGGAGGCTGTGTTCGAGTGGATTGCCCTCGGACCATTGCTCGCATTCTTAATTGTCTGGCTTTTGATTCCAGCCTTAGATAAGCCCGAATGGCATGGCCCCATTCAGATTCAATTGAGTGATGTCTTTCCCTTAAAAAAATGGCAGATGGTGCTGCAAAATAAAGAAGCATCCGGCTATATTTTTGGATACACCGCGCATTCTCTAGAGTTGTTTGCATCGCGCAGCTGGTTAGTGGCTTTCTTCATGTTCTGTACCGCGTATACCGGTGAAGCTTTTTTCTTGGCTGCAACTACCTTGGCTGGCGTGATTAATTTCTTTGGTGTGCCTGCATCGATTCTGGGCAATGAAATGGCACTCAAAATAGGTAGACAGAATTGGATTTGTTTTGTCATGCTCACCAGCGCAATCTTGGGTATTGCGTTAGCTGCAGCCACCGGTCAGGGCTGGTGGGTGATCGCTCTGCTGGCTACGGGCCATTCGATTTTTATTATGGCGGATTCTGCCACCTTGACTGCGGGGCTAGTAACCAGTGCACAGCCGCAGATCAAAGGCGCTGCAATGGGCCTGCATTCCCTGATGGGTTTTGGTGGTGGCTTATTAGGCCCTGCCATCTTTGGCTTTGTTTTGGATCTATCTGGATCACAGGAATCACAGTCAGCCTGGGTATGGGCCTACTTCTCGATTGTGATTTGGGGAGTGCTCTTTGTGCTCTTTGAGAGCCGTAATGGGTGGTCCAAGCGAAAACCCAGCCCACCCTCGCGCTGAGGTGAATATGGCGCAGGCATGCTATCACTGTGGCAGTGATATTGCTGCGAATACACATCTTAAGATAGCGCTTGGCGGTGCTTACCGATCTTTTTGTTGTTCCGGCTGTATGGCGATTGCTCAAACCATTCATGGTGAGGGGCTGGAAGTTTTTTATGCTCGCCGAGTACCGGGCGAAAAGCCGGATGCGGATGGTATAAGTGAGGCAATACCAGAGCGACTGCTGCCCTATGATGACCCGCTCTTACTCGCACGTTTTACTAAATCCATCAGCGATACCCAGCTAGAAACTACCTTAAAACTAGAAAAGATTCGCTGCGCTGCGTGTGTATGGCTCTGCGAACATTTTGTCAGGCGCATACCAGGCGTGC
>JBIIGG010000004.1:0-40035 GCA_044236575.1 Polynucleobacter sp. | reverse complement strand
AGTACCCGTTTTTTACGCACTTCAATCTGTACGGTGCGCGTTTTTCCGGTGGAGTCAGCCTGGCGGATCTCGGAAGTCTCACGCTTGGTTAAGGTGATCTTTTTACGCGCACCCGTATCAGCACTACCATGCTCTTTTTGCAAATGCTCAAGCAGTGCGGTTTTATCCTTCTCGGTAATCTTGGCATCCTCAGAATCTTTATTGATTCCGGCCGCTTTCAATTGATCTAAGAGGTCGCCCGAGGTGCGTTTAAGCTCCTGAGCAAGTTCTTTTATTGTGGTCGTTGCCATGCGCTTCCTCTCATGAAGTAAACCAATGTTCGCGCGCTTTCATGATGAGCGTTTTCGCTGTTTCTTCGTCAATTTGTGTCGCCTCAACCAGCTCATCAACAGCTAGTTCAGCAAGGTCGTCACGCGTGTGAACTTGATTGTCAGCCAGCTTTGCAATCAACTCCGTCGTCATTCCCTCAAGGGAACGTAAATCTTGAGACACTTCGCCAACGCGCTCTTCTTTTGCTAATTCCATCGTTAGCAGGGAATCACGGGCACGGGTCCGCAGTTCGTTCACGGTATCTTCATCAAAGGCATCGATCTCGAGCATTTCGCTTAACGGAACATAAGCTACTTCCTCGAGGGTGTTAAAGCCTTCTTCAATCAAAATATCAGCTACTTCTTGATCAACGTCGAGTTTGTCCATGAAGATTTGGCGCACGATGGCCACTTCTTTCTCGGTCTTATCGGCCGACTCTTCTGGCGTCATGATGTTGATCTGCCAGCCGGTTAGCTCACTGGCTAAGCGTACGTTTTGACCGCTACGACCAATCGCGATGGCCAAATTCTCCTCATCCACCACTACATCCATCGCGTGACGCTCTTCATCCACCACGATCGATGACACCTGTGCCGGAGCAAGGGCGCCAATCACAAATTGCGCTGGATCTTCAGACCACAAAACAATATCCACTGCTTCGCCAGCGACTTCATTGCGAACCGCTGTAACGCGAGTTCCACGTACGCCAACGCAGGTACCGATTGGATCGATGCGCTTGTCATAGGTGACAACCGCAATCTTGGCGCGTACGCCAGGGTCACGAGCAGCCCCTTTGAGCTCGAGCAAGCCTTGCTCAATCTCAGGCACTTCATTCTCAAACAGCTTAATTAAGAATTCAGGGCAAGTACGTGACAGTTCGATTTGAGGGCCGCGTACTTCGCGATCCACTTTCAAAATATAGGCGCGTACGCGATCGCCGGAACGTAAATTCTCTTTTGGAATCATTTGATCACGGCGCAGCAGTGCTTCTACCCTACCGGATTCAATAATGAGACCATTTTTATCGGCGCGCTTGACCGTACCGGTCATGACTAACTCACCACGCTCAAGGTAATCGTTCAGAATTTGCTCGCGCTCAGCATCCCGAATGCGCTGCAGAATCACTTGCTTGGCAGCTTGTGCACCAATGCGGCCAAATGCTAAGGACTCGATCTGCTCTTCAATGAACTCACCGACTTCCATGTCCTGAAATTGCTCTTGAGCCTCAAACAGCAGGATTTCTTTATCAGGCTCTTGTAATCCAGCTTCGTTGGGAACGACCAACCAGCGGCGAAAGCTTTCATACTCACCGGACTCACGGTCGATGCCGACGCGAATATCGACATCCTCTTCATAGCGTTTTTTTGTAGCCGATGCGAGCGCAAGCTCGAGCGCCTCGAAAACAATTTCACGATCAACGTTTTTTTCACGCGCAAGGGCGTCGGCCAACATGAGAACTTCACGACTCATGATTTTCTTCCTTTGAAATCAATGACAGGGACAAGCCGAGTCTTATCGACCTCGGCAAGGGAAAACTCTAACTGAGACTCTGCACCATCGCTCGCCTCAAACAACAAACCAAACTTGGCATCGGGTGAATCAACGCTACCAGCGATGAGCCCCTCCAATACCCCACGAAAATTCTTACGACCAGAAACTGCAATACGCAATTTCAGATCAACTTCAAAACCCGTAAACCGCACAAAATCAGCTGCACTTTTCACCGGGCGATCCAGTCCTGGGGACGAAATCTCCAGTCGTTCATACGGAATGTTTTCTACCGGCAAGGAGTAACTCAACTGGTGACTTACTTTTTCGCAATCCTCGACCGTAATTAAACGCTCGTAGTCTTGGTTCTCAATCGTTACACGTAGCAAGCCTCCGGCTTCGCGCTCAATATCAACCAACGCGTAACCCAGATTTCCCAACTCGGCAGAAATAATCTGCTGCTCTCGCACAACGCCCCTTGCTGCAAAAATGGCAAAAAAAAATGGGCTTCAAAGCCCATATTCCGAACTACAGAACAGGCCAGCTTACGTTGATCGCAACATCAGCCGGTAAAACAGTACTGCAAATTACAACAGCGCAACTACGGGGAGGATTATAGCTGATTACGCCAAATCTTGAGTGAAATCAGAAGCTTTCGCTCGGATTTCGGGGTTTTCTGGGCCCTTTATTGAAGGGTTTGCGTCCCTTGGGGGCGCCCCGCTTTGATCCACCAGCCCCTGGTCCTTGAGGGGATTGTGGGTTGAAAGCGTGCCCATGATGGACTTTTTTGCTTCTTCCGCCGGCGCCGGCCCCTTGACCGCCTGATCTGGCTCCTTGACCCTGGCCCTGGCCACGACCTCGACCTGCTTGCCCTTGACCGCCAGCTCCAGGCTTCGCGTTTTTACCTTGGTGCGTCAGTCCATGGTGTTGATTGGCCATGGTTAATGCTTCACGCGAGCCCCAATAGGAAACCGAGGTCTGCATTGGATCTGGCTGGAAATCGTCGCCTCTGGATGGATTGGAATCGCTGCGACCCGATTGATTGGATCGCCCTTTCTCAGTAGCTTGGGGCACTTTGAGGCCAGCTGCTTTCATCAGCTGGGCAACACCTTCATTTGGAATTTCTTCCCATTTGCCACGACGCAAGCGCGGAGGCAGCAAAAAGATTCCATAACGCGTACGAATCAGCCTCGAAACCGTATGACCACTGGCCTCGAACATCCGGCGCACCTCGCGATTGCGTCCTTCGGTTAAGGCCACGTGATACCAGCGGTTTGCTCCATCGCCGCCGCCAGAGGCAAGGCGCAGAAAACGAGCCTGCCCATCGTCCAACTGAATACCCGTCTTTAACTGCGACTGCTGCTCATCACTGAGCTCACCCAAAATGCGTACAGCGTATTCACGCTCAACACCGTAACGGGGATGCATCAATCGGTTCGCCAGTTCGCCCGAGGTGGTAAACAACAACAAGCCTTCGGTATTAAAGTCGAGTCGACCGACTGCAATCCAGCGCCCTTGGCGCGGCTTGGGCAATCGATCAAAGACGGTAGGACGGCCTTCGGGATCGGCTTGACTGACAATTTCGCCTGAAGGCTTGTGGTACAAAATCACGCGCGGTGGTTTAGTCTGAATTTTGCGGTGCACTGCCTTGCCATTAATGCGCACTTGGTCGGTCGGACCAACCCGCTGACCAATGTGCGCTGGCATGCCATTGACCGATACCCGGCCTTGCACAATTAAATCTTCCATCTCGCGGCGCGAACCCATACCCACATCGGCCAACACCTTGTGGAGCTTAACGGTGTCTTCATCCTCCGCGTCATCATCAAGGCCGTCTAAATCAGACCACACTTCATCGCGCAAACTGAGCGGCAATTCATCGACGTTCGTAAATTGCAAACTACTCATTTCATCGTCGGTGGGGCCGTCTAGGTCATCGTGATCGTGCTGGCGATTGGTATTACGCTCAACACCGGCGTGATGGGAGACTGCAATCTCATCCGAGGAGTTGGCTAAATCTGAACTGGCGATTTCGGCTTCAGGCGCATCGAGGGCCGCATCAAATTCACCCGATACAACCGAAGCAAATAAGGCATCACTTTGAGCGGGATCAAATGTGGGTTTTACTTTTTGTTCGCCCGGTGTATGGGGCTTACGCTCACCACCCTCTTGGCGTGGCGGCCTATCCCCACGCGGTTTGCGGTTCTTAAACGGGTGCTTGCCAAAGCGGCGCGGACGGCGCTCACCCTGCTCGCTATTAGGAGCACCACTGGTCGCGCCACTAGGCGCTTCGCTTTTATTTTCTGAAGTAGTGGTACCTGAATTGCTGTCGCTGCTAACAGGTGCGTTATTCAAATTGGGTGCTGCGGAATTAGTATCGTTGGAAGAGGTCATTAATGGTTTGGTGTGTTGTCTAGCTTGGGCTCGTCATCGGATGCAGGCTCGGCCTCTTGCCGATCATAGGAGCTACTGCCCTCTTCCATGGTGATGACGGTCTCGACTGTAGCCGTTTGATCAAACTCAATCACACCTTGGGCCAAGGACTCAAAGGTCGGTGCGGCATCTTCCAGTAAAGGTAGGCTTTGTAAATTCGGCAGGCTTAAATCATCGAGAAATTGTTTCGTGGTTGCATAGAGGCCGGGACGACCAATCGTTTCCTTATGGCCAATGACCTCAACCCAGCCGCGGTCCTCGAGTTGTTTCATCACATTGCTACTGACAGCAACACCGCGAATCTCTTCAATCTCACCACGGGTAACGGGCTGGCGATAGGCGATGATGGCTAAAGTTTCCATCACTGCACGGGAATAGCGCGGCGGCTTTTCGGGGGTAAGTCGATCCAAGTACTCGCGCATCGACAAACGACTCTGAAAACGCCAACCAGTAGCGATGTGCACGAGCTCCATCCCTTTGCTTTGCCAGTCCTCCTGAATCGCCGTTAACACCGCTTCAATATCTGCTGGGCTGGTGTCATCCGTGAATAGACGTGTGAGATCCATTGCAGTAATGGGCTCTTGCGCGCACAAGAGGGCTGTTTCAATAATGCGTTTTTTGTGATCATCCATAAAATTCGGCCTAACAGGTCAAAGCCTGAGTGGCATAAAAAGGGCTATCCGTCATGGGTTGGGGTGTTCTCTAGTTGCTTCAGGCAATTGTCCAAGGCGACTTCGTGGGTCAGGAGTTAAGTTTGGACGCTATTGTCTGAGCGGATACGGTATGGGAGGAACCTATCAGGCAATTCTCACAATTCGCTCACTAGTTGCGCCATTATAGGGGAGGCTGCCTACAATAGCCAAATGGAATTATTTGCCCTACCACCTACCCCCGAGCCAAAACGGCGCCATTTTTTAGGCCTTGCATCCACCTTAGCCGGGGTCAGCGCCCTAGGATTAAGCGCCTGCGCGACCGTTAGCCCTAAAAAACCGGTTGTTGGCTTGGTTCTGGGTGCCGGCGCCGCACGGGGCTTTGCCCACATCGGCGTGATTAAAGCCCTGGAAGCCCAAGGCATTTCACCTAATCTGGTCGTGGGCAGCAGTGCGGGCAGCGTGATTGCCTCCCTCTATGCCTCTGGTCTAAGCGGAAACGACCTGAATCGCATTGCCCTCACCCTGGATGAGGCAGCGATAGCCGATTGGGGGCTCCCGTTTGCCGGTCGATTTGGCGGCCTGATTAAGGGGGATGCACTTCAAGCCATGATCAATCGGGAAGTAAAAAACCGGCCCATTGAGCAGATGCGCATGCCTTTGGGTGTTGTTGCCACTGATTTGCAATCCGGTAAAGGGGTTTTATTTCAGCGTGGCGATACCGGCATCGCAGTACGTGCCTCCTGTAGTGTTCCGGGTGTATTTCAGCCCACATCCATTCAGGGTCGCGAGTATGTCGATGGGGGTCTTGTAGCGCCCGTACCGGTGCAATATGCCAAGCAAATGGGCGCCACCGTAGTGATTGCAGTTTCGATTTCGAATGAGCCTGGCCAACAAAATGCGAGCGGCACTTTAGGAGTGCTCCAGCAAACCATTAGCATCATGCAGCAAAGCATTAATAGCTACGAGCTACAAAGTGCCGACATTGTGATTCAGCCAAAACTACAGCAAATGGGCGGCGCTGACTTTAAGGCGAGAAGTGCTGCAATACTGGCTGGGGAAATTGCCACTCAAGAAAAAATGGCACTGATAAAAGCGCTAATCGGCGCTTAAAACATTTGGGTTTGTTTTTTAAACTTCTTCATTTCGTTCATAAGATTTTTGCGTTCCTGCTCGGAAAACTCATCGCTACCATCAAGGCGACGGGCGCCATCAAAACGCTTGTCCCAATACACACTCGTCATGTCATCGACCCGAATGCTGGCACCTTTGGATGGCGAGTGAATGAATTTATTCTCACCCACATAAATTCCCACATGCGAGAAGGTCATGCGCATGGTGTTAAAGAACACTAAATCGCCAGGCTGTAAATCATCCCTGGTAATTGATTTCCCGACTTTACTCATCTGGGATGATTTGCGTGGAATCAAAAAGCTCAGCTTGTCTTTAAAAACGTAGGCAACGAAACCACTGCCATCCAGGCCCGATTGCGGAATATCCATATTCCAGCGATACCGCACACCAATGAGTTCCATTGCCTGATTAATCAAATTCTCAGAACGACCCGATACCGAATCCACCAGCTTATCTGCAGCACGAATGAAGTACGCTTTACCTGCCTGCGTAAATGATTCGGTCGGCGCTTCTTTGGTCTGCTCATTCGCCCCAGCAGCCGTGCAAAACACGAGCGAACAAACCAGCGCGAACGATCGCGCAAGTCGGCGTGCAGAGAGGGAATGGCTAAAATTCATTGACATTGCGCGAGTGTATCAAACTTTTGACAATCAACCAAACTAGGTTATGTATCTTAAGTCTATGTTTATAGTGGATATTTAAGTCTGAATTGAGTACAAATTGCCTATTTATTAAGCAGGATTGCACCGCAATAGCGCATCAACTCATTTCAGCGGCAGTAAAGAGCTGCTTGGTATAGGCCTGCTTAGGATGCGCTATCAAGGACTCGGTCTCGCCAAACTCCACGACTTTGCCTTCTTTTAACACCATGACCTGGTGCGACATGGCGCGAATCACAGCCAAATCATGGCTGATCATGATGTAAGCCAGGTTGTACTTTTTCTGCAACTCGGTCAGTAGCGCTAAGACCTGCTTCTGAATCGATACGTCCAAGGCCGAGGTAGGTTCATCCAGCACCAAAATTTGCGGCCGCAATACGAGCGCGCGCGCAATTGCAATCCGTTGGCGCTGCCCACCCGAAAATTCATGGGGGTGACGCTGCAAAGCGGATCGATCCAAGCCAACTTCTTTCAGCATATCCAAGACTCGGCCTTCGCGGTCAGTCGCCGATAGATTCGGAAAATGGACATCCAGTCCTTCAGACACAATTTGCAAGACAGTCATGCGCGGCGACAGCGATCCAAATGGATCCTGAAAAATCACCTGTAAGCTCGAACGCAGATTGCGTCTGGCGGCAGAGTCCAGAGCTTGCCAATCACTACCGAGTACATTCACCGTGCCACCAACCTGGGCAGCAGAATCACCCAGCAAACCCAAAATCGCCATACCCAATGTCGTTTTGCCGGATCCGGATTCCCCAATCACCCCAATCGTCTGGCCTTGGCGTAATTCAAACTGCACTTTTTTAAGCACGGTATGGCGCGGCAGTTTTTTAAAGAAGGACAAGAGCTGCAACGGATTCCCTGACTTCGATCCGGGATAGGATACGTGGAGATTTTCGGTACTGAGTAACACTGGGGCTAGCGGCATTACGGGCAACAAGGCACGCACCGGTTTGCTGTTCACTAAGGCTTCGGTATAGGTATTTTCAGGATGCTCAAAAACCTGCCGGGTAGCACCGCACTCCATCAAATTGCCTTGATTTAACACCGCGACACGCTCAGCAAAATGGTGCACTAAATTAAGGTCATGGGTAATCAGCAAGATGCTCATGCCTTGATCGCTCTTTGCCTCAGCTTGTAGCTCGATGAGGAGTTCCAATATTTGCATCCGCAAACTAACATCCAATGCCGTGGTTGGCTCATCAGCAATGAGCAAGCGGGGTTTGCATGCCAAAGCCATGGCAATCATGGCGCGCTGACGCTGCCCGCCTGACAATTGATGTGGATATGAATAAAAACGGCGCTCTGGCTCAGGAATGCCGGTCTTACGCAGGAGTGCAATCGCTTTTTCCATGCATTCCGCTTTTGATGTGAGGGGCTCATGCACCAAGACTGCTTCGACGATTTGATTGCCAATCGTAAACAGCGGATTTAAAGCCGTCATCGGCTCCTGAAAAATCATGGCAATGTCGCGCCCTCGAATTTCCCGAATGGCGGGCTCAGAGAGTGCGAGCAGATCGGTCGACTGCGGTGTGAATGAAGGCGTTAATTGAGATTGCTTTGCACTCACGGGGGTCCAAATTAACTTTCCTTCTACTTTGGCACCCTCCGGTAAGAGGCGCAGCGGAGCTAACGCAGAGAGGGTTTTTCCAGAGCCCGATTCACCAACCAGGGCCACGCGCTCGCCAACGCCAATATCGAGATTCAGATTTTTGACAGCAAACTTTTCACGTCGCCCAGATCCAAAGGAAATCGAAAGATTGTCGTAACGTAGCAAAGGGGTGACTAATGTTGACTGTTCGCTCATCAGCGTGCCCCCAATACTGCGCCACTCTTACGGGAATCAAATGCATCGCGCAGGGCTTCGCCCATGAATGTGAGCAATAGCAAAGTAGAAACTAATACGACGAAGGTAGATAAGGAGATCCACCATGCATCGAGATTGCCTTTTCCTTGGGCCAACAACTCGCCCAAACTCGGCGTACCCGGAGGTACGCCTAGCCCCAGAAAGTCGAGACTAGTGAGGGATAGGATTGCCGCACTCATGCGAAATGGCAAAAAGGTAATGACGGGCGTTAAGCTATTGGGCAAAATATGGCGGCGCATGATTTGCATATTGGTTAAGCCCAAGGCGCGCGCTGCGCGCACGTATTCCAAAGCACGATTACGGAAAAATTCAGCGCGCACATAATCGGACAAACCCATCCAACTAAATGCGGCTAATAAAACCACCAAGAGCCAAATACTCGGAGTAAAAATCGAGGCAAAAATAATCAGCAAATATAGCTCCGGCATTGCCGACCAAATCTCGATGGCGCGCTGGGTAATTAAATCGAACTTGCCGCCAAAAAATCCCATTAGCGCGCCCGTAATAATTCCCACGGTCACACCCACGAACGTCAAAGCAAGACCAAACAGGATGGATAAACGAAAGCCGTAAATTAAACGCGCCAACACATCGCGCCCGCGATCATCGGTGCCGAGCCAGTTATCCAAGGAAGGCGCCGCTGGGTTGGGTGACTTCGCAAAATAGTTGAGCGTCTCAAAACTATAGGGAATCGGAGGATAGACGGCCCAGTTCCCTTTGCTGGTGATGCTGCGCCGAATATCCGGATCCAAAAAATCCGTCGGCGTAGCAAAGTCACCGCCAAAAACGGTTTCTGGCTGGCTCTGCAAAGTCGGGAAATAAAACTGACCTTGATAGCGCACGACGAGTGGCTTGTCATTGGCGATCAACTCGGCGCATACGCTAAGGCCAAAGAGAATCAGAAAAATCCATAGGCTGGCATAGCCCAAGCGATTGGCTTTGAAGCGCTGCCACCGATTCATGAACCACCCCCGGCGCCAAACTGAATCCGTGGATCAACCAAGACATAGCAAATATCCGAAATGAGTTTGGTAAAAAGACCAATCAAGGTAAAGAGGTACAGGGTGCCAAAGACAACGGGATAGTCACGTCGCATGACGGACTCATAGGCTAGCAAGCCCAAACCATCGAGTGTGAATAGGGTTTCGATCAGCAGTGAACCGGTAAAAAAAGCACCTACGAATGCTGCTGGAAAGCCGGTTACTAAGGGCAATAAGGCGTTGCGGAAAACGTGCTTCCAGAGCACCTGTTTTTCACTTAAGCCTTTGGCTCGCGCCGTCAGTACATACTGCTTCCGAATCTCTTCTAAAAAAGAGTTTTTAGTGAGCATCGTGATGACCGCAAAACTGCCCAGTACCGATGCTGTAATCGGCAGCACCAAATGCCAGAGGTAATCAAGGACCTTACCCATCATGGTGAGATCATTCCAGTTGTCGGATGTCAGCCCTCGCAATGGAAAGATTTGCAGAAAACTACCGCCGCCGAATATCACCAGCAGCAAGACGCCGAGTACAAATCCCGGAATCGCATATCCAACCAAGACCATGGTGCTGGTGACCGCATCAAAGCGACTACCCTCGCGCACCGCTTTGGCAATACCCAAGGGAATGGATATCAAGTAACTAATAAAGAAGGTCCAGAGGCCAATGCTGATCGAGACTGGTAACTTGGATACGATCAACTGCCAAACGCTTTGATGTTGGTAATAGCTCTGCCCCAAATCAAATTGGGCAAAGCGTTTGAGCATTGCAAAGTAACGCTCCAATGGCGGCTTATCAAAACCGTACAAGGCTTTGACTTCAGCTAGGCGCTCTGCATCGATGCCTTGGCGGCCACGGTAATTACTGCCGCCACCGGAGGACTCGGCGCCGCTCACCGCAGCATCACCCTTCCCTTTGAGCTCCAGCATTAACTGCTCTACTGGGCCACCCGGAACAAACTGCACAACGGCAAACGTCAAGGTGAGGACGCCAAGCAAGGTTGGAATCATCAGCAAAATGCGTTTGATGATGTAGGAGAGTAGTTGACCGTTCATTGGGATTTATCCACCTTCCACCAGTTCAATAGAATCCACGATTCAGCGGTGTAGTACAGCGGCGGCTCGGGATAACGCATTTCTTTCTTAAAGGCCACGCGATGCGTTGGGTTGTACCACTGCGGAATCACATAATAACTATTCCACAGCACCCGATCGAGTGCGCGCGTGGCCGTTTGTAGCTGTGCGCGCGTCTCTGCGCGAACAATGGCATCGATCAAGGCATCGACTGCCGGCGAGCGCACGCCAATCACATTGTCTGATCCTTTTTCTTCAGCCGCTTTACTACCAAAGCGATCGTATAGCTCGTTGCCTGGGCTTTGCGAATCCGGGAAGCGAATCGTTGTCATATCAAAGTCGTATTCATTCATGCGCTTTTGGTGTAGAGCAAAGTCACTGGTGCGCACATCTACTTTGATACCCAATTTTTCTAAGTTACGCACATACGATGAGATCACCCGCAAAAAGAAGGGACCATCCTCAACCATCTCAAAGCGAAAGGGTTCGCCTTTGGCATTGCGCAGAGCGCCATCGCGGTAGGTCCATCCGGCTTGCGCGAATAAGTCACGGGCTTTGAGTAAATTTTGGCGTAGGCTACTCGGCTCGACTGTGGTGGGGGGTGGTGGCATTGGTAAAAATACTGCATCCGGAACCGCTTGCGGGAACTGCGCTTTGAGTTTTTGGAGTAGCTTTAACTCATCCCCTTCGGGTTTGGCAGGCCCATCAAAATTAGCACTAAGGTCGCTATTCATGAAGTAACTGCTGATGCGGCCATATTGATCGTAAAACAGTTGGCGATTGAGCCACTGAAAATCCAGTGCATAACCCAGCGCCTGACGTACCCGCTCATCCTGAAACAGGGGCCTGCGAATATTGACAGCAAAGCCCTGCATGCCAGCGCCATTGTGATTGATAAAGGCCTTTTTCAATAAGCTGCCATTATTGAATTTAGGTCCAACATAACTCTTGGCCCAATTTTTAGCGCGGTACTCGACTAAGGCATCAAACTCACCTGCTTTGAATGCCTCTAAGCGCACTGCATCATCAGCATAGAGTTTGTAATGAATGCGATCAAAGTTAAAAAAGCCAACCCGGACATTGACGGTTTTGCCATCGCGATCACCCCAGTACTTGGGATTACGTTTAAACACCATGGTCTTGCCAGCGCGGTAAGACTCAATTACGTAGGGGCCACTCCCAATCGGATGTTCAAATGCCAACTTATCAAATGCGGTCATTGTGCCGTCGGGCTTTTTACCCCAGCTGCGCGAAAAGATCGGCAGCCCACCCACCATCACCGGCAACTCGCTATTGGGTTCTTTAAAGTCAAATCGAATCACCCGCTCTGAAACCACGACTGCTTGTTTCACATCGGCATAGACCGTCCGAAACTGTGGATTAGCCAATTTACTCATTAAAGTGTCATAACTGTGTTTTACGTCCGCTGCCAAAATGGGCGTGTCATCAGAAAAACGAGCCTCAGGCCGAATCCGAAAGGTCACTGACATCTTGTCAGCTGCAACGGCAATGTCTTCTGCGATCAAACCATAGGCGCTCGATACTTCATCAGCGCTGCCCACCGCTAAGGATTCAAACATCAACTGGGATACGCCAGGAGCGGTCACGCCACGCAAGGTAAATGGGTTGAACTTATCAAAACTGGTGCGGCGATCAGGATTAGGAAGCGTTAAGGTGCCACCCCGGGGCGCATTGGGATTGACGTAATCAAAATGGGCAAAGCCATCGGCGTACTTGGGTTTGCCGTACTGCGCTATACCTTGGGCTGCGTCTGCCTGATCCCCTAAGCCAATTGCTCCTAATACCAGTAGGATTGCCATTCGACCTGAATAGGTCCGAGCAAAAGGCGTGAGCAAGGGGGGCAAGTGAACCATATGCAACAATTGTAGATAGCAAATCACATTTGAAGCAAAGGATCTCATCATGGGCTTTTTATCGGGCAAACGGATTTTAATCACCGGCCTCCTCTCAAACCGCTCCATCGCCTATGGCATTGCCAAGGCATGCCACCGCGAAGGGGCTGAATTAGCCTTTACTTATGTAGGTGAACGCTTCAAGGAGCGCACAGTCGACTTTGCCAATGAATTCAACTCCAAGCTGATTTTTGACTGCGATGTGGGCAGCGACGAGCAGATTGCGGCCCTATTTACTGATCTGGCCAAAACCTGGCCCCAGTTTGATGGCTTTGTGCACGCCATCGGCTTTGCCCCGCGCGAAGCCATTGCGGGTGACTTTTTAGACGGCCTCAGTCGTGAAGGCTTCAAGATTGCCCACGATATCTCGGCCTATAGCTTTCCAGCCATGGCAAAAGCAGCCTTGCCCATGCTCAAAGCCAATGGCGCACTGCTGACCTTGACCTATTTAGGCTCGATGCGCAATGTCCCCAACTACAACACCATGGGCTTAGCGAAGGCTTCCCTTGAGGCGTCGGTACGCTACCTTGCTGGGTCGCTCGGCCCCAAAGGCATTCGGGTCAATGGTATTTCAGCAGGGCCGATTAAAACCTTGGCCGCCTCCGGCATCAAAGGCTTTGGCAAAATTCTGAGCGCGGTCGAGGCAACTGCCCCACTGCGCCGCAACGTCTCGATTGATGACGTGGGTAATGCGGCATCCTTCTTGATGTCTGATCTTGCCAATGGCATTACCGCAGAAATCATTTACGTAGACAACGGCTTTAGCCAAGTCGTTGGCGGTATGGACGAGGCTTGAAGGTTCCGCTCACCGAAGCCCTGAAGTTTTGGGCTAAGCTCGGCTTTATTAGCTTTGGTGGGCCTGCCGGTCAAATTGCGGTTTTACATACCGAGTTAGTTGAAAAGCGCCGCTGGATTTCCGAACGGCGCTTTTTACATGCGCTGAACTATTGCATGTTGTTGCCTGGACCAGAAGCGCAGCAATTAGTGACTTACATCGGCTGGTTAATGCATCGCAGTATTGGCGGTATTTTGGCTGGGGTCCTTTTCGTACTGCCCTCGCTATTGATCCTCATTGGGCTGGGCTGGGTCTATCTGACTTATGGTCAGACCCCTTGGATCGCAGCCCTCTTTTTTGGTATCAAACCTGCAGTGACTGCAATCGTCTTGTACGCTGCCCTCAAGATTGGTCGGCGGGCACTTGCGCACCGCGCCCTATGGCTCATCAGTGGCCTCTCATTTATAGCCATATTTGTTTTTAATGTTCCCTTTCCCATCATTGTGATCTGCGCCGCGCTGATTGGCATTTGGGGCGGGAAAAAATATCCCGCCATCTTTAGTCCAAAGTCGCACAGCGTTGACACGGTCAGTTCGCAGGGAAGTAGCGAAGCCATCATTGGCGATAACACACCAACGCCGGAGCACGCTATTTTTAGTATTCAAAGCACGGTGAAAAAAGGTGTGGTGGGTGCGCTCTTATGGATTCTGCCGATTGCAGCGCTGATTGTCTTTTTTGGCTGGAAGACCCTCTACCCCCAGCTTGCTTGGTTTTTCACCAAAGCCGCCTTGCTCACCTTTGGTGGCGCTTATGCCGTGCTGCCCTATGTCTATCAGGGCGCAGTCGAACATTACCAGTGGGTCACCGCCAGTCAAATGATCGATGGCCTTGCTTTAGGAGAGGCCACGCCAGGGCCACTCATCATGGTGCTTGCGTTTGTTGCTTATATTGCAGGGCACGTTCAAGCAACACTCGGACCCGATTTGGCTTTTTGGAGTGGCGCGGTAGCGGCGTGCATTGCCACCTGGTTTACTTTTTTACCGTCTTTCTTGTTCATCCTCATTGGTGGGCCATTGATTGAGTCCACGCATGGCAAGTTAGGCTTTACTGCACCCCTCACCGCGATTACCGCTGCTGTGGTTGGCGTGATTGTTAACTTGGGTCTATTTTTTGCGTACCACGTGTTCTTTCCTGCTGGATTTGCTGGGTCGGTATCCATACCGTCGGTATTCATTTGCGCGGCAGCTGCCATTGCTCTAATACGCTTTCAGCTGGGCATCATGACGGTTTTAGCTGGCGCAGCATTGACTGGGCTTTTCTTGGGCTGGCTAGGATAAAAGCGTATCACCACCGCATCGCCCATTGCATAATAGGGTGATGCGAATCGAAGATCAAACTATTCAACACCTGCAGGAGTGGATTGGTAAATCCGAGTCTATCTCGGATGCGGTTACTGCTGCCCCAGTCAGAGCCCTCTCAGCCACGCTTGATCGATCTGATCCAGCGCCAACTCAGGGTAGTTTTTTGCCGGAACTGTGGCACTGGCTTTATTTTTTACCCCATGCCCGCCAATCGGAAATCGGTCCAGACGGTCACCCCAAGCGCGGTGGTTTTTTACCGCCCGTACCGCTACCCCGCCGCATGTGGGCTGGTGGACGCCTTGAGTGGATTAAGCCATTGGTAGTGGGTGATGCGATTGAACGTACCTCCACCATCCAATCGGTTACCCATAAATCGGGGCGCACGGGCGATCTCATCTTCGTCTTAGTTCGCCATGAAATTAGCAATGCAGGGGGCATTGCACTCACGGAAGAGCACGACATTGTTTATCGCGATGCGCCTGCGCCGGATGACAAACCGGTTGCACCCACCGCAGCACCAAGTGATGCCACTTGGACCAAGACCATCAATCCGGATGATGTCTTGCTATTCCGTTACTCGGCGCTGACCTTTAATGGCCATCGCATTCATTACGATCGGCGCTACGTCACCGAAGTCGAAGGCTATCCAGGCCTCATCGTCCATGGTCCTTTGATTGCCACGCTCTTGGTTGACTTGGTACGCCAATCCATTCCAGGGTCTACCTTGAAACGCTTTGAGTTTCGTGCCATTCGGCCAACCTTTGATATCAATCCCTTCTCGGTTTCAGCGACCCCCGACTTGGCGCTTGACCCCAGTGGCAAGACTATTCGTGTCTGGGCGCAGGATCACGAAGGGTGGTTAACCATGCAAGCAACCGCGGTGCTAAATTAAAATGAGCGCAATTCATTACTCGAAGGTCTTAGCTGACTTTGCCGCAACACTGAAGCCGGCGGATATTCCCGAGGACGTTATGCGCCGTGGCGAAGACTTACTCGTGGATTGGTTTGGCTCTGCCGTCGCTGGCAAAGGCGCTACCCCAGTTGAAATCCTGACCCGTTTTGTAGAGCAAATGGGTCCGACAAGTGGCCCATCCGAAATCCTGGTTCACCGCAGCAGCAATAGCCCCTATTTGGCGGCGATGTCCAATGCAGCGGCATCGCATGTGGTTGAGCAAGACGATTTACACAACAGTTCGGTATTTCATCCGGCGACCGTCGTGTTCTCCCCTGCCCTTGCGTGTGCGCAAGCACTGGGCCGTTCGGGTACTGAGTTTCTGACGGCGGCCATCGTGGGCTATGAAGTAGGCATTCGTGTGGGTGAGTTTCTAGGCCGCTCGCACTACAAAACATTTCATACGACGGGCACAGCCGGTACTTTGGCATCGGCTGCCGCAGTGGGTCACCTTCTGAAGCTCAGTCCAGAGCACATGCTGCATGCATTTGGTTCTGCCGGAACGCAATCGGCTGGCCTTTGGGAATTCTTGCGCGACGCCGCTGACTCAAAACAACTGCACACTGCGCATGCTGCTGGAACGGGATTGATGGCGGCCTACTTGGCGCAAGGGGGATTTACGGGAGCACAGCAGATCTTGGAAGGTAAGCAAGGTTTAGCCGCTGGAATGTCGAGCGATGCCGATCCGAATTGCTTGATCGATCGCCTCGGCGAGCGCTGGGCAAGTGCAGAGACTAGTTTTAAGTACCACGCCTCTTGCCGTCACACCCACCCTGCTGCTGATGCGCTTTTGCATACGATGCAATCGAATGGCATTGAAGCGCAGGATATTGATCGCATCGTGACGCATGTCCATCAAGGGGCAATAGATGTCTTAGGTCCCGTCACCCATCCCACCACCATCCACCAATCGAAGTTCTCGATGGGTACGGTACTGGCGATCATTGCGCATTATCAGTTTGCAGGCCTGCAAGAATTTGCCGATCACTTTAGCGATCCTGACATCTGCGCTTTGCGCGATCGGGTTTCGATGGAACTGGATCCTGAGATTGATGCGGCCTACCCTAAGCGCTGGATTGGGAAGGTAACCGTGATTCTGAAAGACGGACGCCAATTGCATGGTCGCGTCGATGAGCCCAAGGGTGATCCTGGTAATACGCTATCGCGTATTGAGATTACCGATAAGGCACTGCGCTTAGCAGCCTTTAGTGGCGGCGCTACTGTAGATGAAATGACACGCGCCATCGATGCGCTGTGGAATATCCGCAAGCAAACGAAGGTCGGTTTTTTATTGGGCGCGCAAACATGAACGCCACAAATCCGACCGATCATCCAATTGCTTATGCCAGCACCTTTTTGTTTGTTCCTGGAAATCGGCCCGAACGATTTGCAAAAGCCCTGAGTAGTGGCGCCCACGCCATCATCATTGATTTGGAAGATGCCGTAGCGGAAGAAGATAAGGCAGCGGCGCGCTCGGCGATTCGGCAGGCATGGCCTGGTTTTTCCGCGCAGCAACGCCAGCGCATCGTCATCCGTTCGAATGCGCCCGGCACACGCTTTTACGGCGAAGACTTAATGTTGGCTGAAGAACTGGTGATTGCTTGTTTGCTTATTCCCAAAAGCGAATCGCTTGACCAGATCAATGGCGCGGCAGAGGTCTTACCAGATACGGCCATCATCCCCATGATTGAAACCGCATGCGGACTCCAGCAGTTGGATGCCATAGCGAATGCGCAACAAGTCCTTCGGCTGGCACTGGGAAACATTGATTTGCAAGCCGACCTGGGTATGGTGTGCGATGCACAAGAAACGGAATTACAAGTAGCGCGCTTTCAGCTGGTCTTGGCCTCGCGCCTGGCTGAAATAGCCCCGCCTGTGGATGGAGTCACTACCGCAACCGATGACATCGATCGCATTACTGCCGATGCCTTGCGAGGGAAAAGGCTCGGCTTTGGGGCAAAGCTCTGCATCCATCCAACGCAAGTCCCCATCGTTTCTAAGGCATTTACTCCCACCGAGGCAGAGTTGCACTGGTCAAATCAAGTGATTGAAGCCGATAAAGCCTCAAAAGGTGGGGTAGTTAAGCTAAACGGCCGTATGGTTGATCGTCCCGTCGTTCTTTTGGCCAAACGTCTATTGGTGCTTGCTGGTAAACACTAATGCCCCGGTAGACAGCAAAAATGGCAAAATCGTTGGGTATTAAAAAACTGGAGACTGTAATGAAATTGAAGAAAACCGTATTGGCTGGATTTGCTGCCATCATCAGCGCCAGCGCCTTAATTGGTAGCAATGTTGCTACTGCTCAAAGTAAGTGGCCAGATAACAAGCCGATTAGCCTGATTGTTCCCTTCGCAGCTGGCGGCCCTACTGACATCGTAGCCCGTTTGCTTGCTGTTCCAATGGGCAAATCCTTGGGTACCACGGTTGTGGTTGAGAATGCGCCTGGCGCCGGCGGTACGGTTGCTTCTGCAAAAGTTGCACGCGCTACGCCTGATGGTTACACCATTTATTTGCACCACATGGGCATGGCTACTGCGCAAGCCTTGTATGACAAGTTGCCATACGATCCGCTCAAAGACTTTGAGTACATCGGTCAAGTCGTTGATGTTCCAATGCTCATGCTCGCACGTAAGAATTTCCCGCCCAATAACTTTAAAGAACTTGAGGCTTACATCAAAGCCAACGGCAATAAAGTAACGATGGCCAATGCTGGTCCTGGTGCGGTATCCCAGCTGTGCGGCCTCTTGTTCCAAAGCCGTTTGGGCGTGAGACTAACTAACGTACCCTACAAAGGTACTGGCCCTGCATTGACGGACCTGATGGGCGGTCAAGTGGACTTGCTGTGCGACCAAACCACTCAAACGATTAACGTTGTTAAAGACAACCGCGTGAAAGTATATGGTACAACTACACCAAAACGCCTGTCAGCATTACCTAACGTTCCAACTTTGGATCAAGAAGGCTTAAAAGGCTTTGAGGTGAAGGTATGGCATGGTCTTTACACACCAAAGAATGTTCCACAAGCCATTCAAACCAGACTCAATACTGCTCTCAAAGCAGCGCTGAACGATCCAGACGTGAAGAAGCGCTTAGCAGATTCCAATATTGATATCGTGTCAGCGGATAAAATCAGTGCGAACGGACTGAAGACCCACCTCGACAACGAGATTAACAAATGGGGTCCTGTAATTCGTAAAGCCAATATTCCAGACTAAGTTTTATCTAGTCAGCGGAATTCGTTCCGCGGTATAAAAGCAAAACCAGCGATGCGTCGCTGGTTTTTTTATACCCTTATTACGTGAGTCGACTCAGCCCTTACGAAAGAGGTATCCGGTTTGTGCCTGTGCAGCGCGTCCCCGCCAGGCAGACAGAATCAGTGAAGCAATCGCCCATAAGCCCAAAAATGGATCCAGGATGTAGTCCCATAGATTGGTAGACTCATGCCACCCTGCGGCCCAAGCCAAAACAGCCAGGGCCAAAATGATCGCAATCCGATTGGATCCAGCGAGGCATGCAATCAAGGCTGTAGCAATAACCGCGGCCAATAAGGCAATGGAGCCGTAGCCCCAGGCATAGGGGTCTAGCATGCCAACACCCAAAGCCAGGGGATAAAAAGCAACCGCAACGAGTGCAATCCATACTTTCATAGCTGCAGGAACGTGGATTTCTTTTGGCGAAAAATAAGCTGTCCACAAGAGCAGCATCGAGGTAATACTCAGCTCACCTGTAAAGCCTCGAGCGTATGCGGCCAAGGGCAATTCAAGCGGCAGAACCAGCGTAAAGATCGGCCAGAACATGAGGTTGGCAAGTACGAAGCAAACCAATACGCGCAGACCCATCATGCGCACATTATTTTTCTCTTTGAAAAACAATGCCTGCATCAAGCATATCAATACGATTGCAGAACTGATTGCAATTTCCATGAGCGCAAGGATTTGCATCACCGAGTTCGGAACCATCAGGAGACCCCTTTCTGATTCTTTTTGCTTTCAATCCAGCGGCGGTCAAACTGAATGTGCTTCATCTTTTTACGATCATAGGTATAGATAAGATGCACCTCGCCATTGGCGCCCAGCAATAAAGAGGGATAAGAAAATTCGCGGTAAAGGCCATTGGTTAGAGTTTGATCACTCTCTAGCTCAGCGATGACATTCCAGTTGTTGGTTCCGGCAGGTGCGATTGCTAATACGAGGCGATGGCGCGCCGACTCCAAGTCATTCAATGCGATAAGGCGATCACCATTGCCCAGTTGCAGACCTGCAATCGCGGCATTGGGATTGGCCAAATCTAAATCAGCTCCACTGACCCAGGATTGACCGGCGCTGTCGGTTAGCGCACTGGCAATGCGGGGCGGACCTGCGGACCTTGCCTGCCGAAAGTAGGCTACGGCTTTTTCTGGAGTATCAATAAAGACGATGGGTTGCAATAATGCGCGACCAGAACTCATGCGGCGCTTATCAATCACCCGGCCACCATCCACCCGAATCAGCTCTCCAAACTTACCCATCCACTCGTGATACACCGGTAAACCTAAGGTGCCGTCGGTAAAGTCAAATCCGGGTGCTTTGATCAAGGTACTTAAATTGAGCGCGGGCGAGGTGATGAGGCGCTGCGCACGTGACCAGCTCACACCCTCATCGCTGGACTCCATCCAACTGATGGAACTTCCAGCCCAGCCGCCCACGGACACCGTCACAAAGTACAGTTGCAATTTACCTTGGCTTGAGCGCACCGGCAATGGGTTGCCCAGTTTTTTAATGTAGCGTGATAAACCCTTTTCAGCGGTAACCCGATCAATCACTACCTCAGGGCTAGACCAACTGCTGTTCTTACTATCAAACACGGCTGTTTGAATCACCACATCGGTTGCGCCCTCTCTGGATCCAGCAAACCAAAATGCACGCAGATTACCGTCATTTAAAAGGATTGCAGAGCCCGCATGAACCGACGGCGCTTCAGTCTCTGGAATAAATTGGGCGCGTGGCTCAGGAATGCTGACTTGCGCAGTCGCTTGCGTTTTTTTTCCTACTGCTACCGGGGCAGTCTCGGCTACCGGCAATTCTGATTCCAGCGCTGCTGGTATTGCAAATGGGATCCATGGCAAGCGACTATCAATCTGAATGTAACCGGCAACTCCAGCTAAAGCTAGGATGCATAAACTCGCAATGCGCATCATCGGCAGGCATCCGGTGCATTGCTTGGTATAGCGGAGGGGGAATGGATAAGGTATTCGTTCACAAAGAGATATTGTCCCATCTCGCCGCGAATGATTGCCAAAATCTCCTCTTGGCTATGGCGTGCACGCATCTCCATGCGCTTACCTAATACCTGGCAGTCATCACAGAATACCGGCGGTGCGCCTGCTGGTGCATACGCTGCAAAATACGGATACCGCTTGGCTAACTCAATCCCATTAGCAGCTTCGCTGGCTGGATAACCCTGTAAACGCGCACCCGGTAATAACAGTCGATATTCCTCATCCTTAGCCCGGAAATCACACGGCACTGCGACCAGCTTATCCTGCACGCGTGCGATCGTCTGTGCATCGTAACGACCAATTTGCCCTTCGAGTGGTGCAAGTCCGGTATTCAGTAGCAAATAGCAAATGAAGCACGTAGCTAATGCCACGATCTTCGTTGTATTGGCTTGGATAAATCCCCATGCCACCAGCGTAATACCGGAGCCAAGCAAGAGCCAATGCCAAACCGAATATTGCCATAGCAGTGGGCTAGCCCAGTCTCCACCCTCTAGATGAATACTGACCCAAGCCAATGCAAGCAAGACAATCAATTGCAGTGCCAGCGCCACCCGAAATCCCCACAAGGGTAGGCGATGCCAATGCAGCGCAATCAATGCAGCAAGCGCTGGCATCACCGGCAGCAGGTAGCGCCCTGAACGCTGGCTGGGCAAGCTAAACACAATCAAAAAGGCAAGGGCCAAAAGCCACAATAGACGCTCTTCGATATCAGTAACAGCGCGTTCACGCCACGATTGCCAACCCAGCGATACCAACACAAAAGCAAAGAGCCCCGCATTAGCGATGGTTGTTAGCAGTAATAGCCAAATGCTGTCGCCGCCGCGAATCAAATCCAGAAAATAATTGCTAGTACGCGCACCAAACTTTCCTGCATTCTCACCCAAAACAAACTCACGCCAAATTGCGTCCGGGTTGGGGTCCAGTGAAAACCACAAACCAAAGATACCCAGCGACAGTAAACTAATCACAATGAGCTTATACAGATCGCGCTTGAGCACATCGATCAGACACCACTCCCGCCAGCACCCGTACCAGAGCAGTAATGCAAAGCAGGCAGGCAAGACATAGGCAAAGGATTTGTACAAGAGCCCCAAGCCGATGCTAATTGCAGCCATTAGCGGAAAGAGGATGCGCGAGTCAAATGCAGCGCGGCCCCAATAGAGCAATGCAAAAAATGGTAGGCTCAAGAAAAAGACTTCCGGCGGATCAGTGAGGTAAGGACGCCCATAGCGGTAGGTTGCAAAGAACGATAACCAAACGACGGCAGCAAGCAATCCCGTCTGCGCTTTCCCAGAAAAACGTGCCACAGCCAAGAACAGAAACAGTGCCGTTAAGCCGGTATACAGAACGCTGGGCCAACGTAACTCCAGCAAGCCCCAGTTAGCGGCCCAGTCTGTACTGGCAATCCCCTGCCAAAAGACCAGTGGCGGCTTGGTATTACGCATGGCTTCCATCTCGGATTGCAAGGGTAGCCACTGCCCCAAGTCAGCCGTGATGCGGGCAATGTGCATATAGACGTACTCATCGCCATTTTTTGGGGCAAAGCGGCTGTCGAGGGCAAAACAATAGGTCAGGATTGCTAAAGCCAGAATCAGAAGAAGAAAACGAAGGGGGGTCTGGCTACGCATCAATCTATTTTATAAGGCTTAAGAAAATCCCCGATAAATTAGGGTAAACCTGCAGGCGCTTAGATTAAATAGTTGCAACAATATAAAAAAACAGTCTATGGCAATTGTTTTTTAACCCTAAATTACTACTAAGATAGCAATCTAGACAGAAAGAGTGGTTGTTTTAATCATTATTAATGGAGAGCATTCAAATGCACATTACCCTACGCAAACTAAGCTTAGGACTGGCGGTCTTTTTAGGCTTATCGCAGTTCAGCATATTCGCTGCCGCGCAAAATGCCGACGCCACCAAGCTATACCATCGCAGCCTTGCAGCTACCTGCGCAAACTGCCATGGAACAGATGGTAAAGGCGTTCCAGAAGCCGGAATGCCGCTGATTAATAACCAATCCAGCGAGCAAATACTTGCCACCATGAAAGCCTATAAATCGGGCGCTCGTGAAGGCACGATCATGCATCAATTGGCCAAGGGCTATACCGACGAACAATTGCAAATCATTGCCAACCAACTTGGCAAGAAATAAGGAGATGACTATGAATCGTCGACATTTTATGGGCCAAAGTGCTGCGGCCCTGGGTTTATTGACCGGCTTGTCCGGCCCTGCCCGTGCAGCCAATTTACAAAAAGCCGAGATCCTCGTGATTGGCGGCGGTTACGGCGGTGCTACGGCAGCCAAGTACCTGCGCCTGTTCTCCAATAACACGGCACGCGTCACCATCATTGAACCTAATCCTGAATTTATCTCCTGCCCAATGTCCAATCTGGTTATCGGCGGATCGCGCAAGCTTTCGGAATTAACAGTTTCGTATGATGGTCTGAGTAAACGCCATGGCATTCAGATCGTTAAAGACAGCGTGATCAACATTGATGCGGCCAAACAAACCGTGCAACTCGCCTCTGGCAAATCCATGCGCTTTGACAAAGTGGTCCTCTCGCCCGGAATCGGCATGATGATGGATAGCGTTCAAGGTTTAGCGCAAGCCAATCAAGCGGGTATTACTTTGCAAGCCTGGAAAGCCGGTCCCGAGACTGTGGCTCTGCACAATCAAATCGCCGCAATGCGCGAAGGCGGTGTGTATGCCATTACCATTCCTGAGGCTCCCTATCGCTGCCCTCCTGGCCCCTATGAGCGCGCTTGCCAGGTGGCCTCCTACCTGAAGGCGAAAAACCCGAAAGGCAAGGTGTTGATTTTGGATGCCAACCAAGACGTGACCTCCAAAGGCGGTCTCTTCAAGAAGGTATGGGCTGAGCAGTACCCTGGCATGATCGAATACCGCCCTAAGCACAACGCGATCGCGGTCGATGCGAAAACTAAAACCATCAAGTTTGATGTGCAAGACGACGTGAAGGCCGATGTCTTAAACATTCTTCCCCCAATGCGTGCCGGCGATGTTGCAGTGAAGTCAGGCATTGCTAACTCCAATGGCCGCTGGGCTAATGTGAACTACATTAACTTTGAGTCAACCGCTGCGAAGAACGTGCACGTAATCGGCGATGCGATTCAGGTTGCGCCACTCATGCCTAAGTCTGGTCACATGGCAAACCAGCATGCCAAAGTAACGGCTGCCGCAATTGTTGCCGAACTCAGCGGCTGGGAAGTGAATCCAGCGCCGGTTCTCACTAACACTTGCTATAGCTTTGTGAATGCCCGTGAAGTAGTGCACGTCGCTAGCGTCCACCAGTACAACGCTACCGAGAAAACCTTCAGAACCGTTCCGGGCTCTGGCGGCCTATCACCAGAACCAACTACCCTTGAGGGTGTCTATGCCTGGGGCTGGGCTCGCAATATCTGGGCGGATAGCTTGGCGTAATGGCTGTAGCATTCGGCTAGATGCCGAAAATAAAAAGGAGCTTATTCGTAAGCTCCTTTTTTATTGGGCCTTTTATGCCCTAAGATGAAATTGCATTGCGCGCATTGCGCGCCCGGCGGCGTTTACTAATAACAAAAAACGCTGCGGCCACAATTGGCGCAGCAATGGCTGCAATAATCTCAGGATAAATGGGCAAACCGGCTTCCTTACCGCCTTTGGCAATATAGAACAAGAGGCCGACTAAATAATAAGTTAGGACGAGTACGGATAAACTGTCCACCGTCTCCTGCATCCGCAATTGCAGCTTTGCCCGCTTG
Source organism: Polynucleobacter sp. (assembly GCA_044236575.1). Taxonomy (GTDB): domain Bacteria; phylum Pseudomonadota; class Gammaproteobacteria; order Burkholderiales; family Burkholderiaceae; genus Polynucleobacter. The sequence continues at coordinate 15,424 of JBIIGG010000004.1, read as the reverse complement.
TCCATACTGGCTAACAAAGCCTGCGTTTGTTCTTCATTTACAAACTCAATTCGCGTACGCAAGGTTTGCGTTGTTCGCGATACGCGATCCGATAATTCTTTGAGACGGCGCTGGGTCCATAAGCAGGTGCCCATAGCCGGCTGAAAGCGCCGATCCATGAACTCCACTAAGGTCTGAATGCCCGGAATTGGCTCCTCATTGAGCTCGGCTAGATTTTTATTCACCAATTGACTGTAGGCTTCCGCGGCGGTAAAGCGCAGGCCAAACTCAGAAATCCATTGTTCCGTCTTCGATGCAAGCTGAGAGAGCTCAGCTAAAAATTCGCCATTCTTTTTTAACTGAATGCCGGTGTCCGTTTGCAGCAAGGCAATTTCTTTGGACATCTGCGCCAAATCGGACTCAGCATTACGTAGAGGCAAGGACAGTCCCTTGGCTACTGGGAAGGCCAGCATCGCTGCCATGCGGTAGGTTTCGACTTCGGTAATGCGCCGCGCTACCCGGCCAGCTTGACGCGAGCCCAAGGTATTGTGCGGCACGTAATACGAGATAAAACCATCCTCATTTAAGTTGAGGTCAGTCCAAAGCTGCGCCCGTCGATTGGACATGATGTAGCTACCCAGCAGCGTATTACCATTAAAAATGGCAGACACCTCTTCTGCATCATTAAAGAGGCTGTGGTCTTCAAAGGCAATATCAATTGCCGCAATGCGCTGACCACCAGCCGCCTCAATCGATGGGCAAGCCATTTTTTGCAATAGTGCATTGAGGCGATCCAAAATAGCATGGCGCGTTTGGATGAGCGGCTTATCTACTGGAGTGCTTTGCTGAACAATTGCAGCAATGGTCGCAAACTCGCCATGCAGCTCCCACTTAATGATGATGCGCTCAGGAGCGGCAGATAATTCGATTGATCGAAAGAAGTGATCTTGACTACTATTGCCTTTACTTTGAAAGGCTTTAGAGAGGCATTCGATCCAATCGATCTGTAACTGACGCGACTGACCATCCAACAAGAATGCCTGCGACAAAATACGTTCTTTTGGCCACTGCGCTACGGGCGGCCTAGAATGCACTTCTTCGTGCAGCACCTGCCGTAAGGGGTGATCATAGGGTTTCATGTTGCGCACATCCCGTTCATGGTCGTATTGAATTCTTAAATGATACCGCTAAATTTTGACCAAAAAGCAGCTTCAGGCGGCAAAATAAGGCGCCCCTATAGAATAGAACTTCATTTGCCCTTATGGACCAAAAATACCGTATGTCGCTGGATCAACCTTTTAACGCAGAGCAGATAGTCCGCATTCATTTGGCTGCATGCTATCGCTTGTGCGCACTCAATCAGTGGGATGATCTGATTTATACCCACATTTCTGCCGCAATTCCGGGGGAGCCCAATCACTATCTGATCAATCCCTTTGGCATGCAGTTTGACGAAATCACCGCCTCGAGTTTGCTCAAAGTCAATCTGCAAGGCGAATTACTACCCAATCAATCTGGCATGGTGAACCCAACCGGATTTGCTATTCATGGCGCCATCCACCGAGCGCGCCCAGATGCCCAATGCGTGATGCATTTGCATAACACCGCTGGTATTGCGGTCTCGGCTCAGCGCGATGGTCTATTGCCTTTATCGCAGCACGCCATGCGTTTTATGGGACACCTCGGCTACCATGATTATGAGGGCCTGGCGCTCACCGAATCCGAAGGAGCGCGTTTAGTTACCAACCTGGGAAATCATCCTGCCATGCTATTGCGCAACCATGGCACCCTAACTGTAGGTCGAACCGTTGCTGAAGCCTATGTAGTAATGGCCACTCTGATTAAGGCGTGTGAAATTCAAGTGGCGGCATTCAGCAGCCCCAATCTGATCATGCCCGAATCTAAGATCATTGAAAAAGCGGCGGCCGATCTGCACGACTTGGGCGCGGAAGAAGGCGTCCTCGAGTGGCCTGCCTTACTGCGCAAACTGGACCGGATTGACCCCAGCTATAAGCAGTAAATAAAAGCGATGTTGTAACCTAAATTTCACCTAAAAGGAAAATGCCATGCCCACAATTAATGTTCAACTGTTTGCTGGACGAACCACCGAGCAAAAACGGCAATTCGTTGAAGCCGTAACGCGCGTCACCTGCGAAACCCTCAACTGCTCAGCCGAATCAGTTGACATCATTTTGACGGATGTCACTAAAGAGAATTGGGCCAGTGGTGGCGCGCTGTGGAGTGACAAAAAATAGTAATCTAGAGCTGCACATCCGTCTTGGTGGGCGATGAGGCTCTCGCTGTAGTAAGGTAAGGACGTTCACCGCGGATCAGGCAATTGCGGACATAGTCCATGCTGCTGCGTAAGCTGTAATAGTCGCTGGCCATTTTTTTAGGCACCTTTATGCTAAGCGCATCAGCCTCCATTTGATTGATCTTACTAATGTATGCATCGCATTGGTTTGGATCAAATCCAGTCGCTAGCTCTTGCTCAAAAGTCCATAGGGCGCCATACATTTTATTAATCCGAGCCTGTACACGCTTGTACCGATAATTCGGCATCGCAGACACAATCGGATAGGCAAACGCCAAAAATGGAACGACTAAGATAAACATCCGATGAACAAATTCAGCCACCCAAAATGGCAGGTAATTCATGATCGGCGGTACACCACTCTTTTCAAATCGAGTAGCAACGACGCTCTCGGGAAATGCAGAATGATTAAACATTGGGAACTCCCCGCGTTTCGCAAAAAAGGATTGCTTGCCATTAATGGCCTCAGCAGCCTCTAGAAATAGGTACTGCAGCGCTGGATGCATCCGGTCGTCGACCAATAGCTGTGTTGTGGTGGATAGCAATTGAATGGTCTGCGGCGGAAAGTCACGGACTAAACTAAAGCTACCTGTAGGCACCGTCAGAATTTCAAGATAGGGCAGTATGCGAGTGTAGGCTTCGGCACGATTAAATCCCATTAAATTCAGCTTGGGATCCCTCAGTAACTTTTGGATATTGGGCGACTCGAGTTGATCGGCTAAAAAAATCACATCGATTTCACCGAGCAACAAGGCATTGACTCCGTCTGCCGATGGCAAGGTCAGGAATTGAGAAATACGCTGCTCAAAACCAGCTGCCTTCAGAATATTCAATGCTTGACTATGCGTTCCGCTACCCACATCCCCAATCGAGGTCTTCATACTCAAGAGCTTTTTTAAACGATCGCTCTGTAAATGAAAGTCGGAAGCATCTAATGCAGGTCCGCGGTAAAAGAACCATATCGGCTCGTAGGCAACGCTACCCAGCGATAAAATTCCGGCAATACCTGCGGTGTTATGAATCCCCGCCTGGACAAAAGCGGCCTGAACCGGATCTTTGCGATCACTCAGCCGCGCAATGTTCTCTTGGGCGCCGCGAGAAGGAACGAGCTCGAGAGTGACGCCTTTCTTTTCAAAATAGTCGACATATTTTTTAGCCAGCATTTGATAAGAGCCGCCCTCGGTGCCGGTCGCCATCAAAATACGCTTGGGCGGTGGTGGATCTGCTAGCCACCATACCAGCATCAATCCCGCGAACAACAATAATAGTAATGGCCAAGTTTCACGCAGAAACTGAACAAAGTTGACCCACTTGTCTTGCAGCGCCTCACAGAGGCCAAGCCAGGTATCTTTTACGTCTTCTTTTACGCTACTCATTCGTAACCAGTGTGATTATTATTTATAAGCTAATCATATTCTTTTTAAAAAATGTGCTTTATTTTCAAAGAAGCTTAATTAATTCAGGTTATGGGCCCATAAAAAAAGGGGTGCATCAGCACCCCTCCATAAACCTATTCCATCGATGGTTTTAATCCAATTTAATCTTCGTCTTTTCAATCACCCTTTTCCAGCGATCAATATCTGCAAAATACAGATCACTAAATTGAGCTTGATTCAGGGGGGCGATTTGTACGCCGGCCTTGACAAAACGCTCTTTGAGCTCGGGGGACTCCATTATCTTTAAAGTAGAAGTGGTCAATTGATTAATAATCGCCTGCGGGGTACCGGCTGGGGCAAATATGCCTTGCCAGAGGGTATGTTCATAGCCAACTACGCCTGATTCCACAATGGTTGGTAGTTCAGGCGCCCCAGAAAAACGCTGCTTGCTGGTAACTGCCAACGCCCTTACCCGATCGCCTTTGTACAGGGGTAAGCCAACTGGCATGCCCGCAAAATAGAAATCAATTTGCCCACCAACCACATCCGTTGCTGCTGGAGACCCCCCTTTGTATGGAACGTGAATTGCTTGCAATCCAGTCAGGGATAAAAATAGCTCTCCTGCCATGTGATCAGAATTACCAATTCCCGATGATGCAAAACTGAGTTGTCCTGGCTTGGCCTTCAACATCGCCATTAAATCTGCTACTGATTTTGCTGGTGATTTAGTATTGACAATCAAAATGTGGGGCGTAGCAGCAACGCCAACCACCGGCATGAGGTCTTTACTGCCATTAAAAGGTAGTTTTGGATTTGTTGCCACACTAATTGCTAGCCCGTTTTGTGCAAACAAAATGGTGTAGCCATCTGGAGCGCTCTTGGCAACCGCATCCGCAGCAATATTACCGGCTGCCCCACCTCTGTTCTCAACGACGATAGGTTGTTTGAGCGCAATACTCAGATCGTTTGCAATCATGCGACCCACAATATCCGTTGAACTGCCTGGGGCGTAGCCAATCATCATTTTGATTGGCTTATCTGGGTAGGCAGAGGCCAATGCAGTTGTTGCAACCCCGCTCATCACCACTACCGTAGCAATTAGCTTAGAAATTAACCGTGATCTTAAGGCCATCTTTATCTCCACATTGTATTTATCATGCTCTTGGTTTAAAGGATTAAAACGGGTACACCACACTCAACTGCACATGCATTTAATGCTTGAAGTAACTCATTTGAAATTGGCAGACCCTCACGCTGGCGTGATTCGATTGATGCGTCAGCCCCTTCTCCAGGAATACGAATGCGATCAACACCGGGTAAGGTATTAGACCCTTGAATATCTCGCACAACAGCAGATACCCGCTCAATAAACAGGGCACGCTCTCCAAATGCATCTGGATCTACTGCAATCAAAGCCTGGCCTGTATTCGTAACGCCATCATGGCAAGCATTAAAGTCGATTGTTTCTTTTCCAACAGCCGCCCCATTTAAGGTTCCAGCAAGCAGGCTAATCATCAAGGCTAAACCATAACCTTTGTAGTCGCCAATTGGAAGTAAAGAGCCTTCGCCTGCGCGCGCTGGATCCAAAATAGGCTTCCCAGAACGATCGATCATCCAGCCCTCGGGAATGGATTCGCCACGTTGGGCCGCCAGCTTTACCTTGCCATAAGCTGCAACTGTAGTAGCCATGTCCAGTAAAACAATCGGCTGGCCTTTTTGGGTCGGCACCGCAATTGCAATGGGATTAGTAGAAAGCAATAAATCAGTACCCCCCCATGGAGCCATGTGGTTTGCATTGCCAACTGCCATGTAGATTCCAACCAGTCCGCGCTCCGCTAACATTCGAACATAAACCGAGGCAGCTCCAGAATGGTTTCCGTGATGGCTTCCGATCCAACATACCCCATGCTCGCGGGATTTTTCAGTCGCTAACTCAACGGCTTGATTCATCACCAAATGCCCCAGCCCATTGTCGCCATTAATTAGCGCAGTACCGCCACGCTCGCGCTCTACCCGGATGTGTGGGTGCAAATTAATACCGCCAGCCTTAATCCGCTTGACATAGGCTGGTAACCTAAAAATACCGTGTCCATCGGCTCCAGCCAAGTCAGACTGCACCATCAGATGAGCCACGGTCTTAGCATCTGCCGACGGAATCCCAGTCGAAATGAAAACGTCTGCAATAAATTGCGTGGCTTGATCAACTGGCAAATGGCGGAGATTGGTCATTGTTCTTTATTGGTTCGCAGGAGTATTGCGCAATTCCATACTGTAAATGTACCTGCCTTCAGGGTGATAGGTAACGGTGGCTTCAAATAGTTTTCCGCCAGCATCAAAATAGCGTCTAGTAATAACTAAACAAGCCGAGCCAATATCAACGTTCAATGCATCGGCGTACTTTTGATCTGCACGCGCTGCATAGACATCCACTTCAGCTCGATCAATCTTGAGTGCAAAACGCCGCTCAATTTGCTCAAAAACCATTAACTGCGAATGCTCTGGATCGGTGGTCACGTCAGCAAACTGAGGCAGGATATAAATATCAGTCCAAGCAATGGCTTGATTTGAATCTTGGTTCTTTCGAACGCCGCCGATGTGGTACCACGATGATCCAATCGGGGCATCTAACACTTTTGCCAGCGCCTCATCACACTCGATAAACTCTTCTATTACATTTACCCGATAGGTGTCTCGCGGATACCGCAGAATATCGGCAGGGGAATTGAAAGACTGCGTGAAGCGCCGCGGCGACAGCCTCGAAATGACCTGCGTCGCAGCACCCTGCTGGCGGAGTATCAAGCCATCGCGTTCCAAATTGCTGAGCGCATGTCGCAATGTGTGTCTACTCGCTTTAAACAATGTGCAAAGCTGGCTTTCCGATGGAAGGCTCGACCCAACCGCCCAATAGCCCTCGCGAATACGCTCAGAAAGCGTATTCGCGAGTGTCTGATAAAGAGGTGCGTTTGCAGTCAAATTAAGATAGTCCAAACATTTTTTTACCTGCTACTGGCAAGCGTGCTTTGAGGATATCGCCAGACAACGATTCTGTAATGTACAGATCCTTTCCATCACCACCAAAACATAAGTTGGCCAAATGGTGGTGGTGCGGATTATCTGAGTAAATCAAATGCGTCGGCAACATATTATTGTCAAAACGCCAAATTCCGACACCGAGGTGGCAAACCAACAAACCATTCTCCGAGTCCATTTCAATCCCGTCAGGACCAGCAACACCGCCAGTCAACTGAATTGCAACTCCCGTCTTCGAAACAGAGCCGTCCGCCATAAGCGGTAAGCGCCATATTTGTTGTGAGCGCGTTGCCGCGACAAACACATGCTTTTCCTGGGTATTGAGCGTAATTCCATTCGGACTTGGAATATTTAATACCAAGCGATCGAGTTGCCCGTTGGCGCGCAATCTAAACACACGGCCGGTTGGATCAGCAATCCCAGTCTGACCCTGATCAGTAAAGTACAGGTCGCCATTCGAAGCGAAGTGCAAATCATTGAGGCCTTTGAAGTTTTCACTGTACATCGAACCCAAGACGGTTTGAATCTTGCCAGTTTTCGTATCGAGCTCTAAAAGACCACACTTGTAATCACAAATGAATGCGCGACCATCTTTGTGAAACTTCAAGCCATTAGGCCAGCCGTCATATTGGGTGACTAATTCCCAGTCCCCTTTTGGCGTAATCTTAAAAATACGCCCAAACGGTATATCCACAAACCACAAATTTCCCTCACGATCAAATGAAGGTCCTTCTAAAAAACATTCGACCTCAGCATTTTGACGATTGGGGTCAGACCAGCCCGTGCGCGATTTTTTTCTGAACTTGGCAGGCATTGACATAAATACCTCTGCCTTGATCTTCTCTACCGGCTGAAATGGGTTATGCATTCTGGAAATCTCCTAAAGTTATTCGGATAAGTTAGCGTAAATACTAAAATGAATCTGCCGGTATTGTTTTACTCAAAACGCGGTATTTGCCATATTAAATCATAATTTTATGGTGCTGTACTGATTCAAGGTGTACTATTTTATTAAATTAATGATTTACTTGTACGAACAAATTTAAATTAACGGAAAACGAATGGATCGGATTGTTGTAATTGGCACAGGCACTATGGCTGCTGGCATCGCCGCTGGATTTATTGCGGAAGGATTGCCCATCACCATACTGGGGCGCTCAAGTGAAAAAGCAAGTGCTTGTTTAGATAAGGCTATTGGGCTGGCTACCCATATCAGCAGTAAGGAAGCAATACGTACTTCTGCGGCGGAGGCATTGAAGCAATTACAGCAATATGGCGTTTTTGAAGAATGGAGCGAATGGGCTAATTGCCTTTGGGTTATCGAGACCGTTTCAGAAAATTTAGATCTGAAAAAAACTATTTTTGCTGTGCTAGATAAGAAAGTTCCTGCATCGATTCCGATAGGCAGCAATAGCTCGGGATTCCCAATTAGCAAAATTGCAGAAGGACTGCCAACCGCCGCTCGGATGATGGGGGCGCATTACTTTATGCCCGCGGATATTGTTCCTTTGGTTGAGATTGTGATAGGTGAAAAGACAGACCCTGCACTCGCAGAGCAAGTATGCGCACTCTACAAATCGATTCATAAAAAACCAGTCTTAGTAAAACGCGATATCCCGGGATTTTTAGCGAACCGTATTCAGCATGCGCTTATGCGCGAAGCACTGGCTTTAGTTGATGCAGGCATTGCGACGCCCGATGATATTGACGATGCAGTACGTTATAGCTTTGGCTTTCGCTATGCAGCAGTCGGCCCGATGACCCAGAAAGAAATCTCTGGGTGGGACGGCATGGCCAATGCCGCCAAGGAAATCTACCCCTCGCTTTCGAATATTGATGCGATTCCGCCTAGCTTGGCTAAGCTGATGGCAGAAGGTAAAACTGGAATCAAGGCGGGGGAGGGTTTTAGAAAATGGAGCCCCGAAGAAAGCAAGGCAATGAACGCCCTTTACTCACGGCGCCTGAAGGCGGCATTTGAAGTTCTTAACATTCAATAATGTCCCACTCCTTGGAAACCGTCTGCTTCACTAAAGCAACATTGGGCTTAATGCCAATGCCGACAGTATTCAGCTGCTCAACATTCAGCTTCCCTTCGACAGCCTTTAGAGGCGCATCACAAATATCGTATTCCAAATATGCATTAGACATGCTAAGACCCCATGGTGCGCCATTCATTGCAAAGCCGATGGCGGCCGTCGCTGCTGCTGACAAAGAGGTTTCTGCAACCTTGCACGCCAGATTTAAGTTTAGGCCGCGCGCCTTTAAATCGATTGCGGCACGCATGCCGGGCAACATGCCACCGAGCTTGATCAGCTTTAAGCTTGCCCCATTCATCACGCCATGGTCTGCATACTCTTTAATTCCTTCAACACCATGGATTGATTCATCCAAGCAAATCGGTAGCGGGGATGCCGTCTTTAGGCTTACAAAGTCAGCAATGGAATGGCCTGCTGCAATTGGCTGTTCGACAAAAGAAAGGCGCGAGGCAAGATCGGATCGGCAAAATTCCATTGCCTGTTCTAAGGTGAAGGCGCCATTCGCGTCGGCTGATATCGTATCGCCCTCTAGGGCATCGCAAATTGCAGCTACGCGCTTCAGATCGGTATTGAGATCAAGCGAGCCAACTTTGATTTTCCAATGCCGATATCCCTGCTCCCGAAGGGCTCGGGCATCAGCGATCTCGGTCTCCAAAGAACCGCCTAGCATCCGCAAAACTGGTAACGGATCTGGTGTAGCGACCGACGGGATGCCATTCGCTTTGCGCAACAAAGACCATGCAGACTCTCCTTTGGCTTGCGCAAAGAGATCCAATAAGGCTAATTCAAGACAGGACTTCGCTGAAGTATTGGCGTATAAAAAGCGAGATTGGATATTACCAATCTCGCAAGGATCTACCCATGACACTTCTTTAACTGCATTCAGAAGGTATGCGGTATTAGCCAAGATACTACCAAGCGTCTCGCCCGTCATTAGGGGTGCCGCAGACGTTTCTCCCCAACCCTCCCTACCCTCACCATCAATTAAGCGAAGTAGCAAGGTGTTGGCATGCGTAACGGTTTCCCCTGCCATTTTCATGGGCGATTTGAGTGGTATCGAAAGAGGGAATAACGTTGCAGATTTAATGTTCATTGCTTCTATTCAGGTTTTGTAGTGCCATCAATTTTATAAAAACAGTACGGAGATCATATGCTAAAAATTATTCGAGTCATTGCAATTGCATTAGCCGCGTCATCGCTTCAAGTGCAAGCACAGCCATACCCCAATCAACCCATTCGCTTGATTGTGCCATTTGCCGCCGGAGGCCCATCCGACGTGCTAGCGCGAGCCTTTAGTCAAAAATTAGGAGAGGACTTAGGGCAGCCGGTGATTATTGATAACAAGCCCGGTGCAGGAACAAACTTAGCCGCAGAATTTGTTGCGCGCTCAAAACCAGATGGTTATACGATTTTTCTTATGATGGTAGGAACACAGGCAATTAATGAAGCCCTGTATAAAAAATTGAGTTACAACACCGTTAAGGACTTTGCTCCGATTACCCTCGTGGCATCCTCTTCTCTCATGCTGGTAGCCAATCCATCGGTTCCAGTTAAAAATACCAGCGAGTTAATTGCCTATGCCAAGGCCAATCCAGGTAAAGTCAATTTTGGCTCTTCGGGTACGGGCACTCCACTTCACCTGGGTGGCGAGCTATTCAATGTGCAAGCAGGGACAGACATTACCCACGTACCTTATAAGGGAGCGGCGCCTGCTTTAACCGATGTATTGGGTGGGCAAATTCAGACTGCCATGATTGGAACGCCTGCCGCACTTCCTTACGTTAAATCGGGCAAACTCACTCCGATTGGAGTAACCAGCTTGAAACGCTCACCCAATGCGCCCGAAGTCCCTGCCATTGCGGAAACATTACCTAATTTTGAGGTAGAGCTAGTTTACGCGCTGGTTGCCCCCACAGGTACGCCCAATGCAATTATTAAACGCCTAAATACGCAGATGAGCACAATACTGAATAATCCAGAAACAAAAACCCAGCTCGCAAGCAGGGGGTTTGATGTGCAAACGAGCACGCCAGAACAGTTGGGAGCCTACATTAAAGCTGAAGTAACAAAATGGGCGCCGATTGTGAAAAAATCAGGGGCTACTGCAGAATAATGATCTGCACTTATTTAACCGCCACTTATTTAATCCATTTATTCCATGATTGAAATCTCTGAAAAGCGCCTGATCGGGCCCGTGATTCGCTTGCACCCTAATGACAACGTTGTTGTTGCTCGGGTCGACGTTGGTATTGGTGCCGAAGTGCCGAGCGAACAATTCACTAGCCGTAGTCAAGTACCGGCGGGATACAAAATTGCGGCACGGTCAATAAAAAAAGGGGAGCCCATTCTGAAGTACAACGTCACCGTTGGCTTTGCGAATGTGGATATTGAGCCTGGCACCATGGTGCATGGTCACAATACCGACTTTAAAGAATTTGATCGAGACTACGCCTACGCCAGTGAATTTAAGCCGACTGTTCTATTGCCAGAATCGGAACGTGCCACCTTTGAGGGTTATGTGCGCGCCAACGGCAAAGTGGGCACACGGAATTTCATTGGCATTTTATCGACCGTCAATTGTTCAGCGACGGTAGTGAATAAGATTGCCGAATGGTTTACGCCTGAGCGTTTAGCCGAGTATCCCAACGTGGATGGGGTTGTTGCCTTTAGTCACTCGATTGGGTGCGGCATGGAAATGACGGGCGAGCCAATGCAATTGCTCCGCAGGACCATGGCTGGCTATGCGCGGCACCCCAACCTCGCTGCCGCTTTGGTAATTGGATTAGGCTGTGAGCGCAACCAACTTAAAGGCCTAATGGAGCAGGAGGACCTCATAGAAGGCTCCACCTTACATACCTTCATCATGCAAGAGAGTGGTGGCACCCGCAAAACCATTGAAGCTGGGATTGAGGCGGTTAAAGCGCTACTGCCCGACGCCAATAAGGCTAAGCGGGAAACTGTCTCGGCAAGCCACTTGTGCGTCGGTCTGCAGTGCGGTGGCTCCGATGGCTTCTCATCGATCACTGCTAATCCCGCCTTAGGCGCTGCCGTTGACATTCTGGCGCGGCACGGGGGCACCGGCATCCTTTCAGAAACGCCAGAGATTTATGGCGTGGAGCACACCCTCACCCGGCGCGCAGCGACCAAAGAAATTGGTGAAAAACTAATCCAGCGCATTCGTTGGTGGAAAGACGAGTACTCGGTTGGCCGTGATGTACAAATTAATGGCCAAGTCAGTCCAGGCAATCAGGTTGGTGGCCTTGCTAATATTTTTGAGAAATCATTGGGCTCATCCATGAAAGGTGGCACTGGCCCATTGATGGAAGTCTATCGCTATGCTGAGCCAGTAACGACTAAGGGCTTTGTCTTTATGGATACGCCAGGTTTTGATCCGGTATCGGCAACCGGCCAGATTGCGGGCGGTGCCAATTTAATCGCCTTTACTACGGGTCGCGGCTCGATGTTTGGTAGCAAGCCCGCGCCCTGCATCAAGTTAGCCACCAATACGCCGATGTACTTACGATTAACGGAAGACATGGATATTAATTGCGGTGAAATATTAGATGGCACCGTATCCGTACAAGAAATGGGGCAACGTATTTTTGAGCTCTTCTTGGATACCGCCTCCGGCAAGCCTTCAAAGAGTGAGCTTCTCGGATTAGGTGACTATGAATTTGTACCCTGGCAAATTGGCATCATGAGTTGAGCTAAAAGGCTGGGTTTTAACCAGCCTTTTTCTTTATTCAGGCGGCATAAAGATCTGTAAAATGGATTGAAACACCAATCAATACCACCGCAGGAGTAGCTTTCGTCTAATGAAATTCAAAGACTATTACGAAACACTCGGCGTTGCCCGCAGCGCAAGCCCGGATGAGATTAAGCAAGCCTATCGCAAGCTGGCGCGCAAATACCACCCAGACGTTAGCAAAGAAGCAGGCGCTGAGGAGCGCTTTAAAGAAGTAGGCGAAGCATTTGCGGTATTAAAAGACCCCGAGAAGCGCGCAGCCTACGATCAAATGGGTAGCAATTGGAGAAGCGGGCAAGACTTTAGCCCCCCACCCGATTGGAATGGCGGCGGCTTTACCGATGGTGAATTTAGCGGCGACCAAAGTGATTTTTTTGAATCCCTGTTTGGCCGAGGTGCTCGCGCGCAGGCTGGCCGCCAATCACAACCCAGATCCGCTAAAGGCCAAGATCAGCATGCCAAAATCATGATTGACTTAATTGATGCTTACCAGGGCGCCAAACGCACCATTGGTTTAAGCATGCCAGCCTACGATGATCAGGGTCAATTATTCATGCAAGAGCGCAAATTGGATGTCAGCATTCCGCAAGGCATTCGTGCGGGTCAGAATTTACGTCTGGCCGGTCAAGCCGGTCCTGGCTTTGGTGGCGGGCCAGCAGGCGATCTGTATTTAGAGATCGGTATTAATCCAGATCCAACCTACCGAGTCGATGGCAAGGATGTATTTTTTGATTTGCCACTGAGTCCATGGGAGGCGGCCTTAGGTACTAACGTCAACGTACCTATGCCAAGCGGCGCCCTACTTGAGTTGACGATTCCCCCCAACACTCCTGCTGGACGCAAGATGCGCCTCAAAGGTAAAGGCATCCCCAGCAAAGAGCCTGGTGATCTCTATGTTGTAACCAATATTGTTTTACCCAAGGCAGAAACCGATGCGCAAAAAGAAGCCTATCGCACACTGCAAGGTGCATTTGATTTCAAGCCCAGAAGTCACTGAAAGGGATAAATGGTATGACACAAACCCACATTACTTGGATTGAAGGCAGCATTGTTGAGCATGATGTGCATATGACAATAGTGGAATTGGCTCAAGCGACCCAGACCCCAGAAGATCTGATCATGGCCTGGGTCTCCGAAGGTGTTTTAAGTCCGGCTGGAGCATCACCCCAAGACTGGCGCTTTAGTGGAAGCTCCCTTCAGCGAGCCAAAACGGCTGCACGCCTTATGCACGACTTGGAACTCAATCTACCTGGCGTGGCATTAGCCCTGAATTTGCTCGATGAGCTTGATCGGCTGCGTAGTCAACTCCACCTTGCTAATACTGCTCTAAGCAAAGAATAAGCAAGCCTCGGCTTAGGATTCGGAACGGCTTAGCAGTAATTCCCAGCGCTGCAGCATGGCATCGAGCTGATTGGTAAGCTCAGTTAAGCGCGCCTGCATACTTGCGGCTAATTCTGGTTCATTTTTGTATAAATCGGGATTGCTCATCGCCAGGCCAATCTCAGCCTGCTCTGCCTCAAGCACTTCAATCTGCAAAGGCAATGCCTCTAGCTCTTGGCGCTCTTTGCCATTGAGTTTTTGAACGCCGCTCTTAGTGGCAACTGGCTTGGCTTCTTTACTTCCTTTTTCTGCCGGCTTGATGACTGCTTTTGCGGTAGGCTCTGTTTTTAAGCTGCCATTTTCTGAGCGAATTTGATCAGAGCGTGCCTTCTGAATTTTCCAATCCTCATAGCCGCCTTCGTACTCACGCCAAAATCCATCGCCTTCATTGGCAATAATGCTGGTCACGACATTGTCTAAAAAGTAACGGTCATGACTGACTAAAAAGACGGTGCCTTTATAGTCCTGCAGCAATTGCTCCAAGAGATCCAGAGTATCGATATCCAAGTCATTGGTGGGCTCATCCAGCACTAGGACGTTTGCTGGCCTTGCAAATAGGCGGGCAAGCAACAGGCGATTGCGCTCACCACCCGATAAAGTACTGACCGGCGAATTAGTGCGCTCCGGCGCGAATAAGAAATCACTTAAGTAACTCTTGACGTGCTTACGGTTCCCGTTGATTTCAATCCATTCGCTTCCAGGGCTGATGTAATCCTCCAGCGATGCATTGAGATCCAAACCTTCGCGCATTTGATCAAAATAAGCTACTTCAATGCGCGTCCCCATCACTGCAGTTCCGGAGTCCGGCGCAATAGTGCCGAGAATCAATTTTAATAAGGTTGTCTTGCCAGCACCATTGGGGCCGAGCAGGCCAACCTTATCGCCACGCAAGATAGTGGCAGTAAAGTCTTGCACGATCGGGCGATCATATGATTTAGATATGTTCTGCAAGTCCGCTACGATCTTGCCACTGCGATCCCCTGCCGACACCGCCAGCTTCACTTGGCCAATGGCATCGCGCCGCTGTGCACGGCTAGCACGTAGTTTTTCAAGGCGGGCGATCCGGCCAACGCTACGCGTGCGCCGTGCCTCTACGCCCTTGCGTATCCAAACCTCTTCCTGCGCCAACATCTTATCGGCTCTGGCATTGGCTAAAGACTCTGCATTCATCTCCTGATCCTTTAATACTTCATAGGCAGAAAAGTTACCGGGATAGCCGCGCAGAATGCCGCGATCCAGTTCGACGATTTGAGTACAGACTGCATCCAAGAATGCACGGTCATGGGTAATTAATACAACGGAGCCTTGATACTCTTTTAACAATTCCTCTAACCATGCGATAGAGTCCAAGTCCAAGTGGTTGGTTGGTTCATCGAGTAACAGCACGTCTGGAACTGCAACTAAGGCTTGCGCTAAGGCGACGCGCTTTTTTGTGCCCCCGGATAGAGCTGTGATTTTCATCTCGGCTTCCAGATGCAATCGATCCAGAGTTTCGTGTACGCGCTGCTCCCAATTCCAACCGCTGACTGCCTCTAAGGCGGATTGCAGTTCATCGAGGCGCTGA
>JBIIGG010000158.1:0-3203 GCA_044236575.1 Polynucleobacter sp. | reverse complement strand
CATCGTTAAATACCCGACTGGTGTTGTAAATCCGGCATTGCCACGCTAGACTGATTAATAAGCGCACAGAACCCCATGCCAGACACGACATCACTCCCCTTTATTCCCTTTACGCGCCCCAGCTTTGATGAGGCCACGATTGCAGCAGTCGCGGATGTATTGCGTTCTGGTTGGGTTACCTCTGGTCCCAAATTGGCGGAATTCGAGGCGGCGCTGAGCACCTATTTTGGCAATCGGCCAGTGCGCTGTTTTGCCAACGGTACTGCCACCATGAAAATTGCCTTACAAGTAGCGGGCATCGGTCCTGGTGATGAGGTGATTACCACGCCAATCTCCTGGGTTGCTACATCCAACGTGATTCTCTCCGTTGGTGCTACCCCCGTCTTTGTTGATATTGATCCCAGTACTCGCAATATCGATCTGGATAAAGTAACTGCAGCGATTACGACTAAAACACGGGCAATCATGCCTGTCTATCTGGCCGGTCTACCCGTCAATATGGACATACTCTATGCCCTCGCGAAAGAGAATGGATTGCGGGTGATTGAAGATGCAGCCCAAGCCTTTGGCTCGGAATGGAAAGGACAACGGATCGGTAGCATCGGCGATCTGGTGAGTTTCAGTTTTCAGGCAAATAAAAATCTGTCAACTGTAGAGGGTGGTTGCTTAGTTTTAAACAATCCCGATGAAGCACGTCTCGCAGAAAAGCTACGCCTGCAAGGCCTCACTCGAACCGGCATGGATGGCATGGATGTTGACATACTGGGCGGAAAAGATAACTTGACCGATGTGAATGCCGTGATTGGCTTGCATCAACTCAAGCACATTGCGCAATTTCAGGAAAAACGCACGGCATTAGCAGCGCACTACTTTACGGTCTTGCACGCCGGCCTTAAACAAGCGACTTTGCAGGATCTTGGCCTGGAGCTTCCTGTGCAATCGGATGGCGATTGCAGATCAAACTGGCATATGTTTCAGGTCGTATTACCCCTGGAGCAACTCACGGTTGACCGCGCCCACATCATGGCCGATTTAAAAGAACAGGGCATCGGCACCGGCGTTCACTATCCAGCTATTACCGGCTTCAGTCTTTACCAGCAAAAAGGTTATCAACTCAGCAATTCACCGATTGCAGCGCGCATCGGTAAATCCATACTGACCCTGCCACTCTTTCCGGGCATGAGTAATCTAGACGTGGAGCGCGTTGTGAATGCCTTGCTGGGTCTTTTGACCAAGTACCGCAAAAGTTAGCGTTACTGGACCGCTCTGGGCGGGCCAAATCGCTTGTGATTGCTTAAATTAGACCCCGGGGTCGACATCAGGCAAAATTGCGGTATGACCGCAAACCCGTTACAGCCAGCACCCCAACTGAGTATTGTCATTCCGGTATACAACGAGGAAGAAGGGCTTCAAGCCCTGTTTGATCGCCTGTATCCCGCAATGGACCAATTGCAAGCAAAATTGAATCTTCGCTACGAAATTATTTTTGTCAACGATGGCAGTAGGGATCGCTCTGCTGGGATCTTGGCAGCCCAATTTGATTTACGCCCGGACGTCACTAGGGTGGTCTTATTTCAAAATAATTTTGGCCAACACATGGCGATCATGGCTGGCTTTGAATACGCCCGTGGCGAATCCATTATTACGCTCGATGCAGACTTGCAAAACCCGCCCGAGGAAATCACCCTACTTGCAGCAGAATTAATCAAAGGCCACGATTACGTGGGTACGATCCGCTCCAACCGCCAAGACAGTTGGTTTCGCAAAACCGCATCGCGCGCAATGAATCACTTACGGCAACGCATTACGCGCATCACCATGACCGATCAAGGCTGCATGCTGCGCGGTTACAGTCGCCGCATTGTGAATTTGGTACGTCAGTGCAATGAAAGCAATACCTTTATTCCGGCGCTCGCCTATACCTTTGCAGCAAACCCGACCGAAATTGAGGTGAAACACGAGGAGCGCTTTGCCGGTGAATCCAAGTACAGCCTGTACCAACTCATCCGTCTGAACTTTGACTTGGTTACTGGCTTTTCGGTGATGCCGCTGCAACTCTTTTCTATTTTTGGCATGCTACTCGCACTGGGATCGGGCACTCTCTTTGCTCTTCTCTTGGTCCGTCGCTTTGTTCTGGGGTCGGAGGTCGAAGGTGTATTTACACTTTTTGCGTTGACCTTCTTCTTAATTGGCGTAATGCTCTTTGGTCTCGGTCTTTTAGGTGAATACATTGGTCGCATTTATCAGCAAGTGCGTGAGCGCCCGCGCTATGTGGTTCAAACTGTTTTAGAACGGCCTTAGTCATTGAATACACCCAAGGCACCGATTCGGGCGCTGGTATTTGCATACCATAATGTGGGTGTGGGCTGCATCAAGGCTCTTTTGGATGCCGGCATTCAGATTGAGTTAGTGGTGACCCATGCCGATGACCCCCATGAAAATATCTGGTTTGGCAGTGTTGCCGCCTTATGCCAAGAGCGTGGTATTCCGTATGTCCAACCAGAAGCTAACGATCTTTTAGAACACTTGCCGCAGTTTAAAAAAATAGCGCCGGATTATATTTTTTCGTTTTACTACCGCTATATGATTACCTCGGACATTCTTACGACTGCCGGTATCGCCGCACTCAATATGCACGGCTCACTGTTACCAAAGTACCGTGGTCGCGCGCCCGTAAACTGGGCGATCTTGCATGGAGAAACGGAAACGGGGGCAAGCCTGCACATCATGGAAGCCAAACCCGACGCCGGCGATATTGTCGGCCAGGTAGCAGTGCCCATTGACCCCGATGAAGATGCGACTGCCGTGTTTGCCAAAGTGAGTAATGCTGCAATTAAGGTGATGCAGGCCGTCCTACCCGAGCTTTTGCAAAGCCGTGTTCCAAGAACTCCGAATGTACTCGCCAACGGTAGCTATTTTGGCGGTCGCAAACCCGAGGATGGCCGCATCCACTGGAATCAGAGCGCAAAACAAGTTCATGACCTAATTCGTGCGGTAGCACCCCCTTATCCCGGCGCATTTACCGATTGGCAAGGTGCGCGCATGGTTATCGCCAAGTCCAAGCTCAACCCCCTACTGCCAAGCTCCATTGATCTTGATCAGCTCGGCATCCAGGTAGTTGATAATCGAGTATTCGGCATTTGCGGGAATCACCAGGCCATTGAAATCATGGCATGGCAACCGGTAAGTGCAAATTAGTTGGC
>JBIIGG010000157.1:0-3220 GCA_044236575.1 Polynucleobacter sp. | reverse complement strand
GGTCCTCTGTCGCTTTACGCTCAGAGGCCTAGATAAAAAAGGAATTGCTTAGGGTTACTAGGGCTTAGGGCAATTAAAACCCAGCAGCAATGCCATCGCGGCGGTGATCACTGCCGGCAATATAGCCACCAGACGCATTCTCGCCAATCAGGGCAATGGCCTGAGCGCTTCCAAAATCAAGGCTGTCAAATGGCATTACCGTGACATCGTGACCGAGTTGGCGCAGGCCATCAACCACATCAGACGGCATAGAAGACTCTACGGTGAGTTTTCCTAAGTCATCAATGCGCCAGCGTGGTGAATCGGAGCACGCTTGGGGATTAAGTTGATCGTCAACAAAATGCATGAGCATTTGTAAGTGACCTTGGGGCTGCATGTTTCCACCCATCACACCAAATGCCATGACCGGCTCATCGCCTTTGCTTAAAAAAGCAGGAATGATGGTATGGAATGGCCGTTTACCTGGAGCCACCAGATTGGGGTGTCCTGGCACGAGACTAAAGCTCATACCGCGGTTGTGCAAGGCGATACCACCCGGCGCAACTACTCCCGAACCAAACCCTTTGAAGTTGGATTGGATGTAGGAAACCATTATTCCGGAATCATCCGCGGCGCACAAATACACCGTGCCACCCGAATGCGGATCACCACTTTTATATTGCCCTGCTTTACTATGGTCAATCAGTGCAGCACGGCGAGCAAGGTATTTTTGATCTAAAAGCGCGCGCGGATCCAAATGCATCGAGGCCGCATCCGCAACATGCGCATAGGCATCGGCAAAGGCAAGTCGCATCGATTCAACTTGAAGATGGATGCGCTGCGCGGAATAACGTGGATACTGGGTTGCATTTAATGCATCCAAGATTCCCAATGCCATTTGCGCGATGATTCCAGCACCGTTGGGCGGGATTTCAGAAAGGGTAAAGCCCTTGTATTTAAAATCGAGTGGCTCAACCCAATTCGCTTCATGGGAATGAAAGTCGGGCAGAGAAAAAGAGCCACCCGTCTTTTTTGAAAAATCAACAATCGCTTGCGCAATCTCACCCTTATAAAACGATTCGCCGGTGCTGTCAGCAATACTGCGTAAGGTCTTGGCTTGCTCTGGGAAGCGCCAGATTTCGCCGGCAAGTGGGGCGCGACCATTTACTGTGAAGGATTCTAAAAATCCCGGTTGACCTTGAAGAATAGGAATGGCTTCGCGCCACTGCCGAGCAATCACGGGCGAAACAGGAAAGCCATTCTCAGCATACGCAATGGCGCGCTTAAATAAGGATGCAAATGGTAATTTCCCAAACTTTTTAGAGAGCGCAACCCAGCCCGATACCATTCCGGGAACGGTGACCGTATCCCAGCCGATTAATGGCATAGCCGACTTTCCAGAAAAGAACTCGGGTGTCCATGCGGCAGGGGCGCGGCCTGATGCATTTAAGCCGTGGAGTTTCTTGCCGTCCCAAATCAGCGCAAATCCGTCGCCACCAAGCCCATTCATAGTGGGCTCAACCACAGTCAAGGTAATTGCAGTAGCCAGTGCAGCATCCACCGCATTGCCACCCAGTTGTAGCACTTCTAATCCAGCTTGCGTCGCTAAAGGCTGCGAGCTAGCAACGGCATTGCGCGCTAAGACAGGGGTTCTTCCACGGCCGTAAGGATGCGAGATATCCATCATGCATTAATCGATTTTGATATTGGCTGCGTTGACGATCTTTTTCCACTTGTCATGCTCTGCATTGGTAATCTCAGCCAGCTTGCCGGCATTTTCAAACTGAAGAAAAATGCCCTGATTGGCAACGCGTTGCTTTAAATCAGGATTGGTAATAATTCGCCGTAATTCACTTTCCAATCGATTAATGATCTTGGGTGACGTTCCTTTAGGGACGTAAATCGCGAAAAAGTTCTCGACATCAAACTTCATCAGTCCAGCCTGCGCCATGGTTGGAACCGTTGGCATTAGTGGTGAGCGTTCACTCGATGCAATTCCAAGCGGCCGTAATTTTCCGCTGTTGATATGGGGCAATGATGCGGTGACGCTATCAAACATCATTAATGTATTACCTGCTATCAGGTCGGGCAAGGCAAAGCTACTGCCTTTATAGGGAACATGTACTCCAGCCGCCCCAATGCGTTGCATGTAGATTTGTGATTCAAGATGGGATAAGGTGCCATTTCCTTGGGAGGCATAACTAAAATTGCCATTGCGCGATTTAATAAATGCTGTTAGTTCTGCAACATTTTTAGCGGGTACCGTTGGATTAACAACGAGTACGTGCGGCACAGCACCCACCAAAGATACTGGAGCAAAGCTCGTTCTTAAGTCTGCGGGTGGATTTTTGTACAAGGCCTGGGATATTGCCTGATTGGTTAAAGCACTAAAGTGAATGGTGTAGCCATCCGGTGCTGCACTAGCAGCAGCTCCAAGTCCAATCATGCCGCCTGCACCAGGCTTATTTTCAATAACGAAGGCTTGACCTAAAGCCTCGCCGAGCGGAACTATGATCGCCCTTGCAAATACGTCAGTAGAGCCGCCCGCAGGAAAAGACAAAACAACTTTAATTGGTTTTTTGGGCCAGTCGCTATCCGGGTTTGCTTGCGCAAAGCCAATGCAAAAACTGAGCAATCCGACCGATGCAATACTTCGTAATGAAAAAAATTTGCTGATGTTCATTTTTGGTCTTTCAGGAAAGTAGGAGTGAAATGGATGACTGATTAGTTAAATGATTTCTGAATTACCCGGGAAAAGGTTTCAACCAAGGATTGGACTTCTTCAGTCGTGGCAACAAAGGGTGGGCCCATGGCGATGGTATCGCCAGTAATGCGTACCAAAATACCGTGCTCAATACAGCTCTCCAAAACCTGCATGCCACGTAAGCCAGGCTTTCCAGCTATCGGCTCCAGATCGAATGCTGCCGAGACACCACAATTCCGAATATCCAAAATCCCAGGCATGCCCTTGAGGGAGTGAACAGCGTCGCCCAAGACCTGCTCCAAAACCTTAGTACGCGCCAAAATGTCATCATCCTCGAAGATATCCAAGCATGCGTGAGCAGCTGCAGTAGCGAGTGGGTGCCCTGAATAGGTAAAGCCATGAAAAAACTCGATTAACTGTTCTTGGCCACCACTGCCCGTGATGGTCTCGTAAATATCGTTGTGCGCAATAATGCCGCCCATCGGAATGACACCATTGGTGATGGCTTTAGCAAATGTAATCATGTCGGGCTTAACC
>JBIIGG010000156.1:0-3240 GCA_044236575.1 Polynucleobacter sp. | reverse complement strand
GCTAATTTCCCCGCGTATTTTTGCAATACCAGGCCACGAGAATTATTTGTCCATACAATAGGATCAAGTCAAAAATCAAGCCCGAATCTTCATGACTACTAAGCCTAGCAAACCGCAGCACCACACTACGCACTCCTTTAAAGAGCGGCTCTACGTCATCATTTTTGAATCCGATACAAAAATGGGCTTGCTGTTTGATCGCGTTTTAATTTACGCCATCTTGCTCTCCGTATTGGTAGTTGTTCTCGATAGCGTGGCAGCAATTTCAAAGCAGTTCCATAGTGAATTAGTCACGCTGGAGTGGATGTTCACCATACTCTTCAGTATTGAATACATTGCGCGTCTCTATTGCGCCAAGTACCGCTGGCGTTATGCAACTAGTTTTTATGGAGTGATTGATTTTCTGGCGGTGGTGCCGACTTATCTTGCCCTTCTCTTCCCTGAGCTGCATGCATTGATTGATGTGCGCGTATTGCGCTTGATTCGGATGTTCCGTATTTTTAAGTTAACCGCATACATGTCGGAATATCAGCACTTGGCTGAGGCCCTATCGGCCAGCAGACGCAAGATCCTGGTGTTTTTATCGGTGGTGTTGATGGTGGTAACCGTGATGGGCTCGGTGATGTATGTGGTAGAAGGGCCGAGCAATGGATTTACTAGTATTCCGATTGCGGTGTATTGGGCAATCACGACGATGACCACCGTTGGATTTGGCGACATCACTCCGCATACCGATTTGGGCAAACTCATTTCTTCAGCCATGATGCTGATGGGTTGGGGAACCTTGGCTGTGCCAACTGGGATTGTGACCGCGGAGTTTGCGCATCGCCGTAACCAAGAATTTGTCGCAAAAAAAACCTGCGATGCCTGTTGTACCGATGGTCACGAAACAACAAATCAATACTGCAGGCATTGCGGTACTCGCTTTCCGATCCCTGAAAAATAAAAAAGCCTTCTTACATCAGAAGGCTTTTTCGTATTGAGTAGCCTCAGTACTTTAGTTGACGCCAAGTAACTCCACATCAAATACCAGGGTAGCGTTGGGAGGAATAACGCCGCCAGCACCGCGCGCGCCATAGCCCATCTCCGCAGGAATGATTAAGGTGCGTTTGCCACCCACTTTCATGCCAGCAACACCTTCATCCCAGCCTTTAATTACTCGACCACCGCCCAAGGGAAACTCAAATGCTTGGCCGCGATCGACTGAGCTATCAAATTTCTTGCCCTTGAGGTCAGGAGCAGCAGGGTCATGCAGCCAGCCGGTGTAATGAACCGATACATCGGACCCGGCCGTTGCTTCTGCGCCATTGCCTACGACAGTGTCAATTTTTTGGAATTCGCTCACAGTATTTGCCTTTGTAGAAGAGGGGGTGGAGGGTGGCGGCGTTGAGTCGCCAGAATGCGGCATCAAGAATGCCACAGCCAGGCCTCCAGCCAGAATCAATAGACCAAGTTTGAGAGGGGTATTCATAAATTTCAGGACCTTAGCTGGAAAATGGATTTTAATTTGCACCAAATTAGTGCATATCAATCAATAATGCCGTGCACTATGCAATATGTTCTTCCAGTATATAAAACCAAGTCTAAGCCTGCTAGAGCGATGAATTAAAATAGCAAATTAGCATGCCGGCATACCTTGTGCACTTGCAGCATAAATCGATGGCGGCATGAAAGCGGGTGTAAATCCGCAAAACCGTGCCCCTCCAATTTAAGGATTTGTTATGGCCTCAGGAAATTCAAAGATCATCTATACCTTCACAGATGAAGCCCCTGCACTTGCAACCTGTGCATTTTTGCCAGTCATCAGCGCGTTCGCAAAATCAGCCGGAATAGATATTGTTAAAAGTGACATCTCTGTAGCGGCACGAATCTTGGCTGAATTTCCAGACTACTTGAGCGAGGCACAGCGCGTACCCAACAATTTGGCCGAGCTAGGAAAGATGACCTTGCAGCCCGATACCAACATCATTAAGTTGCCTAACATTAGCGCATCTGTACCCCAGCTTCAAGATGCCATTAAAGAGTTGCAGAGCAAAGGCTATGCCATTCCTGATTTTCCAGATGATCCCAAGAATGATGACGAGAAAAGCATTCGGGCGCGGTATTCCAAATGCTTGGGCAGCGCCGTGAATCCAGTATTGCGAGAGGGTAATTCCGATCGCCGCGCGCCTGCCGCAGTCAAGCGCTATGCGCGCAACAATCCGCACTCGATGGGTGCTTGGAGTCAGGCTTCGCGAACCCATGTATCGCATATGCATGGTGGTGACTTTTACTCCAGCGAAAAATCCATGACGATGTCCAAGGCCTGCGACGTGAAGATGGATTTAGTCACCAAGAGCGGCAAGACGATTGTTTTAAAGCCGAAGATTAGCCTGCAAGAAGGCGAAGTGATGGATAGCATGTTCATGAGTAAAAAAGCCCTGTGTGCTTTTTACGAAGAACAAATGGAAGATGCTTATAAGACCGGCCTCATGTTTTCGCTGCACGTCAAGGCAACGATGATGAAGATTTCGCATCCGATTGTCTTTGGTCACGCTGTCAAAATCTTTTATAAAGATGCTTTTGCAAAACACGAAAAACTCTTTGCAGAGCTTGGTGTGAATGCCAACAACGGCCTGAGCAGTGTGTACGACAAGATTGCTAGCCTACCTGCAACCAAGCGCGACGAAATTTTAAAAGACTTGCATGCATGCCATGAGCATCGTCCCGCCTTAGCGATGGTGGATTCAGCCAAGGGTATTTCGAATCTGTACTCACCCAGCGATGTGATTGTGGACGCTTCCATGCCAGCCATGATTCGCATTGGCGGCAAGATGTGGGGAGCAGATGGTCGGCCGCAAGACACCAAAGCGGTTATTCCAGAAAGTACCTTTGCTCGCATTTACCAAGAAATCATTAATTTCTGCAAAACCCACGGCAACTTTGATCCTAAAACAATGGGTACCGTACCCAACGTTGGCTTAATGGCGCAACAAGCAGAAGAGTACGGCTCACACGATAAAACGTTTGAAATCACCGAAGCCGGTACGGCCCGCATCGTTGCCGATGATGGCACCGTTTTGATTGAGCAGCAGGTAGAAGAGGGTGACATCTGGCGCATGTGCCAAGTGAAGGATGCGCCGATTCGGGATTGGGTCAAATTGGCTGTGAATCGTGCCCGTTTATCGAATACCCCGGCTGTATTTTGGCTGGATGAGTATCGCCCCCATGAGGCTGAGTTAATTAAAAAAGTAAAAACCT
>JBIIGG010000155.1:0-3263 GCA_044236575.1 Polynucleobacter sp. | reverse complement strand
CGCGCGATGGCTTATCCCGAGGGGCAATAGCGACTTATGACCCCGCCTTGTATGAACATCAAATACCTGGCGGCATGATCTCCAATCTTCGCGCCCAATTGCAAACCCTGGGCATCTCGCATCGCGAGCAAGAAATCTTAGAAGAAACAGCGCAAGTCCGCAAAGACCTCGGCTACCCCATTCTAGTAAGTCCGTTTGCACAATACATCGTTACCCAAGCCGTCCTCAATGTAGTGCAGGGTGAGCGCTATAAAACGATTCCCGATGAGGTAAAGCTCTATTTAAAAGGCCACTATGGCAGGCTTGCGGGCACTCCATTGCCTCTGGTTATGGAACGAGCCGGCGTAGACTACGATGCGAGTATTCGGGCGGGCGAAAAGATAGCGCCTGCCTTGCCTGGCCTGAGAAAAAAATGGGGCAAAAGCGTCAGCAGAGAGCAATTATGTCTGCATGCGTTTTACCCTGAAAATCTAGCAATGGGATTGCAGGATGGAACGATACAAGCGCTGAAACAAGGGTCTCAATTGCACCCACCATCTGAATTACTAAAGTATTTAACGCGGCAAAAAGAATACAAAAAGATTAGAACAAAATGGGGTGGTGTAGAGTTAACCATTGCGGTTTAATAAGCGTAGTTGGAGTAGGTTTTTACTTTTATCAAAGCGGTATGATGGTTTTACGGCAGTATAGGGTTTTTTCAGTCGACTCGTGTTTTATAAATAAACAAATGGAGATTAAAAATGCAAGAATTTAACTTTAAGCGGCGAGTTCTAGTCATCGCCGCACTGGGAGCCTTTTCAGGGGCGTCTCTTCCGGCTTTTGCGCAAGATGCAACTAAATTTACCAACTACGGTTGGCCTGAAAATGCGTATGAACAAGTATCCCCCAAGTCAATCGCATGGCTAAAAGAAAAGGGCTGGTGGCCATTACAGGTTGCATTTCAGCCGCCATGGTCTGGTCAAAATACCATTAACTTAGTAATGGATAAAACAGGACTATTAGCCAAAAGGGGCATCGATGCGAAGTTTCAGGCTTTTCCATCGGGACCAGCGATTAACGAGGTCATCATCTCTGGCCGATTCCAGTTTGGTAATGGCGGAAATTTCCCCTTTACCACGTTAATTGATAAAAATGTCCCAGTTAAAACCATTGCGATCATCAACGTCAATTTGATGCATGCCATGCTCGTGCCATTGGATTCACCAATCAAGAAAATTGATGATTTCAAAAACCGTAAAGAGCCAGCAACAATCGGCTTAGTTACAGGATCTTCTGCGGAGTTCTATATCCAGGCAGCAGCCAAGGCCCACGGTCTTGTCATCGGCAAAGATATTATTTTGAAGAACATGCCTCCAGGTGAGCAAATGGCAATGCCAAAAGGCATTGATGCTGTTGTTCCATGGGATCCAACACCAACCATCATGGTGAAGGAGCGTAAAAATGCGCGCATCATTAACGATAGCTATCCCTATAACATCTACGGCTCATCCTTTTACGTGCGCCAAGAGGTTATTGATAATGCGCCAGACGTAGTACAAGCATTTACCGATGCCATTGTTGAAGCCACTCTTTGGATTCGTAAAAATCCAGATGCTGCAGTCAAGGCGATGCAAGAAGATCCAAACTTAAAGAATTTTTCACCTGAAATTCTTCTTGCGCAGATAAAGATGTACAACAATTTGGATAAGCCAACATACCTTTATCCAATTCCATTGTTCTGGGGACGCGCTAACGAACCTATTTATGATTGGCTATTTGAAAATAAGCGGATTCAAAATAAGACTACTGCCGCAACCTTTGCAGCATCAGTGGACGCGCGCTTTATGGACAATACCTTTGCGAAAGTGGGATGGACGGTTCCAAAATTACCGCCATTCCTGCCTGCCAGCTGGTCTGCTCCAATGGACAAAATTCCTTACCCAAGGTATTCGACTCCGCTAAATACGCCCAAGCCACAGCCATTCCCTGAGAAAGGTGATTTAACTAAAGATTGGTCATTTGATAACAAGGCATTTAAAAAATAATGAATTACCTCCGCTCTCTTTTGCAATTCCGGCGCTTAGTTTTACTAGTGATACTGCTGTCTGCCTGGGAGTTTGCCAGTCGGTATATCTTAGATAAAACTCAGGCAACGCTATTACCACCTCCTTCTGGAGTATTTATTGGCGCCATGGAATTAAGTGCATCTGGTGAGCTATGGAAGCACGTTCGCGATAGCTTAAGGCGGGAATTTATTGCCTTTTGCTACGCGAGCGTAGCTATTCCACTCGGAATTACCATGGGCTGCTTTAAATGGCTTAATGAACAAGTGGATCCCATTATTGAAATCCTTCGCCCGATTCCACCAATTGCTTGGATTCCATTGAGCATTTTGTGGTTTGGTGTAGGTAATGTGCAAAATCAGTTCATCATATTTTTGGGCATATTTTTCCCCATTCTCTTGAATACGATTGATGCTGTAAAGAATGTAGAGCCGAGCTTGATCCGCGCAGCACGCTGTTTGGGAGCGGGCAATTGGAATGTTATTACCCGCGTAATCTTGAGAGCTGCTTTGCCGCAAATCACCACGGGCATTCGAATTGGTCTCGGGGTTGGTTGGATGGCTTTAGTGGCAGCAGAACTCGTTGGTGCAAATTCTGGCCTTGGATTTCTGATCAATGATGCCCGTACAGTCTTGCGTACCGATTTTATTTTAACTGGCATGTTGGCAATCGGTTTAATTGGCCTTTGCCTCGATCGCATCATTCGGTATAGCGCGAAGACCCTGATGCCTTGGGCTAGATCCTTAAACTCCTAAATACAATAAGAAAAAATGCTTGCACTCAAAGTAGAAAAAGTAAAGAAAATTTACCCATCTCTGAACTCAAAAGGGCAAGAAGTACTTGCCCTGGATGATGTTTCGTTGGAGGTGAATAAGAATGAGTTTTACTCCATCCTTGGCCACAGTGGCTGTGGCAAAACAACCCTATTAAATTTAATTGCTGGGTTTGAAGTCCCCACGACTGGTTATATCGAGTGTGCAGGCCAGCGCGTTGCTGCTCCTGGTGCAGATCGTGCCATGGTTTTTCAGGACTATGCCTTATTTCCTTGGCTTACTGTTTATGAAAACATTGCATTTGGCCTGAAGATTAAACGTATGGCTAGTTCGGAAATAAAAAAAATTGTTGACCACTTCGCTAGTTTGGTTGGTTTAAGTCAATTCGTTGAGCATTACCCACATCAACTCTCTGGAGGGATGCGGCAACGTGTTTCGATTGCACGGG
>JBIIGG010000034.1:0-12121 GCA_044236575.1 Polynucleobacter sp. | reverse complement strand
GACCCGAAAGCCACCCTCGATGAAATCTGCCTCAGTCCAGTTCTCAAACTTACTGGGTACTTTGTCGTAAAACTGGGTAAAGCCACCGGCTGGCATGACTTTATTGTCTTCTAAGCGGAAGGACAATAAGACTGCCTTTTTAACCCACTGGTTGACTTCCCATTGCCCAACGGAACGGCGCTCAGCAACGCGAATACGTCCCCGATTAAGGCCATCAATGACGGCACTGACGGCATTGCGGATTTCGGTGGAAATGTCCCCTGCAGACAGGTTGGCTCGGTTGTCCCAGGCTTGTTCGATAACGCTTTGTGGTGATTGGCTCATGCTTTTTAGATAACTATCAGATTGTTAAGGGGTTTTAGCCCTAAATGGCGAAACTTCATTATATCGGTGGAGCAAATTCCGGTGTGAGGCTTTGTTAACTTGCTATCATCTAAATCACGGAATTTACCCCCTTTTTCTTGAACCAGTCAGACTTTTTTACCCCGCAAAGCGCCCTGTGCAACTCAAATCAATCAAACTTTCTGGCTTTAAGTCATTCGTCGATCCAACCCATTTTGAGCTACCAGGCCAACTGATTGGTGTAGTTGGGCCCAATGGATGCGGAAAGTCCAATATTATCGATGCCGTTCGCTGGGTTTTAGGCGAATCGCGGGCCAGCGAATTGCGCGGCGAGTCGATGCAGGATGTGATTTTTAATGGCTCTGGATTACGTAAGCCATCGGGTCGCGCCAGCGTTGAATTGCTGTTTGATAACGCCGATGGCCGTGCGCACGGACAATGGAGCGCGTTTGCCGAGCTTGCGGTGAAACGGGTACTCACCCGCGATGGCAATTCCAGCTATTACGTCAATAACCAGGTGGTGCGTCGTAAGGACGTCCAGGATATTTTCCTCGGCACCGGCATGGGTCCACGTGGTTACGCGATCATTGGTCAAGGCACGATTAATCGCATTTTGGAATCCAAGCCAGAAGAGCTGCGGGTGTTTTTGGAGGAGGCTGCAGGCGTTTCAAAATACAAAGAACGCCGCAAAGAAACTGCCTCACGCCTTGAAGATACACAAGAGAATTTAGTACGCGTACAAGACATCTTGCGCGAGCTGGAAAAGCAACTTGAGCGCTTAGAGAGCCAGGCTACAGTGGCAGAGCGGCACAATCTATTGCAAGTGGAAATGAAGTCACAGCAGCAATTGCTGTGGTTCGTACGTCAAACTGAAGCAGGTAAAGAGCAAGAGCGCCATGCCAACGGCATCCGCGATACACAAGTCCAGCTCGAAGAGCAGACAGCAAAATTGCGCCATGCCGAAGCCGAGCTCGAGGCAATGCGCACCCAGCAGTACGCCTTGCAAGATAAAGTATCCGAAGCACAAGGGGAGCTCTATCAAACGAATGCCGATGTCACTCAGGTTGAAGCAGAGATTCGGTATGTGCAGGAGGCACGGCAACGTCTGCAACAGCAAACCCAAGATTTGCAGTCGCAATTGCAGCGTTGGACTGTGCAAGAAACCGACGCAGCCCAAGCACAGCGTTCTGCCGAGCAGGAGCTAAGCCTTGCCGCAGAACAAGAACGCAATTTACAAACCCAGCTTGCCAGTTTGCAAGAGCAGCTACCTGGGCGCGAAGAGGCTTACCAAGCAGCCGTTGCAAAGTTAAATGCAGCGCGCGACAGTGTTGCTGCGATTGATCAACGCCTGGCAAGCCTCAGTGAGCGTACAAAAGCGATTGCCTTGCAGCTTGAGGAGTCTGGGGCACGTCAAGCGCGCTTAGAGACCGAATTGTCTAGCATGCGCAAGCCTGACGCGACTGCCTTGCAGATGGCGCTCGATCGCCAAGTAATGGCGCAGCGCAAGGTAGAAGAAACGAAATCCCGCGCTTTAGAGATGCAACAACGCGTGCCAGCAGCCGATGAGGCGCGTAACCGCGCGCAGCAGCAAATACAGTCAGCCAATCAGGATCTGGCCCAAACCGAAGCCAAGTTAACTGCTTTAACTGCACTGCAAGCCAGCGTGCAGGCACAAGGAAAAATCGGGCCATGGCTTGAAAGCAAAGGCCTCAAAGAAAGCAAGCGCTTATGGCAAGACCTCAAAGTCGAGAGTGGTTGGGAAACCGCCCTTGAATCGGTTTTACGAGAGCGGCTTGCTGCGGTCACCGGCAAAAACGCAGAAGAGGCAGTTGCGTTAGCAAAGGATGCGCCGCCTAGTCGTCTGGCTATTTTATTGGCCGACGAATTACCCGCATCGCAGATCAATGCGCCTGCGGAATTTACCTTATTACTGTCGCGCATTCAGAGTGCGGGCGCGCCGCGCGTGATGCAAGTATTGCAAGAGTGGCTCGGTTCAGTCTTTATTGCCAATAATTTAGAAGATGCATTGCGTCGACGGGATAAGTTGCCTGCAGGCGCAACCTTAGTAACCCAAGAAGGTCATTTAATTAGCCGGGTAGGCGTCCAGCTCTATGCTGCCGACTCAGAGCAATCGGGTATGTTGGCTCGCGCCCAAGAAATGGAGAGTCTGGAGAAGCAGTTAAAGGCCCAGCGATTAATTCAGAGTGAGTTACAAGGCGAGCTCGATCAATGTGCTGCTAACTACCAGGCTGCTCACCAAGCTGCAGAGCAGTCGCGCATCAATGCCGAGCATGCTGTTCAAGAGGCGCATGGATTTGAAGTCGAGCAGATGCAGCTCACACAAGCCGAAGAGCAATACAGCCAGCGCGCCGCACAAATTCAGTCGGAGTTAGCTGAAATTAGTGGGCAGCAGGAGCAGTTCAATAGTAATAGCGTGCAATCGCAGGCAGAGTTGGGTCAAGCACAGGCTGACAAAGAGCGATTGCATGTCGAGTTAGAGAATGCGCAATCGAATCTAGCGCTTACCAGTGACGAGCGCGAGACTTTGCGCACGAACTTGCGCACTGCGGAGATGGCGGCCCAAGAAGCTGCCTTTGCCACCCGTTCATTGCAGCAGCGCATTGCTGATTTGCAGCGCGATCAAAGCACGGCGCGTGATCAAATTATTGAGATTCAGGATAAGTACGCGGCTTGCGAGTTAGAGCTTGCAGGCCTTAGCGATGAAGCAGCTCAAGAAAAACTACAAGGGCTGTTGGTGGTTCGTGCCGAACGCGAATCAGCCTTAGCAAATGCGCGTACTGAACAAGACGCGATGCTGCACCAATTGCGCGAGGCGGATGAAGGACGACTCTTAATTGAGCGCAGCTTGCAGCCGATGCGCGACAAAGTCATGGACCTGCAACTGCGTGAGCAAGCTGCTCGCCTTAACTTTGAACAATTTGCAACTTTGCTTGCAGATGCAGAAGCCGATCTCATTAGCCTCGAAACCCGTTTCAGTAGTGACCTCAAAGTAGGGCATTTGCAAAGCGAGGTCAACCGCTTGAATAGCGAAATTCAGTCGCTGGGCCCAGTCAATATGGCCGCACTGGATGAGTTAGCCAGTTCGCGCGAGCGCAAATCATTCCTAGATGCACAATCGGCTGACTTGAATGAGGCGATGCAAACCTTGACCGACGCGATTGCGAAGATCGATGCAGAGACGCGTGATTTATTGCAGGACACTTTTGACCAGGTGAATGGCCATTTTGGACGCCTCTTCCCTGAGTTGTTTGGCGGCGGCCACGCTGAGCTCGTGATGACCGGTGAAGAAATCTTGGATTCAGGCGTGCAAGTGATGGCGCAACCACCGGGCAAGAAAAATAGTACGATTTACCTGCTATCGGGTGGGGAAAAGGCTTTAACTGCAATTGCCCTCGTATTCTCCTTATTCTTGCTGAACCCAGCACCATTTTGCTTGCTGGATGAGGTCGATGCGCCGCTCGATGATGCCAATACATTGCGCTACTCCGAGATGGTTGCTAGGATGTCTGCTAAGACGCAGTTTGTCTTTATCTCACACAACAAGATCACCATGGAAATTGCCCACCAATTGATTGGCGTCACCATGCAGGAGCAGGGTGTATCGCGTATTGTGGCTGTCGATATTGCCTCTGCAGTATCAATGGTTGAGGCCGCCTAAATGGGACTGGAGCAAATCACAGCGACGCTGGGTTTGTCGGAGTTGCAATTTGCCTTAGGCCTGATTGGTATTTTCCTCGTGGTCTTGGTGGCCATTGTTAATCTGCGTAGCGCTCGCGCCAAGCGCCAAGCGCATACGCCAGTTGAGTCTGGATTTGCTGATGCAGTGGGGCAGAATCATCTTGGCGATCGTGTAGAGCCTGGATTTGCTGAGCCCATGAATGTGGCTCCTACGGAAGCGCCTCGTTTTGCAATTGACCCGCGTATTGATTGTGTGATTACGTTGCGGTTTGAGAACCCTATTAAGGGCAGTGAAATCATGGGTGAGGTGGCAGATTGGCCTCGCTTCGGTGCGCATTGGATATACGAAGGCTTGCGGGTGGACGATACCAAAAGTGACTGGGAGCCCATTGGCATGGACGCTAATTACGCAGAATTGCAACTCGCGATTCAGCTGGCTAGTCGCAAGGGTCCCATCGGGGTGCTAGAGCTTTCCGATTTCTGCTCACGTAGCCAGGCTTTAGCCGAAGTATTAGGCGCACAAATTGACATGCCCAGTGTCAGCACCATGATTGAAAGTGCCAAGGAGCTCGATGCGATTGCGGCAGAAAGCGATATACAACTCAGTATTAATGTGGCCTTTGATGGCAAAGCAAAAACGCGCGCCGAATTGGATGCGCTGATGCTTGAACGTAATTTTGTTCTATCCAAAAATAATCGGTCTTATGTGTTCTATTCAAATAATCAAATCTTGTTTGCTAGCAATACATTGGATCCAGATCAGCCCGTTACCGGAATCTCATTATTACTAGAGCTTCCTTTGGTAGCACAAGAGCAAATGGGATTTGAGCGCATGCTGGCAGAAGGCGTTGCTGTGGCTGAGTCGATGCAGGGCCGCATTGTCGACGACAATGGCGTCAACCTGACCGAGAATGCCGTGATTGCGATTCGCCAACACTTGGATGGCCTATACAGTCGCCTCGAGCTAAGCGGCATCGCAGCCGGCTCGGCGACTGCTGCGCGCTTATTTAATTAAGGATAGGGCATGCCGCATTCGGATCCGATGCAGTCAGCGGAGCGATATGCTTGGCTACAGTCAGAGCTGGCACGCTTAGATCACGCCTACTATGTGCTCGATAACCCTTTATTGCCTGATAGTGAATACGACCGCCTGTATCGCGAGTTAATTGCACTCGAGCAAGCTCATCCCGAATGGGTGACGCCAGATTCGCTCTCGCAACGGGTTGGTGGCGCCGCATTAAAAGAATTCATGAGCGTGAAGCACGCGGTACCCATGCTCTCCCTCAATAACGCCTTTGATGATGCAGAGGTAATGAATTTTGATCGCCGCTGCCGTGAAGGCTTGCAACAGGCCCAGGTTATTTATGCCGGTGAGTTGAAGTTTGACGGCCTAGCCATTTCTCTACGGTATGAAAATGGCCTATTGGTGCAAGCGGCTACCCGTGGCGATGGTAGTAGCGGTGAAGACGTTACGGCCAACATTAAAACCATTCGAGCAATACCCCTTCGCCTTCAAGGCAATGCGATCCCAGCAGTACTCGAGGTCCGTGGCGAAGTCTTTATGTACCTTGCTGATTTTGCCAAGATGAACCAAGAGGCAGCCAGCTTAGGTGAAAAAGAATTCGCTAATCCGCGCAATGCTGCTGCAGGCAGTCTGCGCCAGCTGGATTCGAAAATCACTGCAAAACGGCCCTTATCCTTTTTTGCCTATGGCGTGGGAGCGTGTGAGCCACAAAGTTGGCTACCAAAATCCCATAGCGCATTACTCGATCAATACCTTAGCCTGGGTTTACCCGTTTGTGCAGAACGCAAAATCTTGTCATCAGTCGACGATATCCTGAATTTCTACCAGGAGATCGGTAGCAAGCGCGATCATTTGCCATATGACATCGATGGTGTTGTCTATAAAGTCAATGCATTTGCAGAGCAAGCCCAGCTTGGCTTTGTTTCGCGGGCGCCGCGTTTTGCCTTGGCTCACAAATACCCAGCCCAAGAAGCGCTCACAACCGTACTAGGAATCGATGTCCAAGTGGGACGTACCGGCGCAATTACCCCAGTAGCAAGACTTTCTCCGGTAGAGGTGGGCGGCGTCACCGTAACCAATGCCACGCTCCACAATGAAGATGAAGTGAGGCGTAAAGATGTGCGCATTGGCGATACCGTAGTAGTGCGTCGTGCAGGTGATGTGATACCCGAAGTGGTGTCGGTAGTGCTCGAGCGTCGACCGAATAACACCAATGCATTTGAGATGCCAAGCCGCTGCCCGGTATGCGATTCACACATTGAGCGCGTAGCGGATGAGGCCATTGCCCGCTGCAGTGGCGGCTTGTTCTGTGGCGCACAGCGTAAACAGGCCTTGGTCCATTTTGCGCATCGCCGCGCTATGGACATTGAGGGTCTTGGAGAAAAGATTGTCGATCAGCTCGTAGACAATAATTTGGTGCGCACCCCAGCCGATTTATACCGCCTGGGATTTACGGCAGTGGCCAATTTAGAACGCATGGGTGAGAAGTCGGCTGATAATTTAATTCAGGCGATTAATCAATCGCGAACCACGACCTTAGCCCGTTTCATATTTGCCCTAGGCATTCGCCATGTGGGCGAAACTACCGCAAAAGATTTGGCCAATCACTATCAAAATATGCGTGCCCTCATGGACGCCACAGGCGAAGACCTACTAACGGTTCGGGATGTTGGTCCAGTCGTTGCCGACTCGATCACGGGCTTCATGCAAGAGCCCCACAACCGCGAGGTGATCGAGCAGTTGCTGGCATCCGGCATGGCACTCACCGTGGAGGGAAAAAAGGTCAGCGCAGCCGTAGCGGGCAAAACATTTGTGCTCACGGGCACGTTGCCCACCTTATCTCGGGATGAAGCAAAAGACCGGCTGGAGCGCGCTGGCGCCAAAGTAGCGGGCTCCGTTTCTAAAAAGACTGATTACGTTGTGGCAGGCGATGACGCAGGCAGCAAACTTACTAAAGCAGAAGAGCTTGGCGTGCCTGTGATTGATGAGGCAACGATGCTGAGTTTGCTAGCATAGGATTGGGATAACAGCATCCGTATTTAAATCTATAAGTAATTTAGTCGTCATCCATTTCTTACAAAAGAATCAGCTAGCTCTGTCCAGATGATTTCATTACGATTCTGAGATGCGAAATAGGTATCTAATTTTAAATTTTCCATGTACTCCGCATGATGCCGCAGTACATCAAATCGTAAACTCACCAGACCCTTTTTCACGATCCAATCTGGTTGGTCATATTACCGCCAGCGGCTTGGTTATAGAGTTTGATAAGGTTCTTTTAATACGTCACCCTTATCTGGGAATTTGGATTCAGCCAGGTGGACATATTGATGAGGGTGAGACGCCAGAGTCTGCGGCCATTCGCGAGACCCAAGAAGAGACTGGTGTTTTATGTGAATTAGTTTGGCAAGAGAATTCTCTTGTGGACGTTGATGTTCATACAATTCCGAATAATCCCGCCAAAAAAGAGCCTGAGCATATTCATATTGATCTTTGTTTTGCTCTGAAACCGTCCCGAATGGTTAATGCGGCCGAGGCAATAGAGTGGAGATGGTGTGAGCAAAGTGCCGTAACGGATGACCGAACTAAGAGGGCGGTTAAGGCTTATTACGGATTGTTGCAATCTAACGCAAATAAGCGCTAGCTTGCTAATACATCCAGGATTTCGGTTTCAATTTGGATTTGCAATTTTGGATTCTTACTGAGTTCTGCGGCGTTCAGTAGCAGTACGTCTTCCACGCGTTCGCCCAAGGTATTAATGCGGGCAGTGTGGATCGATACGCGGTGTTTTGCGAGTACTTTTGCTACTGCATAGATAAGCCCGGTGCGATCGCTAGCCGTTAGGGATAGCACGACGTATTGACCACGATCATCGGGCTGCATATTAACCCTGGCTTGCACGGGAAAGCTGCGGGATTGCCTAGATAGGCGACCCATGCTGGGCTGGGGTAGCGGCTCCGTTTTCTCAAGGGCAGTCTTGAGTTCGTATTCCACTAGTTGAATGAGGTCGCGGTAGCTACCGGTTTCGGTTAAGCGATTCATGCCAGTAACCTGAAAGGTATCCAGCGCATAGCCGTGCCGCGTCGTATGAATGCGGGCATCCCAGATGGAAAAGCCGTGGCGCTCAAAGTAGGCACAGATGCGCGCAAATAGATCAGCTTGATCTGGCATATAGACAGCAACTTGCAAGCCTTCGCCTACGGTCGATAGTCTGGCACGCACTACGGGCTCTGCGCTATCTACGCGATTAAAGAGGTGCCGGGTTAACCAGGCAATGTCACCTGCATCCTGCCTTAAGAAAAAGGCAACATCCAATTTTTGCCATAAGTCAGCATATGCTTTGTCTTCAATCCCATTCAATCTGAGATTACGTCGTGATTCTTCTTGATGCTGCGCTAACTCCGATGTGGCATCGGTTTTGGCTCCGCCCAGCACACGCAAGGTAGCTCGATAGAGGTCTTCTAGTAACTTGGCTTTCCAGGCATTCCAAACCTTCGGGCTAGTGCCTCTGACATCGGCAACAGTAAGTAAATACAGCGCCGTCAGATGGCGCTCATCGCCCATTTCTTTGGCAAATTGCGCAACGATATCGGGATCGGAGATGTCTTGCTTTTGCGCTACTTGACTCATCCTCAGATGCTTTGCTACTAACCAAACCAAGAGCTCGGTATCGGCTTTGCTAAGACTGTGGTCTTTAGCGAACTGCCGCATATCGCGCATGCCTAACTCAGAATGATCGCCGCCACGGCCTTTAGCGATGTCATGAAAGAGGGCGGCTAAAACAATCAGCCATGGTTTGTCAAAGTTGGCAATCAAGCGACTGCAGTAAGGGAACTCCTGCGTATGCTCCATGATCATGAAGCGCCGTACATTGCGCAACACCATCAAGATATGTTGATCCACGGTATAGACATGAAACAAATCATGCTGCATTTGCCCGACAATTTTTCGGAAGGCAGGTAAGTAGCGGCCCAGCACACTGGTTCGATTCATCAGCTGAAAGGCGCGCGTGACCCCGTCTGGCTGTTTGAGGATTTCCATAAACAGGGCTCGGTTCGCGGGGTCCTTGCGCCACTGGCTGTCCATGCGTTTACGTACGTTGTACAGCGCTCTAAAGATGGTTGCAGACAGGCCAGTTAAGGTGGGTGATTGCGTAAAGACTAAAAAGGTTCTGAGAATCTGCTCGGGGTGTTTCTCGTAGAGCATGGGGTCGGTGATATCGAGCAAGCCCTGGCGCTCAATAAAATATTGATTCTCTTCTCCAGGGATAGCGTGGGTTGTTTTTGATTCTTGTGGAAAGAGTAATGCTTCAATGTTTTGTAACAGCACATCATTGAGCTGGGTTACGGCTTTTGCAGCCCAATAATAGCGACGCATGATCGCTTCGCTCGCAGCGCGATTGCTTTCAGCCTCAATTCCCATGGCACTCGCGAGGGGCGCTTGCAAATCAAATGCGAGTACATCCTGCCGGCGTTTTGCGAGTAAATGCAGGTGGGCTCGAATGGTTTCTAGTAAGCGCTTATTGCGCTTGATCTCGGTTAGCTCGCGCCGAGTAATGATTCCTTTCTTGTACAAATCCTGAAAACCATTACCAAACTGCGCTGCTTTACTGACCCAGGTAATAATTTGGATATCACGTAAGCCGCCTGGACTCTCTTTGCAATTAGGCTCTAAGGAGTAAGGTGTATCTTGGTATTTTTGATGGCGCTGCTTGAGCTCAAGTAATTTAGCCTGAAAGAAGACCTTGGGATCCATGGCATTCCAGTAGGCTTTGGAGAATTGGGTAAATAGAGCGCGATTACCACCCAAGAAGCGCGCCTCCAATAAAGAAGTGCGTACCGTAATGTCCTGGGCCGCTTCCGATAAGCACTCTGCGCTATTGCGTACTGACGAGCCAATCTCCACTCCCGCATCCCAGCATTGCGCAATGAATTGCTCTACCCGAGCAGATAGCGTTTCTGACTGGTGGTCAGGTAGCAAAATTAAGATGTCGACGTCGGAGTAGGGAAAGAGTTCGCTGCGGCCATAACCGCCGACTGCAAGCAGGGCGGCATCGTGATGCAATTGGCACTGTGACCACAAATTCATGAGCAGCACGTCACTCATATTGCTAAGTTGCTTACTTAGTTTTTCGACACCTTGGTGGGCTTGAAACTCTGCATAGGCTGCTTCACGAGCACTGCGTAACTGGGCCCCATTGCTGATCGTAGCTTGATTTTGTGTAGCCGTAAGCATGAATGGGGGTATGCCGTTTTCGGGGCGGTCTATGCGCTGGGGCGGAAATGCAAGCCGGCGACGCATTCGGGGGGTGGGTTGCTGCCTAATGACCAGGTTAGGACTTCAACGCCCTTCTGGGTCACGAGCAAGGTGTGCTCCCACTGCGCTGAGAGGCTACGGTCTTTGGTTTTTACAGTCCACTGATCCGGCATCGTGCGTATGTCACGTTTGCCGGCATTAATCATGGGTTCAATGGTGAAGGTCATACCGGCTTCTAACGTTTCTCCAGTGCCTGGTCTGCCGTAATGCAGAATTTGCGGATCCTGGTGAAAGACTTTGCCAATGCCATGACCGCAGTACTCGCGCACAATCGAGTAACCGGCTTTTTCAGCATGAGTTTGGATGACGTGCCCGATATCGCCAAGACGCGCGCCTGGCTTCACTTGAGCGATGCCAAGCCACATGCATTCAAAGGTAATTTGGGTTAGGCGTTTTGCCAACACCGATGGCTCGCCCACCATAAACATGCGACTTGTATCCCCAAAGTAGCCAGCAGGGGTGATCACGGTAATGTCGAGATTAACCACATCACCGGATTTCAGGATTTTGTCGCCGGGGATACCGTGGCAAATGACGTCATTCACCGAGGTGCAAATGGAAGCCGGAAAGGGTGGATATCCTGGCGGTTGGTAATTGAGTGGCGCTGGTATGGTTTTTTGCACGTCGCGCATATAGGTATGGCAAATGCGATCGAGCTCACCGGTACTGATGCCTGGCTGTACAAAAGGCGCTACGTGGTCTAGTACTTCGCTGGCCAAGCGGCCTGCTTCACGCATCCCTTGGATGTCGTTTTCATCGGTAAATACACTATTCATGCTTTTATTATCAACGACTTGGCTGTTTTATGGGCAATCCAAGGCCATTTTAGGGGGTGCTAGTAAGGGGGTGTGAACTAGCTATGACGCCCTAGTTAATTGATATGTAAGCTATAATTTGCGGATCGGCTTGTTGGATGACGTCAATTTACTGCATCTGCTGAACCGAAATTGCGGGTTAGGCCTTCCAGGGTGGCACTTTTTAGTGCAGCTAGGACCTAACCTTAGATCAAACCCTTAGGAGAATGTTATGTCAGTGACTATGCGTCAGATGCTGGAAGCCGGTTGCCATTTTGGCCACCAAACACGTTTCTGGTCCCCCAAGATGGCCCCTTATATTTTTGGCCATCGCAATAAAATTCACATCATCAATTTGGAAAAAACATTGCCCATGTTTCAGGAAGCCCTGAAAGTGGCAAAACAAATTGCAGCCAATCGCGGCACCATTTTGTTTGTTGGTACCAAGCGCCAATCCCGCGAGATCATCGCCGAAGAGGCTGCGCGTGCAGGTATGCCCTACATCGATAGCCGCTGGCTCGGTGGCACTCTCACCAACTTTAAAACTGTCAAAGGCTCCTTAAAGCGTTTGAAAGACATGGCGGTTGCCAAAGAAGCGGGCGATTGGGAAAAGCTTTCCAAGAAGGAAGCCCTTACCAATGACCGTGACCTCGACAAATTGCAAAAAGCCTTGGGCGGTATTCAGGATTTGAATGGCGTACCCGATGCGATTTTCGTAGTGGACGTCGGTTATCACAAGATTGCGATTACTGAAGCCAAGAAATTAGGCATTCCGGTCATCGCAGTTGTGGACACCAACCATTCCCCTGAAGGCGTGGATTACATCATCCCCGGTAACGATGACTCCAGCAAGGCAGTAATGCTGTACGTGCGCGGCATTGCCGATGCCATCTTGGAAGGTAAAGCAAACTCAGTACAAGAGATTTTGACTGCCGTTAAAGAAGGC
>JBIIGG010000153.1:0-3333 GCA_044236575.1 Polynucleobacter sp. | reverse complement strand
CGGCTCAAGCTGAAGACTAAGGTCATGCACGATACGCATCCAGCCCTGGCCATCCGGTTTGGGATAGGCAATTTCAATTTCTTCAAGCGAAAGTAGGGGTGGAGTTGAATTCATCCCTATAATTTTCGCATTAACCGGTTAGATTCACCGGATTCACTGTTGTTAGCCCTTACGATCGCCCCCGAAATGAGCCGAATTGTTGTTCTGATCGCACTATTGCTCTCCTTGCCACTGCTTGGCTTGGGCGTTCCTTTTCTGTTTCCAGAGAGCATTCCAGGCGCTGCTGGCATGGAGAGCCAAGGAACCTTGGCGCACTTATGGGAATTTGTGCTCGGCGACTATTTGATATCTACGGTTATTTTGCTTGCAGGCGTAGCAGTTGGTGTCTTTGTTTTGGGAGTAGGTAATGCGTGGTTAGTAGCCAATTACCAGTTCCCCGGCAAGCGTATTTTTGAGTGGGCATTAATTTTGCCCCTCGCCGTGCCCACCTACGTCATGGCCTATTTGTTTGTCGATATGCTGGATTTTTCTGGTCCAGTGCAAACCGGACTGCGGCAAGTCTTAGGGCTGGAGCGTTTGTGGTTTTTCCCAGACCCTAGATCCTTAGGCGGCGCCATTTGGACTTTTTCGTTTTGCCTTTTCCCTTATGTCTATTTAATTGCACGCACTGCATTTTTAGATCGCAGCGGACGCCTTGCAGAAGTTGCCGAAACCCTGGGCTATAGTGGCTTTCAGGCTTTTTATAAACTGGTTCTACCCATGGCACGCCCTGCTATTTTTGCGGGCATGGCACTGGCCTTAATGGAAGTATTGGCTGATTACGGCGCCGTATCGTATTTCGGCGTACAAACCTTTGCTACGGGAATTTTTCGTGCGTGGCTATCTTTTGGTGATCGATTGGCTGCGGTGCAACTCTCACTGGGTTTATTGGCCTTCGTCTTTCTTATTTTTTACATTGAGCAGCACAATCGGGCGCGTCTTCGTTACGCCATATCGGGCAGCGTGCCGCGTGCAACCATCGCTAAAAAACTAAGTGGTAAAAAAGCATTGTTTGCTTTTGCAGTGTGTGGCCTTACGGTTTTATGTTCTTTTGTATTGCCGGTATTGGGCTTGCTGCAGTTGCAATGGGAGCAGGGCATTACGATCGATGCGCGTTATACCGCCTGGCTTAGTAACTCCATCTGGCTAGCGAGTGTGACTGCGATTATTTCGGTTGTTTGCGCCTTATTCTTAGCGTATTTTGCAAGAGCATCAAAGAGTGCCGCGATGCAGTGGGTCAATCGGCTATTAGGCTTGGGCTACGCCTTGCCCGGCGCGGTATTGGCTGTCGGCATCCTCTCTTTGCTGGGCCTGATTGACTCAGCATGGATTATGTCGGCAACGGTGTGGGTATTAGTTTATGCCTATCTGATTCGCTTTTTATCGTCTAGCCTACAAAGTGTCGAGACCGGACTATCGCGCATTACCCCAGCGATGGATGGTACGGCTGCTTTATTAGGGGCATCGCAATGGCAAACCATGACGCAAATTCATTTACCTTTGCTCAAGCGCAGTTTACTGACTGCCGGCCTCTTTGTTTTTGTCGACGTCATGAAAGAATTGCCAGCCACCTTGCTGTTGCGACCATTTAACTTTGATACCTTAGCGGTAGCTACCTACCAGTTGGCCGCAGATGAGCGCTTATCTGAGCTGGCCTTACCATCCCTCACCATTGTGTTGGCAGGCTTGATTCCAGTGATCGTGCTGTCGCAGGCTATGTCCAAGCCACGCGCGTATTAACCGCGCCCCACATAGGGCATATTGGTTGCCATAATTGTCATGAATTGAATATTGCTTTCCAGTGGAAGCTGGGCCATGTGCAGAACGGCTTGGCCAACATGATCAACGTCCATGCGCGGTTCAACCTTAATAGAGCCATCGGCTTGCATAATTCCAGCAGCCATTCTTTCAGTCATCTCAGTAGCGGCATTGCCAATATCGATTTGGCCGCAGGCAATGTTAAACGGACGACCATCTAATGAGATTGATTTGGTTAAGCCGGTAATGGCATGCTTTGTTGCGGTGTAAGGCGCTGTCATCGGGCGCGGTGCGTGCGCCGAAATTGATCCATTATTGATGATGCGGCCACCTTGAGGAGTCTGCGCTTTCATCATGCGGATCGCTTCTTGCGAGCATAAAAAGGCGCCGCATAAATTGCTGTTGATGGCATTCATCCACTGTTCGTAG
The DNA here is from genome assembly GCA_044236575.1 of Polynucleobacter sp. Taxonomy (GTDB): domain Bacteria; phylum Pseudomonadota; class Gammaproteobacteria; order Burkholderiales; family Burkholderiaceae; genus Polynucleobacter. Next base: position 1,107 of record JBIIGG010000153.1, on the reverse strand, counting down.
CTAAGCTCTTCCATCGGAATAGCTGGGGCGCCAGTGCCAGCATTATTGAAGAGAAGGTCAATGCGTCCCCATTTAGTCTTCAAGGCGCTAAAGAGATTTTTTACATTATCCGGTTTACCCACGTCGCAAGTCACAGCAAGGCAATTACTATCGTTGCCGCCGATTATCTGGATGGCGCTTTGCAGAGCATCAAGCCTGCGCCCAGTGAGGACGACGCAGTAGCCGCCGCCGAGCAGGGCTTTAGCGGCGGCTCGGCCAATACCGCTACCGGCACCGGTCACGAGGGCTACGCGCAGGGGGGATGTATTCATGGGCTACCTTCTGATTGGATGGGTTTTTAAATTGCTATGGTAGCGTGAAAATAGTAGCGACCCTCAGATGCAGGGCATAATCCAAAAAAACGCCCACGATCATGAACCGTATTCAAGGACTCCGCTATAACCCATATGCCTTATTGGCAATATTGGTGCTACTCATCGTATTTGTATTTGGCGTCTTGTGGACGCTGATTCCAGCTCCGCCCAAGTCGATTGCGATTGCTACTGGGTTTCAGGATGGTTTGTATTACCGCTTCGGCGAACGGATGCAATCCTCTTTAAAAAAACAAGGAGTAGAGCTGCAGGTCATTAAGACAGGAGGTACGCTCGACAATCTTGCATTATTGGCTGATCCCAAATCGGGTGTTGACTTGGCGATGATTCAGGGCGGCGTTGCGGATGTGTCTCAATATCCCCATTTGGTATCGATCGCCGGCGTGTTCTATGAGCCAGTATGGGTGTTTTATCGCGAGTCTAGTTTTAAGGGGGCTCCAGACGGACTGACCCTACTCACCCAGTTAAAAGGGAAACGGGTCTCGATTGGCAACCCAGGAAGCGGCACGAACTCGATTGCAAAATTACTGCTCGATACCAGCGGAATCAGGCCAGCCGATCTAGAAATGGAGCAATTGACACCGCAAGAGGGAGCCTCAAAATTGGCCGCTGGAAACCTCGATGTTGTTTTTGTCGTGGCCGCAGCTGAAGCGCCGCTGCTCAAAAGCTTTATCAACTTACCCGGTGTGCGGCTGATGAATTTTGTTCAGGCCGACGCCTATACCCGCGCGCTGCC
>JBIIGG010000154.1:0-3333 GCA_044236575.1 Polynucleobacter sp. | reverse complement strand
CCTTGGTTGTTGAGTACGAGGGAGCGTTTATTTCGGTCAAATAGCTCAACCCCGATTTCTTCTTCTAAATGCTGCAATTGCTGGCCGGCAGCGGCCGCAGTAAGGCCAATTTCGCGAGCAGCTGCCGCCACGCTGCCATGACGGGTAATGGAGATGAAGTTTTTAAGCACGCGGATGCTGGACATGGGCTGTATTATAGTAAAAAAATACTTTATCTCGATAAAAAATCTATTCGATTTAATTTTTACTATACCCCGATATAATTTGGCTATGTCTGAAACCAATCTTAAAGTCAAAGTCTGGCGCGGAGCCGAACAAGGTGAGTTTGTCGAATACCTAGTCCCGCGCAACTCCAATCAAACCGTTTTGGATGTAGTGACCTACATCCAGCGAAAACTCGACCCCACTCTCAGCTATCGATTTGCTTGCCGTGTGGGTATGTGTGGTTCGTGCGCGATGACCGTCAATGGCGTTGCACGCTGGACTTGCCGCACGCATGTCGCCAAAATTGTCGAAGGCGACGCATTGGAGATTGCTCCGCTGAATAATTTACCTGTCATTAAAGACCTTGCAACCGATATGCGTGAGTTCTTTAATAAGTGGAAAGGGGCGGTTGGTTTTTTCAAGGGCGAGCAAACGCGCCACGATGATTTTGCAATCGTAAAGCCTGATTCAGAGGAGCGCCAACTAGCCAATGCTGGTATCGAATGCATTGGCTGTGCTGTTTGTTATGCATCATGCGATGTGGTGGCCAGTCGCTCTGATTATTTAGGGCCAGCAGCACTCAATCGTGCTTGGACCCTGACCAACGATGTGCGGGATACGCAGCAATTGGATCGATTGCGTGCAGTAGCCGGTGATGCGGGTTGCCATACCTGCCATACCCATGGCAGCTGCACGGAGCGATGCCCTAAGCAGCTTGAGCCGACCGCCGGTATTTCTGGATTGAAAAAGCTAGTGGCCAGGGCTGCTGTGCGCGGTACGAAGTGGGGTAAGTTGTGAGTTTGGCTATTAGCAATACCGCGCTGCTACAAGCTAGACTCTGGTATGCCCAGCGTATCAGTGCTATGGTGCTCGGTTTGTGTGTGGCCATTCATTTATTCATTATGTTTTACGCCATCCGTGGCGGCCTTACTGCGGGCGAAATCTTAGGTCGCACTCAGGGCAATTGGTTCTTTGCTATTTTTTATGAAGTATTTGTGTTGGCCTGTCTAGTCCATGCGCCGATTGGCCTTGCAAATATTTTGCGCGAAAACTTCCCGCGCTCTCCCGCGGTCAGTGTATTACCTTGGATCTTGGCAGCCCTGATATTGGTATTGGGAACCGCCGCAGTGATTGGTGTCTTTACCGGTGGAGTAGGGCGATGAGCAGTAGACCAAGACTAGATCACCGGGCCAAATCACACCTGTCCTACTTTATCTATATGGCGCACCGGATTTCAGGCCTATTACTTGCCTGTTTTTTGCCAATTCATTTCTTCTTGCTATCCCAGTCCCTGTTTGGGGCGGATGAGCTTGATCACTATTTAAAACTGACTGATTTTTGGGCGGTGAAAGTCGGTGAGTGGGGTTTGGTAACTCTATTGACAATTCATTTGGTGGGTGGTGTCCGCCTCCTCATGATTGAATTTGGCACATGGCGGGGATTGCGCAAGGGCTGGATTCAGGCGGCCATCGTTCTATCGATTATTTCCGGCCTTTTATTTTTAGCGTTAGCAGATTAATTGGGAGCACTATGCAGTTACAGATGAGCTTGGTAGAGGAAGCATGCAAGGAGCTGTATATCCGCGCATTAAAAAAATTACCAGACGATGTGAAGCAAGGCATCGATCGCTTAAATCGGTCTGAGACAGATGCGCGTGCTCAAGTGGTTCTGCAGACCATGGTTACCAATATTACCGTAGCTGAGCGGGAAGACAATTTACTTTGCCAAGACACGGGTTTGCCGATCTATAACGTCAAGATTGGCCGTAATGTTGAGTTTGATGGCATGGCATTAAAAGCCGCGATTCGTAAAGGGTGTGAACGTGCTACAACCGAGTATCCACTGCGCTCTTCGGTAGTGCATCCGATTACCCGCAAGAATAACCATACCTCCTGCGGCATTGATATGCCGGCAATCCACCTCGACTTCAGTGCTGACAATGAAGTAGTTGAGATTGAAATGATTCCAAAGGGAAGCGGCTCTGAGAATAACTCCTATCTGAAGATGGCTATTCCTGCAGAAGGTATTTTGGGTGTTAAAGCATTTGTCATTGAGAGTGTTGTTGCATCGGGTGGAAAAACCTGCCCACCCACCATTGTTGGTGTTGGTGTTGGCGGAACGTCGGATCAGTGTGTGGCGATGGCTAAGCGGGCTGCCACACGCCCAATTGGCAGCGCCTGTGCCGATGCGGAGGGTGCAAAGCTGGAGCAAGAACTGAGTGCAGCGGTCAATCGTCTTGGTATTGGGCCGCAAGGCTTAGGTGGTGATGGTACTGCGTTTGCAGTCCATGTCGAGTTGGCAGCAACTCATATCACGATGAATCCAGTCGCGGTCAATATGCAATGCCACTCTGCGAGGCGCGCACGTGCCACCTTTACGCCGGATGGTGTTGAGTACGGTTTTTAGGAACAATCATGGCTCACTACAATCTACTTACCCCTGTGAGCGAAGCCGATATTCGTCGCCTCAAGATTAACGATACGGTTACCTTGCAAAACACCTTATTTGGAATTCGGGATGCCACGCAGATTCACATGTTTGATCATGATCGCAAAACTAAGTTTGACTTAAGCGGCCACGCGGTAATTCATACGGCCCCCAATGTGCGCAAGGTACCTGTTAGCGCTGAGCATCCAGCCGGTTATCAGCCCATCTGCATCGGCACAACTACATCCGATCGGATGGAGCGCTTTACAAAACCGCTGATGACCCAAAACGGCGTGCGCATGATTGTGGGTAAAGGCGGTATGCGTGAAGACTCCTCTAAGGCATTTGCAGAGCTCGGCGGCGTGTACTTAGCGATTATTGGCGGTACCGCTGCCTTAGAAACTACCTGGATTGAGCAAATTGAAGATGTCGATATGGATGACCTCAATCCAGAGTCGCTCTGGCGATTTAAGATTCGTGACTTTGGCCCACTCTTGGTAGCGATGGATAGCCACGGCGGCAGCATTTATCAAGAAGTCAAAAGCGACGTTGCGCGCAATAAGGTTGATGTACTCAAAAGCTTAGGAATCGAATCATGAATGCCCCTCTTAATATCAAAACCCTTGAAACCGATATCTTAATTTTGGGTTCTGGTGGTGCCGGCCTTTTTGCGGCCCTCCATGCGCATCAAACCAACCCTAA
>JBIIGG010000003.1:0-42935 GCA_044236575.1 Polynucleobacter sp. | reverse complement strand
AAGCATAAGCAGGGCCAAAGGGCGAATGATTGAATTGAGGGTAATTTTTTGACTATAACAATTTGAGAAAATCATGAAAACTTTTTCCGCAAAATCCCATGAGGTGACGCGTGATTGGTTCGTGATTGACGCTACGGACAAAGTCCTCGGTCGTGTCGCCAGTGAAGTGGCACACCGTTTACGCGGCAAGCACAAACCTGAATTCACCCCCCACGTTGATACGGGCGACTTCATCGTCGTTATCAACTCATCTAAGCTGCGTGTCACTGGCACCAAAGGCTTGAACAAAATTTATTACCGTCACAGCGGATACCCAGGTGGTATTAGCTCTACCAACTTCGATAAGATGCAAGACCGCTTTCCGGGCCGCGCACTCGAGAAGGCTGTGAAGGGTATGTTGCCAAAAGGCCCACTCGGCTACGCCATGATCAAGAAGTTGAAAGTCTATGGCGACGCTACGCATCCACACACGGCTCAACAGCCTAAAGTGCTCGAGATCTAAGGAAACCACATGGCTATTAATTACGGAAATTGGAACTACGGTACAGGTCGTCGCAAGAGCTCTGTTGCCCGTGTCTTTATTAAATCAGGCAAAGGTGAAATCACTGTCAACGGTAAGCCGATTGATATTTATTTTGCCCGCGAGACATCCCGCATGATTGCGCGTCAGCCTTTGGCCCTTACAGCCCACCTCACCACCTTTGATATCAAAGTGAACGTGAGCGGTGGTGGTGAAACCGGTCAAGCAGGCGCAGTGCGTCATGGCGTGACGCGTGCACTCATCGACTACGACAACGCATTGAAGCCTACCCTGTCTAAAGCAGGTTTGGTGACACGCGATGCCCGTGAAGTGGAGCGTAAGAAGGTTGGTCTGCACGGCGCGCGTCGTCGTAAGCAGTTCAGCAAGCGCTAATTACTTTCAGTCGCTCTGTTTTGCTGAAAGGGTCGCGCAAGCGGCCCTTTTTGTTTCTACAATTGGGGTGTGAATAAGGATAAAGTAGTAGCGCTGTACGATAATTTGGTGTGAGCGTATTGGGGAGAATGGCATGATTAAAGTAGGCATTGTTGGCGGTACGGGATACACCGGGGTAGAGCTTTTGCGTTTACTCGTACAGCATCCCCAGGTCACCATTCAGGCAATCACATCACGTACCGAAGCCGGTATGGCCGTTGCCGACATGTTCCCTTCGTTGCGCGGCCGAATTGATTTGAAGTTCACGACACCAGAGGATGCAAAGTTAGATCAGTGCGATGCCGTGTTTTTTGCTACGCCCCATGGGGTCGCCATGTCGCAAGCTGAATCATTGCTGGCTGCCGGTGTGAAGGTGCTGGATTTGGCGGCAGATTTTCGTTTAAAAGACACTGCGGTATTTACGCAGTGGTACGGCATGCCCCATGCATGCCCGGCGATTTTGGCGGAGGCGGTTTACGGTCTTCCTGAAATCAATCGGGAGGCAATCAAAAAGGCGCGTGTTGTCGGTTTAGCAGGCTGCTATCCAACCACAGTGCAGTTGGGTTTTGCTCCACTCTTGGCGCCCAAGTCGACGGGCGGTAAGCGCTGGATTGATGGACTGCATTTGATTTCTGATTCCAAGTCAGGCACGTCCGGTGCGGGTCGCAAAGCCGAGGTAGGTACTTTGCTGGCCGAGGCGAGCGATAACTTCAAGGCCTATGCGGTTAAAGGCCATCGCCATAGCCCTGAGATTACCCAAGGCTTAAAAGCCATTGCGCAATCCGATCAAATCGGCCTGACCTTTGTTCCACACCTCACGCCCATGATTCGGGGTATTCATTCGACCTTGTATGCGCGCATTACCGAGGAAGGTAAGGACGTTGACTTTCAGGCGGTTTTTGAGCGGTTTTACCAAGACGAGCCCTTTGTGGATGTGATGCCTGCCGGCAGCCATCCTGAAACCCGCTCGGTGCGGGGCAGTAATGGCCTGCGAATTGCGATCCATCGCCCCGGAAATGGCGATACCCTGGTGATTTTGGTGGTGGAGGACAACCTGGTTAAAGGGGCTTCAGGTCAAGGCGTACAGTGCCTCAATTTGATGTTTGGGCTGCCGGAGACCATGGGCTTGACCCAAATTGCCCTCTCGCCTTAAAGTGGTATTAGTGCGTTTTAGATATCCTTATGCAGGAGCGGGCATTTAGAGCCTAAAATAGGGAAACACTTTTTGAACTAGGAGTCATTTATGACACAAGTCGCTACAACCCAACCCAACGATCTTGCTGAGCCACCAATTCCATTGGTTTTTACCGATAGCGCGGCAGCAAAGGTAGCGGACCTGATTGCCGAAGAAGGTAACCCTGAATTAAAGCTGCGCGTATTTGTGCAAGGCGGCGGCTGTTCTGGTTTTCAGTACGGTTTCACGTTTGATGATGCCGTGAATGAAGACGACACTGCTTTTGATAAAAATGGCGTAACGCTCTTAGTGGATTCAATGAGCTTTCAGTACCTCGTTGGCGCTGAGATCGATTACAAAGAAGACATCAACGGTTCGCAGTTTGTAATTAAGAATCCGAATGCCACAACCACCTGTGGTTGCGGATCGTCCTTCTCCGCATAAGCGATTCGCTTTAAGCAGGGTAGCAAGCGCCTAAGATTCGAGGCCCACTTGCTCCCGTAACGGCCGGCAGATTTGCTGGCCGTTTTGTTTTGTGCATCCATGCTAGCCAGGCAAAGGCCAGGGCCTCAACCAGTTGCGGATCGACTCCATTGGCTTCACTGCTGCGGATTTCAAGAGTATGTTTGAACATCACCCGCGCTTGCTCGCCCAGGCTATTGAGTAGTGCGGTGTTATTGACACCGCCACCACAGACAATCAGGACTTCGGTTTGCGGTGCGTAGAGGAGAATGGATTGCAGCGCGGTAGTCACAGTGAGACGCAATAGCGTCGCTTGCACATCTTCTGCTTTAAGCGCATTGCTATCCAGTTGCTTTTCCAACCAGCTCAGATGAAAGTCATCCCGGCCCGTACTTTTGGGTGGAGCCTTAGTAAAAAAAGGATCTGCCAACATTTGCTCGAGTAAAGAATCATTGACCATTCCTTGCGCAGCCCACGCGCCATCCCGATCAAAGGCATGCCCTTTGTGTTTTGTAATCCACGCATCCATCAGCATATTGCCGGGACCACAATCAAAGCCAGTGACAGCGCCATTCTGAGGAAGGATCGTGAGGTTGGCGATGCCGCCGAGGTTCAGTACGGCTGTATTTCTATCGCTGGCAAATTGCTGCGCATGAAATGCCGGCACTAAAGGGGCGCCATGGCCGCCTGCAGCGACATCACGGCTCCGAAAGTCCGCAATTACTTCAATGCTAGTTAGTTCAGCCAGCAATGCGGGGTTTAGGGTTTGGTGAGTATACGCAAGTGCCTTATTGGGGCCCGCTTGGTGACGAATGGTTTGTCCATGCGCACCAATGGCGGTGATCTCGGAAGGTTGCCGTTTACTGTCCGCCAGTAGCTGCTTGACAAGGTCTGCATACGCCATTGCCAAGGCATTTGCAGCCAGATGCTCGCGGTGGATTTCATTATCACCCGGAGTTTGGAGGGCCAATAAGGCGTCACGGAGCGGGGGTGTAAATGGGGCGCTCACTGCCCCGCAGAGTTGGGTTTCGCCATTAGGACCCAGTTCGGCCAGTACCGCATCAATCCCGTCAAGGCTTGTGCCAGACATCATGCCGATGTAAAGGGGGTGGGGCTTATGCATGCGGTGGGTAGACTCTATTCTGAGGAATGCGACAATACGATTATCGTAACTGAAACCCTAATTTAACCGAACTCGATAATTGAATCAGTATGGCGGCTATCCCAGAATCTAAATACCCACTGACCCCCGATGTTTTTGCTGCCTTAGAGGTAACAAAACGGGGTTGTGACGAGCTATTAGTCGAAGCCGATTGGTTGGCTAAGCTTGCCCGCAGCCAGGCTACCAAAACGCCATTACGCATTAAGTTAGGCCTAGACCCTACTGCGCCGGATATTCATTTGGGGCATACGGTGGTTCTGAATAAGCTTCGCCAACTGCAAGACTTGGGCCATACCGTCATTTTCTTGATTGGCGATTTCACGAGCATGATCGGCGATCCTTCGGGCAGAAATGCAACGCGCCCACCACTGACGGCAGAAGCTATTGCCGAAAATGCGCAAACCTATTACAAACAAGCCAGCCTAGTACTCGACCCGAGCAAAACTGAAGTGCGTTACAACAGCGAGTGGTGCGATCCGCTCGGTGCACGCGGCATGATTCAGCTGGCATCGCGTTATACCGTAGCGCGCATGCTCGAGCGCGATGACTTTACGAAGCGTTATCGCTCGGGTGTGCCGATTTCGGTACATGAGTTCTTATACCCATTGATGCAGGGCTACGACTCGGTTGCCTTAAAGAGCGATTTAGAGCTGGGTGGCGCCGATCAGAAATTCAATCTACTCGTCGGCCGTGAGTTGCAGCGGGAATATGGACAAGAACCGCAGTGCATCTTGACCATGCCATTGCTGGTTGGTCTTGACGGTGTTGAGAAGATGAGCAAATCAAAAGCGAATTACGTTGGCATTAGTGAGCAGCCAAACGAGATGTTTGGCAAGCTGATGAGCATTTCCGATGAATTGATGTGGAGCTACTTCACATTACTATCATTCCGCCCTATGGCTGAAATTGACTTAATGAAGCAAGAAGTAGCGGCTGGTCGCAATCCGCGTGACTGCAAAGTGCTCCTTGCTCAAGAAATCGTGGCACGCTTTCACTCGCAGGCAGCAGCAGAAAAAGCCTTGGAAGACTTCAATCACCGTGCCAAAGGTGGTATCCCAGACGATGTCCCTGAGGTGAGCTTATCGGGCGCGCCGCTCGGCATTACTGCATTAATCAAGATGACTGGCTTAGCGCCATCGAATGCAGAAGCCAATCGCAATATTGAGCAGGGTGGGGTACGAATTGATGGAGCTGTGATTAGCGACAAAGGCTTGCAAGTTGCTGCCGGATCCTTTGTATTGCAAGTGGGTAAGCGTCGCTTTGTGAAAGTGACGCTGAGCTAAATTCGCCTATGTCAGTAGGTCGAGGCTGTTGCTTGGCGGCGTTAAACCAAAGTGCTCGTAGGCCAAGCGCGTAGCAATGCGGCCACGCGAGGTACGCTGCAAGTAGCCCTGCTGAATCAAATAGGGCTCAAGCACATCTTCAATCGTATCGCGCTCTTCGCCGATGGCTGCAGCCAGGTTGTCGATGCCAACTGGGCCACCATCAAACTTATGCAAGATTGCTTCCAGCAATTTACGGTCCATCACATCAAACCCACTCGGATCAACATCGAGCATGGCTAATGCCGCATCAGCCATGGCTTTGGTGATCACGCCAGTGCCCTTAACTTCAGCAAAGTCACGCACCCGTCGCAACAGACGATTAGCAATCCGTGGGGTACCGCGGGCGCGCTTGGCGATTTCACTGGCACCACTAGGATCAATTTTGGCTTTGAGTAAATTAGCAGAACGCTCCACAATCAGGGTGAGCTCATCGCTTGTATAAAACTCCAGGCGCGCCACAATACCAAAGCGATCACGCAAGGGATTGGTGAGCATGCCGGCACGGGTCGTTGCGCCAATTAAGGTAAAGGGCTTGAGATCGAGTTTGACGCTTCTCGCGGCAGGGCCCTCGCCGATCATGATGTCCAGCGCATAGTCCTCTAAGGCGGGATACAGAATCTCCTCGACCACCGGCGATAAGCGATGAATCTCATCAATAAAGAGAACGTCGTTTGCTTCTAAATTGGTCAGCAGGGCTGCTAGGTCGCCTGGCCGATCCAGTACGGGGCCGCTAGTTTGGCGCAAGTTCACGCCGAGTTCGCGAGCAATGATGTGCGCCAGCGTGGTTTTACCTAAGCCAGGAGGTCCAAAGAGTAAGACGTGATCGAGCGCTTCATTACGCGCACGCGTGGCACTAATAAAAATTTCTAGTTGTGAGCGGGCTTTGGTTTGGCCGACGTATTCATCGAGCTGGCGTGGTCTTAAGGCGCGTTCAAAGACAGCTTCTGCATTACCAGCCGAGCCACTTACTAGACGATCACCTTCTGCTGGAAGGTCGTCCGGTAATGCACTTAAATCGTCGGTGTGTATGGCCATGGTAAGAGTGTATTCGCTTCGTGCAATTTACACTTTAGACAAATACTTTAAGCCCTGACGAATGCCTTCGGATACTGAGGCATCGGGACTAATTTGCTTAATTGCCAAAAGTGCTTCTTTCTCGGAGTAACCCAAGGACAGTAATGCTTGCAAGACTTCGCTGCTGGGCTGCGCAGTAGCGGCGGCACCAGTGCCTTGACCTAAATCTGGCCCTAATTTACCTTTGAGCTCGAGTAACAAACGCTCAGCCGTCTTTTTGCCGATGCCAGGAACTTGCGTGAAGCGACCCGGTTCTTGCAGGGCAATTGCTTGAGCTAATTCATTCACACTCATGCCGGATAAAACGGCAAGTGCAGTACGCGAGCCAACGCCACTGATTTTAATGAGCGCACGAAAGGCTTCGCGCTCCGACTCCGTGGCAAAACCAAAGAGTTGCTGCGCATCTTCACGTACCTGAAAATGTGTCAGCAAGGTAATGGTGTGGTTGATGCCCGGCAATTGATACAGGGTGCTCATGGGCACATCAATTTCATAACCAACGCCATGGCAATCCACCACTAAGCGGGGTGGATGTACAGCAATTAAAGTACCTTGAATGCGTCCAATCATGGGGTGATCTTACTCTTTGCTGGCGGGCTTAGGTTTAAGGGCTGCAGGTAAGCGGTAGTGGTGTGCGGCGCAGATGGCGACACCGAGTGCATCGGATGCGTCAGTGCCGGGAGCGCGGCTAAGACGTAGTAAGCGTTTGACCATCTCCTGTACTTGTGGCTTGGTGGCTCGGCCTGTACCAACAATGGATTGCTTGACACGCAAGGCGCTGTATTCGGCCACGTTTAGCTTAGCGGAAACGAGGGCGGCGATGACCGAGCCCCTGGCTTGACCGAGCATTAAGGTGGAACGTGGATTGACGTTTAAAAAGACCTCTTCAATCGCAGCTGATTCTGGATGGTAGGTGTCCAAAACTTCTTTAACCCCGGTATACAAGGTACCCAGGCGTTCAGGTAAGCCCTTCTTCGGGTCGCCGCTTTCAATGGTTCCAGAGGCGACGTAGGTCATTTTCTGGCCATCCACATCGATGATGCCAAAGCCAGTGGTACGAAGTCCAGGGTCAATTCCGATCCAGCGCATGGGTTTTGATCAATGCCCGTTTCGTTCTAGTGACGGAAGTGGCGTGTGCCAGTGAAGACCATTGCAATGCCGTGCTCATTGGCAGCGGCAATAATTTCTTCATCGCGCATGCTGCCACCTGGCTGAATTGCGCAAGTCGCGCCTGCAGCAACAACGACATCGAGGCCATCCCGAAATGGAAAGAATGCATCGCTGGCAACTGCTGATGATGCAAGGCTCAATCCTGCATTTTCAGCCTTGATGCTGGCCATGCGAGCTGAGTCAACGCGGCTCATTTGACCAGCACCAATACCCAAAGTCATACCATTGGCGCAATACACAATGGCATTGGATTTAACAAACTTAGCAACCCGCCAAGCGAACATCATATCGGCAAGCTCGGTTGGGGTCGGCTGGCGTTTTGAGACCACGCGTAGCTCGGATTGCGCGACATTTTTAAAGTCGGGCGATTGCACTAATAAACCACCACCCACGCGCTTCATATCGAATGCATTAAATTCAATGCCGAGTGGAATTTCAAGTAAGCGCACATTGTGCTTACCAGCAAAAATGGCTTTTGCTTCCGCGGTAAAGTTAGGTGCAATTAAGACCTCAACAAATTGTTTGGAGATCGCTTCGGCCATTGCGCTGTCGCAAGCCACATTCAATGCAATGATCCCGCCAAAGGCCGAGCTTGGATCGGTTTTAAAGGCTTTTTGATAGGCTTCAAGGCCAGTTGCGCCGGTAGCTACACCACAGGGATTGGCGTGTTTGATGATGACGCAGGCTGCGCCAGCAGTAGAGTCAGCCGAAAAGCTCTTGACGCATTCCCATGCCGCATCCGCATCGGCAATGTTGTTGTAAGACAGTTCTTTGCCTTGAAGCTGGTGGTAATTAGCGAGGGCGCCAGCAACGGTAGAGGTATCACGATAAAACGCAGCCGATTGGTGCGGGTTCTCACCGTAGCGCATCTCTTGCAATTTAGTAAATGCCAGGTGCAGGGTCTCTGGGTAGGGCGAGCGGCTGGTATGACTTAAATCGCCGCCCAGTGATGAGAGGTAGTTTGCAATCGCGCCATCGTATTGAGCAGTATGCGCAAACACTTTTTTGGCCAGACGTAAATTAGTTGTATACGAAACCGCATTCTGATGCGCTTTCATTTCGTTCAAGATGGGCTCGTAGTCTTCTGGTGAAATCAACACCGTCACATCCTGGTGGTTTTTTGCTGCTGCACGCAGCATCGCCGGTCCGCCAATATCAATGTTCTCAACAGCATCGTCAAAAGAACAATCACTTTTCGCTACAGTTTGATTGAATGGGTACAGATTAATTACCAGCATATCAATCGGTTCAATGCCATGGGCTGAGATGGCATCCATATGCTCTTTCGAGTCGCGACGCGCAAGTAGGCCTCCGTGCACCATCGGATGTAGGGTTTTAACACGGCCATCGAGCATTTCTGGGAACTGGGTCAGGGACGATACCTCGGTCACGGGCAAGCCATTGTCCGCAAGGAGTTTGGCAGTGCCGCCAGTCGAAATGAGTTTGACCCCCAAAGCATGCAGCGCTTGGGCAAAAGGAACAATGCCCTGTTTGTCGGATACGGATAAAAGTGCGGTGCGAATCATGATGGTGTGTAGGCGTTCAAAGTAGGGGTATGAGAGCAGCGCATTAAATCAGCTGATGTTCGGTTAATTTCTTATGGAGCGTATTGCGGTTAATGCCGAGGTATTGCGCAGCCAGCGATTGATTTTGTTTGGCATGCTGCATCACCACTTCGAGCATGGGCTTTTCAACCACACTCAAAACCATGCGGTAAACATCATCTGGCGGGTTGCCGTTGAGGTCGGCAAAATAGCGCTGTAACTGGGTTTGAACGCATTCGCTAATGGGGTGTTTATTGGGCATCGTATAACTCAGTCTATTTAAGCGGCTTCTAAAAACAATAGTCGATCCGAATGGGATTTCATCTCATCAAAAAAATCATTCACCATTTGCAATTGGGTTTTACAGTCATCGGCCGTGTTCATGCGTTGGCGAAAGGCATGCGAGTCACGCAAACCTTTGCAATACCATCCAATGTGCTTGCGGGCTGTTCGTAGCCCAATGTATTCGCCATAAAAAGCATAGTGTTCATTCAAGTGTTCATTCATGATGGTCTGAATTTCAGCAACCTCTGGAACATCTAATTTTTTACCGGTATTGAGGTAGTAATCAATTTCCCGAAAGATCCAAGGACGGCCTTGAGCAGCGCGGCCAATCATGATGGCATCGGCACCGGTCTGCTCTAAAACAAACGCTGCCTTTTCAGGCGAGTGAATATCGCCATTGGCGACCACCGGAATGCGAACCGCTGACTTCACTGCGGTGATCGTTTCATATTCAGCTTCGCCGTGATACAGATCAGCGCGGGTACGGCCATGCACCGTCAGCATGCTGATGCCGGATTGCTCTGCAAGATTCGCAATGGCTAAGGCATTTTTATGTTCCCGATCCCAGCCGGTGCGGATTTTTAATGTCACGGGTACCGCATCTGGTCCAGTGCCAACGGCATTCACCACAGCCTCAAGAATCTGTTGCACCAACGGTTCGTCGCGCAATAAGGCAGAACCCGCTGCTACATTGCATACTTTCTTGGCAGGGCAGCCCATATTAATGTCAATGATTTGCGCGCCATGGTCGACGTTGATCTTGGCGGCAGCAGCCATCATGGCCGGATCAGCCCCGGCAATTTGTACGGCAATCGGCTTGAACTCACCTTGATGATTAGCGCGGCGCTGGGTTTTTTCACTATTCCACAGCAGGGCATTGGAGGCGACCATTTCAGAGACGGCATAACCCGCCCCCAGTTTTTTGCAGAGTTGCCGAAATGGACGATCAGTCACGCCAGCCATGGGGGCCACGAAGAGTCGATTGGCTAATTGGTGGGGGCCGATTTTCATAAAAGCCGTAGCGTCAATGGGAACATCAATGGGGGGAATGCTGCAAATATGCGAGCGTTCCATTGTAGCGTAGGCGAGGAATAATCTGCCTAATTTTTAGGCAAAACCAGACCGTCTAGGAAAGCTGAAGGTGGATGCGTAAGGACCTGTTTTTGGGGAACGGCTAGCGGCGACCAAACATCATCTGGCGCGCCAAGCCTGTTTTGATCGGTGGTAACCATTGCAACAGGGATAGCGCCACGCCGCGGGCTGCGATCACGGGAGTGAGGGGTGATGTAAATACGCGCGCTAAAAAATCAGTAATGCCGATGGTTGCTTTCCGATCGGCTTGTCTGCTGATGCTGTATTCATACAAGGCATTGTCAATCGCATTGCGCGATTTAGTAATCTGCGTTTGCTTTGAAAACAAGTCACTGAGCTGTTCTGCGAGCAAGTAGGCATCACGCAAGCCCAGATTTAAACCTTGACCGGCGACGGGATGAAGGGCTTGCGCTGCATTGCCAATCCAGACTTCATTGCCTTGCACAATCTCTTTGCGGTAATTAAGGCCTAAGGGATAGAGACGCCGATCCCGAATCGACTTAAATTGACCTGCGCGTGAACCGAAGGTCGATTGAAGCTCATGTAAAAAATCCGCATCTGAAATACTGTTTAGTCTTTCTGCGGTAGTGGGCGAACTGCACCACACCATATTGAGTACATTGCTACCATGATGGCTAGGCAGTAAGGCCAAGGGGCCTTCGTTAGTAAAGCGCTCCCATGCATGGTGAGGCTGGGCATTTTCCACTTCAACCAGGCCAACGAGGGCCGATTGCTGGTAGTCACGGCCGGACTCCACCCAATCTTGCTGGGTAAAGAGACCACCTTCCGCATGCACAATGCAGCGGGCGCGGGAATGCTCCTGATCATCTTCTGGACCTGTGTGTTGCCAAACGAAGTGCTGTGCCTTTTTTTGTAATTGACGCAAGGACTCTCTGAGCGCAAGGTGAATACCACGGTAGCGAACAATGTGGCCTAGGGCTTCTTGACCTAACTCATCCCGGGTCATGAGTGCACGTCCAAATTGACCCACGTGCGATACATGTACCGAATGAATTACACATGAATCACTGGGCCATGCATTAATCGTATCGAGCAATAATTTACTGCCATGGGATAAAGCAATGCCCCGGGTATCGCTAGCAACAATATCACTGTCATTTTGTGGATTTCGATCAATCAGATGGAGCGAGAGCTCTGGAAATTTTTGCAAGCACCATGCGGCGCAAGCTAAGCCTACTGGGCCGCCGCCAATGATTTGCACATCTACAGACGCATTTGATGAAGACATGATTAGCCGCGCATCACCGCTTCGATTTCATCGGGTTTAACAGGGACGCCGCGAGAGATCAAGTCACACCCATTTTTAGTTACTAGGGCATCGTCTTCAATCCGAATACCGATGTTCCAAAATGCTTCTGGCACATCGTCTGAAGGGCGGATATACAAGCCGGGCTCGATGGTCAACATCATGTTTTCGCAAAGAATGCGCCATGGCTTTTCAGTAGCATTGCCACTGCCCTCGCGATAGGAGCCGACATCGTGCACATCCATACCCAACCAGTGGCTGGTGCGGTGCATATAGAAACGACGATAGGCACCCGTTTCAATGGCGTTGTCGAGTGAGCCTAACTCATGCAATGAGAGGAGTTTTTCATCCAGCATGCCTTGCGTGAGAACACGTACCGCAGCATCGTGGGGTTGCATAAAAGTGTTGCCCGGCTTAGTGGCGGTAACCGCTGCTTCTTGTGCGGCTAAGGTGATGTCATACAGCGCCCGCTGGGCTGCTGAATAGCGTCCATTAATTGGAAAGGTACGCGTGATATCGGAGGCATAGCCATCGAGTTCACATCCGGCATCAATTAAACATAAATCGCCGGATTTCAGTTCAGCAGCACTGGCGCGGTAATGCAAGATGCAGGCATTAGCGCCGGCAGCAACGATGCTGTTGTAGGCTACGCTTTGCGCACCCTTGTGACGAAACTCGTGTAGCAACTCGGCTTCAATTTGATATTCGTGTTGACCAGGTCGGCAGGTGCGCATGGCACGCAAATGCGCTTCTGCCGAAATCGCTGCAGCACAGCGCATGGTTGCAATTTCGCTAGCGTCTTTAAACAGACGCATCTCATGAACCAGTGCTTCAATGTCACGAAACTCCGATGGGGCATTCACTCCAGCGCGCGATTGGCCACGAACGCGATCAATCCAATGGCGAATACGGCGATCAGTTTCAGCACTACTAGCTAAGCGAATGTAAAGCGCCGCTTGATCAGCCAGCAGCTTGGGCAATGCTTGATCCAATTCAGTATTAGGATATGCATGATCAACCCCTAAGTACTCTGGTGCCGCTTCTGGCCCTAAGCGCAGGCCATCCCAGATTTCCCGCTCGGCATCTTTAGGGCGGCAAAAGAGATGCGCTATCACTGTGTTGCGATCAACTTGCAAAACCAGGGTTGCGCCCGGTTCATCAAATCCGGTCAGGTAAAAGAAATCACTGTCATGCCGATAGGGAAACTCACTATCGCGATTGCGCAATTGCTCCGGGGCTGTTGAGAGGATGGCAATTCCGCTACCGGACTGCTCACGAATGCGCCCTGCCAACTGGGCGCGGCGCTGGCGGTAGAGATCGGCCTGAAAGACAGGGAGGTTACTTGGGGTCATAGGATTGATTTAGCTCGTATAAACGCTGTGGCGTCCCTACATCGTGCCACGGACCGGTATATTTTTCACCGAAGACCTGATTTTTGGCCATAGCCGAGCGCAGTAAAGGGGCTAATTTCGCAGCTTCGCCCAATTTGAGGTCTGCAAATAGGGATTGGTGATAGATACCAATCCCAGAAAAAGTCAGTTTCGTTTCCTGCGTTTGGGGGTTGATTGGCTTATCGCTGACATGATCCCCTTGCAGGAAAAAATCGCCCTCTGGGTGTTGTGGAGGATTGGGCACGAGCATTAAATAGGCAAGCGGCTTGGCGCCACCATTTAAATGCGCCTGAAAGCGGCTTGTAAATGCAGCAATGGGGAGGCCGGGACAAAATAGATCCCCGTTGATTACCAAAAAGTAGGGATCTGGATTTAATAGCGCCAAGGCCTGCCGTATACCCCCAGCAGTCTCAAGTGCAGTTTCCTCTGCCGAGTACTCTATTTTGACTCCCCACTGCGTTCCATCACCCAAAGCCAGCTCGATTTGCTCGCCGAGCCACGCATGATTAATGACGATACGACTAATGTTTGATGCTACCAGTGCTTCAATATGCCATTGCAATAATGACTTGCCCTGAATTTGCAGGAGTGGCTTTGGTGTCACATCCGTCAGCGGGCGCATGCGCTCCCCACGTCCTGCGGCCAACAAAAAGCAAGGCAATGCAACGGAGGTAGGTAGGCTATTCATAGGCGATTACTTTATCGAGCTAATGCCATTAGCGCGCTCTAATATTCTGGCTAGTGGTTTTAATTCTATATAACGATTGGCAGTAGCAAGGGCGTATTTCAATACCAGGGGAATATCTTTGAGATATGCATCTTTGCCATCGCGGTGATATAGGCGCGCAAAAATTCCCAATACCTTAATGTGACGCTGTAAACCGATCCATTCAAAGTCACGATAGAACTCGCCAAAATCAGCATGCATGGGCAAGCCTTTTTTGCGACCCAATTCCCAATAGCGCGCAACCCAATCAATCACCCGTTCTTCGGGCCACTCAATATAAGCGTCGCGCCACAGCGATGCAGCATCGTAAGTAATCGGTCCATAGACAGCATCCTGAAAATCCAAGACGCCAGGATTATGCTTTTCAGTACGCATTAAATTGCGCGAATGGAAATCGCGATGGACATAGACCTGTGGCTGCGCAAGATTGTTTTTTAGAATCAAATTAAATGAATTGCGCAGGTATTTTTCTTCATCTGCCGTCAGTTCAAATTGCAGGTGTTTTTTTAAATACCACTCCGGTAACAGATCCAATTCGCGTTGCAATAACGCTTCTGAATATTCTGGTAATACACCGGGGTGACTAGCCAATTGCATTGCCACTAGCGCATCGATTGCATCGCCATACAGGGCATCCGCATTTAAATTGCTGAGTGCTGCCAGGTAAGTTGTGGAACCTAAATCACTGAGTAGTAAAAACCCATCCGACGTATTTTTTTCAAGAACACGCGGTACATATAACCCTGCTTTTTGGAGTAATTCAGCGATCGCAATAAAGGGCTCAATCGGCTCGGATTGCGGGGGCGCATCCATCGCAATCAGGGAGGGGTAAAGGGCATTTTGGCTATGGAGTCGGAAATAGCGCCGAAAGCTCGCATCAGACGATGCGGGCGCCAGCGATGACAGGTCTAGCTCCCAGCTGGTGGGAAGGCCTTCTAGCCATTGGCGGAGGGTATCAAGGCGGGTATTGGGCATATCGATTCGTATAATAAGTGGGTTTGGATCTATGAGCCATTATCGCCGTCGCGCTGGTCTTTGCGCCCCCCTTATTTTTACCCCATTTTTACGACTAACGATGGGGTGTTTTTGGCTGTATTTTTCAGCGAGCGCATTTGCTCAAGCACCTGCCTCAAGTCTCTCATCTTCGCAGCGCACTAATCCTAATTTTGTGTTGATTCCTGACCGAGGTAATGTCAGTGTTTTAAAGTTAGATGACCAATTGCGTGTTGGAAAACCTATTTCGGATAATCAAGCACTTACCTTCACCTTCAGTGATTCCATTGAGGGCATTGTTGACCGTGAAATGAAGTTAAAGGGTCGCGCTCAAATTCGACGAAACGATACCGTTATCAAAGCCGATGAAATTATTTATCACCCCGATACTGATGTTGCTGATTTGATTGGTAATGCTGAAATGACCAAAGGCAACTCCACATTTCGAGGACCAAAAGCTAGCTTTAAAGTAGACGCTCGGCAAGGAGAGATGGAGGAGCCAAGTTATGAAATTCGCGATAACCGCTCGAGCGGCAAGGCGAAAAAATTAACCATTCAATCATCCGATATTTTTGTATTTGATAAGGGCACCTACTCAACCTGCTCGCCTGATAATCTAGATTGGTATTTCACGGCTGATCGCATGGAGGTCGATAACGAGCAAAAAGAAATGACGGGCACCAATGGCGTGATGCGATTTTTTGATGTGCCGATTGCCTACACACCTTACTTTAGTTTGCCAACATCAAATCAACGGCGTTCTGGTTTGCTTGCCCCAATCGCAGGCTACAGTTCCAATAACGGTATTGATGTAACGCAGCCCTACTATTTCAATATTGCCCCTAATCGTGACCTTTTAATCATGCCACGCTACATGGCATTTCGGGGCACGCAATTGGGTGGGTCGTATCGCTACATTGATCCAAAATATGCCGGTACAGTAGCAGCAGAATATCTGCCTTATGACAAAATAATGGGTCGGGATCGATGGAAGTACGATTGGCAGCAGCGCCAAAGTATTGCACCCAATTGGAATGGATATGCCAACGTTGCGCGGGTTTCGGATAATTTATACCCAATAGATTTTTCAAGAGGCTTGGCTGCTGGTATCACCAATCAATTTAGACAGGAGGTTGGGACTACGTCTTTAGTCAAAGGCTGGAATGTATCGGCTAGGGCAATGACCTTCCAGACTTTGCAGCCTGATCCTACAGTTACGGTGCAATCACCATATAACGTACTGCCACAAGTCGTAGCGGCATACAACAGTCAGAATGCTTTACTGACGCCCGACCGCAGTCGGCAATTTGTCAGCCTGCCTACTGGCCCGCAAGTGAGTTTCTCGAGTGACTTTACTCGCTTTGCCTATAACATTGGAGGTAATTTAGCCGCCACAGCGCCAGGTATTTTTAGTCAAGCCGATCGGACCGTGGTCAAGGCAGCAGTTGGCACGCCAACAATAACGCCGGGTTACTTTATTAAGCCAAAACTGAGTGTGCAGTCGAATAATTACAACGCTACCGCATTCGTACCCGGTTATCCGCCGGTACAGGGCTTTACTATTCCCACTCTAAGTTTGGATTCCGGTTTGGCGTTTGAGCGCGAGGCAGCAGAGCTCAAAGGCTTTTTTGGTCGGGATATGCTGCTGACGATGGAGCCACGCGCTTTTTATGTTTACACCCCGTTTCAAGACCAATCTTCTACCCCCCTGTTTGATACTGCCAATGCCGGTTTTGGTATCACCCAAATTTTTAGTGAAAATACCTTTGTCGGTAATGACCGTATTGCCGATAACAATAAGCTAACCATGGGCGTAACTAGTCGCATGATCGAAGCCGCAACTGGGGCAGAGCGGGCTAATATCACTTTAGCGCAGCGCCAGGATTTTACTGGGCAGCGGGTGGGTTTGACGAACACGATCCAAAATCCCACCACGTATTCGGATACCTTGGGTGCCGGCTCAGTTCGACTGATGGGAAACTTTAACGTGGATGCGTTTGGCCAATACAATACGCAGCTTAATCGCCTGGTTCAGACCACCGTTGGCGGCAGCTGGCGACCCACCATGGGTCGAAGCCTTAATTTTGGCTATCGCAACGTTTGGAGTCCGCCCGTATCGACCTCGCCAGAAAATAATTTAGCGGGAACGCCGGGCGTCACTACCACCGATCAATACAATCTTTCTGGGCAGTGGCCAATAACCCGCAAGATTTCCACGCTAGGCCGCTGGGGATATGACGCTTTGACCTTGAATACCCTTAATTTACTAGCGGCTTTGGAATACAAAGAAGACTGCTGGACTGGTCGATTTGCTTACTCTCAGATTCGCAACACTACCCAAATCACCACGACCCAAGTGCTATTTCAAATCGAATTTAGGGGATTTGGTGCCGCTGGAAGCAATCCAGTTGATATTATGAGGTTAAATGTTCCAGGATACATGCCGACCACCAGAACAATACCGCCCTCAATTTATGAGAACTACCAATGACGTTTTGCATGAATCGCAGCATTAAATTAATCCGCAATCTTTTATTGCTTGCCTCTGTTGCAGTGGCATCTCCAAGTTACGCCCAGTCCATTGCCCCTGCCAATGCCTCTGAGAGCAAGATACGGGATATTGACGGCGTCGCTGCTGTAGTCAATACAGGTTACGTCACTCGCAAAGAAATTGATGATCGGATGGCAGCCATTGCAAAGCAGGGCGGAGGTGCAGCAATGCCAGATAAAGAAACCCTGCGCAAGCAAGTGCTAGAACGCCTAATCATAGAAAAAATTCAATTACAAGATGCTGAACTAAACGGTATCAGCGTTAGCAATGCTGAGCTCGATAAAATTATTGCCGATATTGCCGCTCGTAATAAGTTAACGATGGTTGAATTTCGGGCTGCCATTATGAAGTCGGGATCGACTTTTGAGCGCTATCGCGAGACGTTGCGCGATGACGTTATTGTTACGCGCTTTCGGGAGCGTGAGGTTGATTCGCAAATAAAAATATCGGATGCCGAGATTGATAACTATATTAGCGAACGTACTCGGGCCATTAATACCCCAGTGGCGAATGCCACAGGAGCGGGTGGACAAGAAGAGTTGGATGTGGCTCAAATCTTTATTCCGGTTGATGCCAATGCTGGTCCTGGCACGATTGCAGAGGCGCGCAAACAGGCCGATGCTTTGTTGCGTGAGGCGCGTGGTGATGTGGATTTCTTGCAGCTTGGTGCAAAAGCGGCAAAAGAAAATCCACGCATCAAGTTCCAAAATTTAGGCTACCGAACACCAGATCGATTACCCCAGCTCTTTCTTGAGGCGGTACGTAACATAGGCTCTGGACAGCTAGCCAATACGGTAGTAAAGAGTCCAGCCGGTTTTCATGTGCTTAAAGTTTTAGATCGCCGCGTAATGCTGGCAGAAAGTCAAGTCCCGACGCAGGAAGCGGTAGGTGACACCACACCCAAAAATATTACGATTACAGAAACCAATGCCCGGCACATCTTGCTGCGCAATCGGGCTGGATTAACGGATGCCGATGCGGAGCGGCGTTTGTCCGGATACCGTGATCAAGTGCGTGCCAAAGCGGCTGATTTCGGTGAATTAGCGAAGAAACACTCCGAGGACGGCTCTGCTTCCAACGGCGGTGTCTTAGGCTGGATGTCGCCTGGCCAACTGGTGCCTGAGTTTGAGTTCGCCATGAATCGATTACAAATCGGGGAAGTGAGTAATCCGGTGAAGACGGAGTTTGGTTGGCACTTAATTCAAGTGCTTGAGCGCCGCGATGCTCAGTTAACCGTCGAAAAGCAGCGTGAATTCGCCCGGGCTGCTATACGCGAACGTAAGTTTGAGCAGCTCTATCAAGATTGGCTGCGTCAGTTGCGTGATACAGCGACTGTGCGTATTCTTAACTTAGACAATGTCACGCGTTGATTTAGTCATCACAACAGGCGAGCCGGCTGGTATTGGTCCTGAGGTATCGGTTCAAGCAGCGCATGCGTTTTTGCAAGAGCAGGCGGATGCCCACATCACATTAATTGGTGATCCAAACCTTTTTGGTGAGGGTGTAAGGCACCCGCGCTTGCAGATGGAGTCTGTGAAGTTAAACAAACCTTCTGTTTCAGGCCTACTTGATCCAAACAATGCAGCCTATGTGCTGGCTACACTTGATTCCGCGGTGGCCGGATGTCAAACGGGACGTTTTCAAGCCATGGTAACTGCTCCGGTACACAAAGGAATTATCAATCAGTCTGGTATAGCATTTACAGGTCATACAGAGTATTTGGCAGCCGCATGCGGAGTACAACGCGTGGTGATGCTGCTATGCGCTAACTTACCTGCCGGTTTAATGGGTTTGCAGCGTGGTCTGCCATTGCGAGTTGCTCTGGCAACTATCCATGTACCGCTTGCTTTGGTTCCGGCTCAGATCACGGTCAAGTCGGTATTGGAAACCATTGAAATTCTGCACACTGGTTTGAAGAATCAATTTGGCATTGTTGAGCCACGCATTTTAGTGGCGGGATTAAATCCGCATGCGGGTGAAGGCGGCTATTTGGGCTCAGAAGAAAGTTCCATAATTGAACCAGCGATTGCACAGGCACAACAAGCCGGCATTCGAGTAGAAGGACCGTTTTCGGGTGATACCCTATTTGATTTGCGTTCGCTGGATCGGGTGGATGCGTATCTAGCGATGTACCACGATCAAGGCTTAGCCCCATTTAAATTTGTTACTTTTAATACTGGCGTAAATGTCACGCTTGGATTGCCGATTATTCGTACATCAGTAGACCATGGCACTGCACTGGATGTTGCTGGTAAGGGAGTGGCTGACGCGGGCAGCATGCTTGAAGCTTTGCGCCTTGCATATCAACTTGCACTGCATCGTAAGACCTCTTTAGCCAATGCATCAGGCGCGTAAACGCTTCGGCCAAAACTTTCTGCATGACGAAGGCATCATCCATGCGATTGTGAGTTTGATTGGACCTTCTATTGATGCAGCCATTTTAGAAATCGGCCCCGGCCTTGGGGCCCTGACTAAGCCCTTATTGGCCAATCTAGAGAGCTTGGACTTACTCGAAATTGATCGCGATTTAGTCGCCTATTGGCGTAAACAGCAATTGCCGGGCTTAATCATTACCGAGGGCGATGCCCTTAACTTTGATTTTCTAGCGTGGGCACGCGCAAAAAAAGCCAGTGGCGTAAAACAGATCAAGGTTGTTGGTAATTTGCCCTACAACATTTCATCGCCCTTGCTATTTCATTTGGTCGGCGCAGCAACGGAGATCGATGAGCAAGTATTTATGCTGCAAGCAGAGGTGGTTGAGCGCATGGTCGCCGATGCGGGCTCATCCGAATACAGTCGTTTATCCGTGATGTTACAAGCCCGTTATCACTTAGAAAAACTTTTGGATGTACCACCAGAGGCATTTGATCCGCAGCCTAAAGTCAATTCTGCGGTTGTGCGTATGATTCCGCGGAGCAACTTCAATACCTCTTCGGAAGAGTGGCGCGCACTTGAAAAAGTCGTAGCGGCTGCTTTTGCGCAAAGGCGCAAGATGCTACGCACTAATTTGCAAGATTACCTTGGACGTTTGCAGCTACAAGAAGATGAGTTGACCAAGCGCGCGCAAGACATTTCAGTTGCACGCTATTTGGAATGGGCTTCCATCTTGGCCGTATCCTCGTAAGCGCTGGGATCAATAACGCGCATTTCTGTTTCAATCCAGGATTCGACGGCGCTATTGAGTTGCCCGCCCGTTTTACCTTCAGATGCAATCACCGGGCCAATGGAAATAATCACCAATCCTGGATACTTTAAGAAGCGATTGCGTGGCCAAACCCGACCTGCATTGTGCGCCACCGGAATAACTGCAGCCCCAGTGGCGGTCGCTAAGCGCGCACCCCCTTTTAAGTAGGGCTTATGGGATCCAACTACAGTCCGTGTACCCTCCGGAAAGAGCATGATCCACTTACCCTCTTTTAGGCGTGCTCGGCCCTGACTTACCACTGAAAGGGCGGAGGTCTCGCGGTTGTCGCGATTAATGTGAATCATTTTCAGTGCGGCCATGACCCACCCAAAAAATGGGATCCACAATAACTCCCGCTTGAATACATAACAGAGCTGCTTAGGAAATAAAGCAATGTAAGCAATGGTTTCCCAGGCGGACTGATGTTTGCTGAGAATGACAATGGGTTGGTCAAGGGCGCCCAACATATATTCCATGCCCCGAATTTCATAACGAATGCCGCATAGCCATTTGAGAACCCAAAGGACGGTTTTATTCCAGCCACTCACAAAACGGTAGCGGGTTTCACTGTGCATAAATGGAAATACCGCCAGACAAATGATTGCCCAGATTGGCGTAAATACCAGCAAGAAAAGTGCAAAGAGGGTCGATCTCAGGTAAATCATGTATTGGATGCAGATCCTAATAAGGATTTGGTAAATGCCATTAAGTCGGCATGCACTACGGTACCCGCTGGCAATAAGCCTTTATCCACTGTCTGTTGACCTTTGCCGGTGCGAACCAAATGGGGACTTGCGCCTAAAACAGTGGCAGCCTCCAAGTCACGTAAGGAGTCGCCCACAATGGGCACGCCAGTTAAGGGCAAAGCAGAATCGGTTTTACGGTAGCGAGCCGCAATGTCGCGCATTAGGCCGGGCAATGGCTTGCGGCAATTGCATTGGTCTTCATCGACGTGGGGGCAAAAGAAAATACTATCCACGCGACCGCCCATGGGAGCCAAGAGATCCATCATTTTTTGATGCATGGCATGCAAGTCATTGATGGTGAATAGACCGCGCGCTAAACCGGATTGATTGGTTGCCACCGTGACTTGATAGCCGGCTTGATTGAGTTCTGCAATGGCCTCTAAGCTCCCTGGAAGAGGGATCCACTCATCAGCCGATTTAACGTAATGATCACTATCGTAATTAATCACGCCATCGCGGTCGAGAATAACTAACTTAGACGCGCTTGAGCTCATGCCAAGGTGCCAAGATCGGCAACCAAATTCATTTGGTGGTGGAGCTGCTGCAGCAAAGCTAAGCGGTTATCGCGTAGAGCCGGATCGGGATCCATCACCATGACATCGGCAAAAAATTGATCAATCGGCTGACTCAAATCAACTAGCGTGCGAAGCAAGGGAACAAACTGGCGTTCGGTATAGGCGTTAGTCAGAAGCGGAATGGCTTTTTGCAAAGCCCCATGCAAGGCAATTTCCGCCGGCAGTGTTAAAGCCGCTGCTGAGCACTGCGCCGGAATAGGCGTCGTGGTTTTTTTCAGAATATTACTAATGCGTTTATTCGCTGCGGCCAATTGGGCTGATTCTGGCAAGGCATTGAATTCCCGCACTGCACGCAGCCGATCCATCAGGTCATTGAGTTGCGCAGGTTGCTGACTGAGTACCGCATCAATTTCAGCCGTAGTGAATGGCTTACCGGCTTCGGTTTGATCGCGCAAATAGGCGCGCAAACGATCAATTACAAATACATAGATTGCGGCTGCATCGACTTTTTCTTGCACGCCAGCTTGCTTAAATTGCCCGCGTGCCAGCTCGATGAGGTCGGGCAGGCTGCATGGTAAATTCTTCTCAAGTAACAATCTGCAAATACCCAATGCATGGCGACGCAAAGCGTAAGGGTCTTTATCTCCAGTGGGAGCGAGGCCAACACCCCAGATACCCACTAAGGTTTCGAGCTTGTCAGCAATGGCCAATACTGTGCCAGTCATACTGTTAGGCAGTGCATCCCCAGCAAAGCGTGGCTGGTAATGTTCACTGCATGCCGCAGCAACTTCGGTGTTCTCACCATCGTGCGCGGCATAGTAGCTGCCCATGATGCCTTGCAGTTCTGGAAACTCACCCACCATGTCGGTGAGCAAATCGGTTTTGGCTAACTCGGCAGCGCGCGCCACGTGTTTTGGATCAACCTTAGCGCCTTTACTTTGTAAATCGCTTGCGATGCTAGTTGCGATCACACCAACCCGCTTAGTACGCTCAAGCTGGGTCCCCAATTGATTGTGGTAGACCACCTTGTCTAAATCAGCAACGCGCGATGATAGTGGCCTTTTTTGATCTTGCTGAAAGAAAAACCGCGCATCTGATAGGCGGGGACGTACGACGCGCTCATTGCCTTGAATAATGGACTGCGGGGTGGTCGTTTCAATATTCGATACGATCAAAAAGCGATTGCGTAGCTTTCCAGCGGCATCGGTTAAAGCAAAGTACTTCTGATTGGTTTGCATCGTCAGAATTAAGCACTCTTGTGGCACCTCTAAAAACTCTGCATCAAAATGGCAGGCATAGACTGTAGGCCACTCGACCAATGCCGTCACTTCATCCAGCAAATTGCTGGGCATTAAAACCGTATCGCCATTAGCCGCTTTAAGGAGCTGTTTTTCTATATGGGCGCGGCGCTCATTGAAGTTCGCCATCACCTTGTTTTTGAGTAGCTCGGCAGCGTACTGATCGGCATTGCTAATGGTTAATACGCTAGGGACTAAGAAACGGTGCCCTTCGGTTTGATTTGCAGAATCAATGCCTAGCGCATGAATCTGCAGTGAAGTAGTGCCATGCAAGGCCACGATGCGATGCGCCGGCCGGGCAAATTGAACGTCTTCTAAAGTGCCATCCGCTTGCTTCACTTGGTAATGCATCATTTTCGCAATCGGTAGCGTTTGCAAGGCATGCACGATGGCAGTCTGTAAAGTGCCCTGTAGAACGGCGCCGCGGGCTTGAACATTTAAGTAGAGCGCTTCATTTTTATCTTGCCCCGATCGCTCTAAGCTCGCGATATCAATATCGGGATAACCCAATGCGCTGAGTTTTTTTAATAAAGGGGGCGTTGGTTTGCCAGATGCATCAAATGCAACGCTGACCGGCAACACTTTTTCGCGTACCGGAAAGTCGGCTGCTTTACCCAGTACGTTTGTGATCTGCACTGCCAAACGACGCGGGCTTGCAAAGCTAGTTGTGACGGATTCAGCAGTACTTAAGCCGGCTGCCTTTACGGAGTCTGACAGGGATGCAGCAAAGGCATCTCCCAGTTTGCGAAGCGATTTTGGTGGCAGCTCTTCGGTGAATACTTCGATTAAAAGCGTTGCAGCCGAAGATGGAGAGGAAGGTATGCTCACAATAAAACCTTACGCAGTGACATGCTGTTGGCACATTGGGAAACCCAATTGCTCACGGGATTCAAGGTATGCCTGTGCTACCAAGCGAGAGAGGGTACGAATGCGGCCGATGTAGGCAGCGCGTTCGGTTACCGATATGGCGCCGCGGGCATCAAGCAAATTAAAGGTATGAGCCGCTTTTAAAACCATTTCGTAGGCAGGCAGGGCAAGCGGCACTTCCATCAGGCGTTTGGCTTCACTTTCGTAGTTACTGAAATTGCTAAAGAGCATTTCGGTATTGGAGTATTCAAAGTTATAGCGCGATTGCTCCACTTCATTCTGGTGGTAGACGTCGCCATAGGTCACGCCATCGGTCCATACGAGATCGAAGACATTTGAGCAATTCTGCAAATACATCGCGAGGCGCTCGATGCCATAGGTAATTTCGCCTAATACAGGCTTGCAATCAATCCCGCCCACTTGTTGGAAGTAGGTAAATTGCGTCACTTCCATGCCGTTGAGCCAGACTTCCCAGCCCAAGCCCCAAGCGCCTAAGGTTGGGTTTTCCCAATCGTCCTCGACAAAACGAATGTCGTTTTGCTTTAGGTCTAAACCTAAGGCGCTGAGGGATCCCAAATAGAGTTCCAGAATGTTATCCGGGGCTGGCTTGAGCACAACCTGATACTGGTAGTAATGTTGCAAGCGATTTGGATTTTCACCATAGCGCCCATCTTTTGGTCTGCGGGAGGGTTGCACGTAAGCAGCCTTCCAGGGTTCTGGACCAATGGCCCTTAAAAAAGTAGCGGTGTGAGATGTGCCTGCGCCCACCTCAAGGTCAATGGGTTGCAATAAGGCGCAGCCTTGTTTATCCCAATAATCTTGAAGCGTAAGAATAATTTGCTGAAATGTGAGCATAGTGAGCCAGAACCAATCGATCTAAGTGACTGATTTTACCTGCCAATTGCGGGGATTTTCCTAAAACCGGCGCCGCTTCAGTAAGGCAAATACCAGAAGGAAACACGCCAAACTCAAAATCGGCCAATTTCCCCAGACCACAAACGGGGTTTTGCCTGTAAAGCCTTGTACCGAAGTGCTCAAGCTTGCTTGGGTCCATTGCGGCAAGGCCTGCAGCACGCGTCCATCCGGACCAATCACGGCCGTGATCCCCGTGTTGGTCGAGCGAATGCTGGGAAGCCCCGTTTCGATCGAGCGCATTTGCGACAAGCGCAATTGTTGGCTGGGTGCTTGGGACTGACCAAACCAGGCCAGATTGGTTATGTTGACGAATAAATTAACTGGAGCTTCACTGTTGCGAATGCGGCTTGCCAGCTCATTGCCAAAGATATCCTCATAGCAAATAGTGATAGCAGCACCAATGCTGTCTTGACCTGAGCGCTCAATTTGAAAAGGGGCTTGCATCAAATTACCACGAGCAAAATCACTCATCGGAATGCGAAAGGCGTTTACAAACCATTGAAAGCCAGGCGGAATAAATTCACCAAAAGGGACGAGGTGAAATTTATCGTAATAGTAAGGTGAGGTACTAGACGGTGATAGGCCGAGGGCGCGATTAGAGTACTGCAACACGCCGTTACTATTGGAAACAATGCCAATCAAGCCCAGCAGAATATTGCTGTGAGTCGATTGTGAAAATGCCTTGAGCTGAGGGAGCGCATCGCTTGGTAAGTCTTTTTCAGTCAGAGGAAAAGCCGTTTCTGGAATCACAATCAGATCGGCCCGTTGCTCCAAGATCACATCGCTATAAAAACGAATTTGCTGTGTGATTGCGCTCGGATTCCACTTCAGGCTTTGCTCAAAATTACCCTGAATCAAACGAACGCTGATAGGACTACCAATTGCCTCGGTAAATCGCAGTTGATTGAGACCCAACATCAACACCAGTGCCAATCCAATCGGAATACTGATACGCACAAGCGATTGGCGCCATCCACTTAACTGCATTGATGCCCACACCACCAAAAAGGTAGATCCTAAGCCACCCATTAGAGGTGCAATCGCTGCAAAGGGGCCATTGACTTGGGCCTCCGCAAAGCCGACCCATGGAAAACCAGTGAAGAGTTGGCCGCGAAGGTATTCCATCAGAACCCAAGCTGCTGCCATGATGGCGCTATTCAGAAAAATAGACTGCTGCCGAAGCGTGCTGCCTAAAGAGCTAGCCAAACCAAAAAAGAGTGCCATATAGGCTGATAGCAAAACCACGGCAGCAACCGACAGGGCAACATTCATGCCGCCGATGTCATGCAGACTAATAAAAATCCACCAGAGACCAATTACAAAATAAGCAAGGCCAAACAAAAAACCACCAGCAAAGTGTGGCAGAAATTGAGTTGCATTGACTAAAGAGAGTCGCCACCAAAGGAGGCTAAGCAACGGTATTTGCAGCCAGCCGCCCCAGGGGAGCTCTCCTGCAATCGAGACCGCAATCCCGAGGAGAATGCAGGAGAGGTAATGTGTATAGGGGGTATCGCTGCGCCAGCTCTGACTAAACAAGCGTTGCCTTAGGCTGATAAAGGGATATCAGATGCCAGCCGCCTTGCTAGCAATACATGAATTTGCCGCGGGTCGGCGCGCTGCACTTCGAACTCGATACCCTCAATCTGTAAGCGCTCACCCAGTTTGGGTACGCGTCCTAAATGGTGGGTAATTAAGCCCGCTACGGTTTCCACTTCGTCATCGTCAAACTGTGTGCCCAAGGCTACATTCAGCTGTTCCAGTTCGGTAATGCCTTTGAGGCGAATGTCACCATTTGCTAGGAGCAGAACATTATCGGCATCTTCATCAATATCGTGCTCATCCTCGATGTCACCGACAATTTGCTCAAGTACATCCTCAATCGTCACGATGCCAGCCACGTTGCTGTACTCATCGACAACAATGGCTAAATGACTGCGGTTAGCTCGAAAATCACGCAACAAGACGCTTAGGCGTTTTGATTCCGGAATAAAAACGGCAGGCCTTAGCCAATCGCGCAGTTGAAAGTTTGCATCACTGGCATGGCGTAATAAATCTTTGGCGAGCAAGATGCCAAGGACAGTGTCTTTGCTTCCTTCATAAACAGGATAGCGTGAGTGGGCTGCAGAGACAACGGTTTGAATCACTTCGGTAACTGAGGAGTCGACATCAATCCAGTCGATTTGCGCGCGTGGTACGAGGATGTCTCTGGCACACAATTCACCGACCTGAAAAACCCCCTCAATCATGGAAAGGGCATCGATATCAATAAAGCCTTCTGTCTGGGCAGCGCGCAAGGTTTCAATTAATTCTTGGCGTCGCTCCGTTGCACTGGTGGGTTGTGGCGTTAGAAATTCAGCAAGGCGGTCTAGCAGCGATTTATCGGGGTCAGGCATATAAATAGAATAGCGCACTACAAAGTCAACTAAAAATGTGGGCTTAAATTATGACGTAAGGGTCTGAAAAACCTAGGGTTTTCAGAATAGCCACTTCACGTGCCTCCATTGCCTTGGCATCCCGCTGCGTCATGTGATCAAGGCCAGCAGCGTGCAGACAGCCATGCACCACCAGATGCGCCAGGTGGGCCTTGACTGCTTTACCTTGGTCGCGCGCCTCGCTGGTCACTACTGGCATGCAAATCACGATATCGGCGGCCAACTCATGTTGGCTAATTCCATACGTAAAGGTCAGCACATTCGTAGCATAGGCCTTGTTTCTAAATTGGCTATTGAGTAACTGTCCTTCAGTGCGATTCACGAAACGCACCGTTAGGTTGCCAGGACAATTGATGCTTGCACGAACCCATTTTTTAATGAGTATACTGGATGCTAATGCGCTTACTTTTTTCTCGAGTGCGGGACTGGCGTATTGAATCTCGACAGCACAGGATTTCACTTGAGGTGAAGTAATGGTCTTGGGCATGAACGTTAATGTACGAGTGCGTTGACACGCTCACCACGAAGGGTGTGTGCCAATACTTCCGTGATCCGAATATCCATCATCGTCCCAATCAAGGAGTCCATCTCCGAAATAGCCGCTGGAATATGAATCACGCGATTGTTTTCAGTGCGGCCTTGCAAGTTAATACCGTCTTTGGCGATGCCTTCAATCAGCACACATTCTTCTTTGCCCAGCATTGCTTTGCTAATCCGCTCTGCCTGAGAATCAATTAATGCCAATAAAGTTTGCAGGCGTTTGAGTTTGACAGCGTAAGGAGTATCGTCCGCCAGATTGGCTGCTGGGGTACCGGGGCGAGGACTGAAGATAAAGCAATAACTATTATCAAATTGCAATTCGGCGACTAAGGCTAAGAGCTTTTCAAAGTCAGCATCAGTTTCCCCTGGGAAGCCGACGATAAAATCACTCGAGAGGCAAAGGTCGGGGCGTACAGCGCGCATGCGGCGAATAATGCTCTTGAATTCCAATACGGTATAGCCGCGCTTCATCGCGGACAAAACCGAATCAGAGGCATGCTGAACCGGCAGATGCAGGTGACTCACTAATTTCGGTACTTTTGCATACACATCAATCAGGCGCTGGGTAAATTCTTTAGGGTGGCTGGTAGTAAAGCGAATACGCTCGACTCCGGGTATCTCGGCAATGTACTCAATTAAGAGGGCAAAATCGGCAAGCTCGTTCGTTTTGCCCATCTTGCCGATGTAGGCATTGACGTTTTGGCCGAGTAAAACAATTTCCTTTACCCCTTGCGCAGCAAGCCCAGCTACTTCTGTGAGAACATCATCAAAGGGGCGAGATACTTCTTCGCCGCGGGTATAGGGCACAACACAGTAGCTGCAGTATTTTGAGCAGCCTTCCATGATAGACACAAAGGCAGAGCCACGAGTCTGCCGCGATGCAGGCAAGTGATCGAATTTCTCAATCTCCGGAAAGGAAATATCCACCTGAGAAATACCGCTGGATAATCGCTTGGCAATTAAGTCAGGCAGGCGATGCAAGGTTTGCGGACCAAAAACAACATCGACATACGGCGCCCGACTAATAATTTGTTGCCCCTCTTGGCTCGCCACGCAGCCGCCCACACCAATTAATAATTCAGGCTTAAGTTTTTTTAGCTCACGCAGACGACCGAGGTCGGAAAAAACCTTGTCTTCTGCTTTTTCCCGAATCGAGCAGGTGTTGAGCAAAATGACGTCGGCTTCGGTGGGGTCATTGGTGGTAGTCATGCCATCATTGGCATGCAAGACGTCGGCCATCTTTTCCGAGTCGTACTCGTTCATTTGACAGCCAAAGGTTTTGATATAGAGCTTTTTCATATGCCGTTTCAGGTTTATAACTGGGGGCGATTCGCAATTTTACGGGAAATCAGCCCCTGACTAGCAAAAAGACAGCTACTGCCCGTAAGATAGGTAAACCATGAACAGACTCATTTGGCTTTGCACCCTGCTTTTCTTAGGCGCTACCAGTATGCGGGCGATTGCAGCCCCGATTTACATCACCAGTTATCCGTCCGAGGCCAATGCCAAGGTGTTTGTCACACAATACAAATCCGAAGCCAATTGCATTGTGTTTGAAACGCCTTACCAAAGTGAGAATGACCCGGGAGTTTGGTTCTTTACTAAATACAAAAGCGATGCGAGGGCTCGCATTTATTACACCCAATACAAATCAGAGGCGGATTTAGTGGTGTATTTCACCAAATACAAAAG
This sequence comes from Polynucleobacter sp., assembly GCA_044236575.1. GTDB lineage: Bacteria > Pseudomonadota > Gammaproteobacteria > Burkholderiales > Burkholderiaceae > Polynucleobacter. Next base: position 13,577 of record JBIIGG010000003.1, on the reverse strand, counting down.
TGAAGCGCGTTGCCGTTACTAGTTATGAAATTGATTTCGATTAATGCTGGCAAAGTAAACCCTTTATTTACCAATCAGCACCCGGACCATGCCGTGGTGATGTCGAGCATTAAAAAGAGCAGCATCAGCAACATGGACCAAGCAAACTCGGTCGAAGTCAACACCTTGGGCGTGATTGGCGATGAGCAGGCCGACTTGAGTGTCCATGGTGGACTTGAGAAGGCGATTTATGTTTATCCACAGGAGCACTACCCATTTTGGAATGCGCTTTTATCGCGTGAACTAAAAACGCCATTTGATTTACAGTCCGGAGCGATGGGCGAAAACTTCACCATTACTGGCTTGTTGGAAGAGAATGTATTTGTGGGCGATATGCTACAGATTGGCGATCTTGAATTTGTGGTGACCAAGCTACGGGAGCCATGTTTTAAGTTCAACGCAAAAATGCGCTACAAAGGTGCTGCCAAAGCAATGCTGCAATCGGGGTATTGCGGATGGTATATGCGTGTCATCACGCCAGGAAAATTAATGGCTGGTAGCACGATCCATCTTCTGCCAGGCAAGCAAGAAACTGCAATTGCAGATCAAGTGCGTGCAATTCTGAAGCGAGACGTACAGCGCGATTTATGGGACTAGTCTCGCACTAAAGAAAAAGCCACTGCAAGGTAGCAGTGGCTTCTATATGTGGTGGCGATTCAGGGATTCGAACCCCGGACCTGTGGATTATGATTCCATCGCTCTAACCAACTGAGCTAAATCGCCAAGCGTTAAATTGTAGCAAATTCGCCCAACTTATAGCTATCACTCCTCCCAATGCTGTTTTTGCTACGCTAGAGCATATAAATTGGGCTTTATGACCCTTCAGGGCAAGCATTTGTATTGATGAAGTAAATGCGACTGCTGCTACGTATTAAAGCAAGCGGCGTCGTGCCTGAATTTTCTTGAATACTTCTTTACTAAAGATCCAGAGCGCTGGTAGGCCAGGAATAATAATCATGGCCAGGGCAACAAGGGAGAAGTTGGCCTTCACCCAAGGGTGCTCGCCAATCCAGTAGCCCAATGCAGTCAGGCTGCAGACCCACAGAATGCCGCCAAACACATTGTAAAAAGCAAAGATCGGGTAACGCATGTGCGCAACGCCAGCCACAAATGGGGCAAAGGTACGAATGAAGGGCATAAAGCGACCCAATACAATGGTGATGGGGCCATACTTCTCATAAAAGGCATGGGCCTGATCAAATGCTTTGCGGTTAAACCAGCGCGAGTCTTCCCATGAGAAGACCTTATTTCCCACAAATCGTCCAATCGAGTAATTCAGGGCATCACCTAAGATGGCTGCTGTGGAGAGTAATGCCATCAGAACATATAAATCCATTCCGCCAACTGCGCACAGCGCGCCTGCCACAAAGAGTAAAGAGTCGCCTGGCAAAAAAGGCATCACCACAAAGCCAGTCTCCACAAAGATGATGGCAAATAGCAGGACGTAAATCCAAACGCCCCATTCATTCGCAACAATCGCTAAGTTTTTATCGAGGTGCAGGAATAAATTGATGAGGGTAGAAAATTCCAAGGCAATCCTTTGGTGGGAGACTATCCGTTACGTGGGCAAGCTAGCCAGCACATCGTTTAAATTGGCCCCAGTATAAGTGGGCTTGGGACCGATTTCTTCAAAAGGTAGATTTTGGCGATTCACCCAAAACGTCGTCAACCCGAACCAACCAGCGCCAATTACATCCCAGGCATTGCTTGAAACAAATAAAATGTCTTTGGGCGCGCATCCAAAATGGCTGATTAATAAACCATAGCTTGCTGGACTCACTTTAAATTGACGCACCTCATCTACGGAAATCACTCGATCCAATAAGTTATCGAGTTGATTTGCCTTGAGCGCTGCTAACAGCATCTCAGAATTACCATTAGAAAGAACTGCCGTGGCGATACCAGCCTCTTTGATTTTGCTTAGGGTTGCATGACACTCTGGGAAAGCACTTAACTTGGCGTATTGCCCCATCAGTTGTGCTTCCTGATCTTGGCTTAATGGAATTGCGAGACGTTTGCAGGAAAAACGCAGGGCCGCTATGGTCAGATCCCAAAACGATTGATAGTGCGTTGATCCTGTGGGATCGCTCATCGTAATCAGGCGGGTGTATTCAATCTGACGATCACGCCAGAGCACACATAAGGACTGTCCCTGACCTGGAAAGAGGTTTTCTGCCAAGACCCCCATCGAATACACATCAAGGAGGGTGCCATAGGCATCAAATGCAATTAGCTTAGGCATGTAGGCGATGCCTTAAATAAAGCGGAAGGCAATGATGGCAATGATCGTCGGTGGTACGGCGTACAAAAACAGATACAGCGGACTAATGGTGCCTTCATGAAAACTGGATTTCAAAATGGAGTAGCCAGCTGGATTCGGTGCATTGGCGATCACGGTTAGGCCGCCACCGGTGAGTGCTCCCGCTACCAGCGAATACTTGAACTCATCGGACAAGCCTTCAACCAGTGAACCTAAATAGGTGAGTGCTGCGTTATCCGTAATGGCAGTTAGAGCCGTGGCGCCATAGTAGACCGTAGTTGAATCGAGATTAATGAGTAGGGGTTGCAGCCACCATTTTTGTTGGCTGCCTAAAACGACGAGCCCTGCCAAGAAAAATGCAACCAACAAACTCTCGCGAATGATGAGTTTATTTTGATAGCGTGCATACGCAGTGGTGTAGCCCACAAAGAACAAAAACAAGCCCATGAATAAAACCGAGTGGTGTACCGAAACGACCACTGCCACTAAGAAGGCTAAGTGGATAAAAATGACGCTCACCGGAATGGCATCGATTTTCTTTTCATTGGGTTGGATATTGAAGCCGCGCAATTCTTTGTAGAACAAAAATGCCAGCAAAGTGGAGTTGGCACTCACTGCAACAGCAGAGCGCCAGCCAAAGTTTTCGAGCATGAACCACAGGTCCCAGTTCCAGGTGCTGGCCACCATCAAGATGGGAGGCGCTGCGTAGGGAGTGAGAGCGCCACCAATCGAGATATTGACAAAGAGCACCGCCAGCCCCCCATACATCAACTGGGGTGAAATGCGTTTAGAAAAATAGTAGTCACGCAGCAGTAATGCCGCAACCGTCATGGCGGCCGGTTCCGTAATAAAGGAGCCCAAAAGCGGGACGAGGGTGAGCGTGACCCACAGAAAGCCCACTGACTTTTTAACGGGCAGAATGGCTGTGATGCGCAATACTAAGAACAAGCAAAACTCCAGAACCGGTTTGCTCGCTGCAATGATCATGATTACGAAGACAAAGAGTGGCTCGGTAAAGTTGAGTTTTTCTAAGTAGGCAATCGTGGCATCGGATCCGGTGGAAATAAAAAAGAAGGAAACCAGGACCATGGCCCAAAACCCAAATACCACTTCCACTTCACCCAGTAAATGCCATACCCCTGCATGGTTGGGTTGCTTGTGTGCCAAGCCCTCAAAAAAGGCGGTGGAAAAGGTATGAATAATCGCCAAGGCAAAAATTACACTGCTGACGATGTTGACGGTGGTGGGATTCATGATGGTTGCCTGACTATATCGAAGTGCTTCTATTGTATTGATAAGTCAGTCAAATGAACATATGATGATTTGTAGGGACTTAATTCTTTTGTATTTGATTTCAGGGCATTCCCCGTAGACACGTTACCAACGTACGAGCACATTGACCGATGACAGGGCAAAGCACACAACACATCTCCTCTTCTCATAGCCTGGTGCAAAACTTACGGCAACAGGTGATGCAAAGCTTGCCATTTTCGAAAATGGCCGAAACCGACGTCGATTTTTTTCTAAACCAATCGCGTGAGGCTTACTTTGCACCCAAAGAACGTATTCTTGCGCCGGCCGATGGCCCCCCTCAATTCCTCTATCTAATACGGCAAGGTCGCGTATCCGGCCGCCGTGACATCCCCGGCATTGAAGAAACTGCTTTTTCATTGGATGCGGGCAGCTTATTTTCGATTGGCTCCGCATTTGCAAACCGACCGGTTTCCACTATCTATAGTGCCGTAGACGACTGTTTTTGTTTGCTCTTTCCAGTGGCTGCGATGCGCCAGTTGCAAGCGCAATCCAAACCCTTTAGTGATTTTTTAAGTAATCGCATCTGGGGCTTGCTTCAAGAGTCGCGTACGGCCTTACGTAATTCTTTTGCCTCACAGGCGTTAGCAGAGCAATCGCTGGAAAGTCGGCTGGGTGATTTACGTTTAAAGAAGCCGCTAACCACTCGCCCCAATACCCCTCTGCGCGAAGCGCTGACTCTGATCCATGAGAAAAAAGTCGGGTCGATCCTAATTTGCGAGGATGAACAAACCATCGTCGGTATCTTGACCCGGTACGACGTGTTGTCACGCGTCACCCTAAGCAATTTAGATCTCAATACGCCCATTTCAAGTGTGATGTCGACCGGAGTAAAAACCTTAAGCGTCGACGATACGGCTGAGATGGCTGGCCTGTTGATGTCGCGTTTTAATATTCGCCACTTACCGATTTTGGATTGCGGGCGCTTGGTTGGCATTATTTCCGAGCGGGATTTGTTTTCTTTGCAGCGCTTATCCCTCAGCAATATCAGTTCGGCTATACGCGCTGCCGATGATCTGCAGGGTTTGAAAAAATGCGCCGATGACATTCGGACCTTTGCACGCAACTTACTGGGACAGGGCGTACAAGCGCGACAGTTAACTGCCTTGATAAGCCATTTGAACGACGTACTAACCGAGCAACTGATTGCCATGGTTGCGGATCGCTACAAATTAAATCCCAGTCGTTTTGCCTGGATTGCCTTGGGTTCGGAGGGGCGCGGCGAACAAACCATAGCGACCGATCAAGACAATGCCTTGGTGTATGCCGATGAGGAAGGTGAGGTGCAGCGCGCGATCTACCTTCAGTTTGCGCGGGAGGTGAACGAGGCCTTGGATGTGTGCGGCTATCCGCTGTGCAAAGGCAACATCATGGCTAGCAATCCAGATCTTTGCCTATCGCAGCAGGAATGGCTTCATCGCTTTGATCGCTGGATTGAGCAGGGCAATCCAGAAGATTTATTAAAAGCCAGTATCTTTTTTGATCTCCGGGCGCTTGCCGGCAATGCCGATTTATTAATACCGCTAAAAGAGCTGGTGCGTGTGAAGGCCGCGGCTATTCCGCGTTTCATTAAATTGCTGGCTGAAAATGCCTTAAATTCGCAGGTACCGATCAATTGGTTTGGCGCGATTGAGCCGACCGAGATCAATGGCCAAAAAACCATCGACCTCAAACTGCAAGGCACTGCATTGATGGTGGATGCGGCGCGTATCTTTTCTTTGGCACATGGCATTGAGGTCATTAATACGCGGGAGCGTTTGGCTGCAGTAGGGCATGCCTTGAATGTGCCCGAGGCAGAAAGTGCTGCTTGGATTACGGCATTCGAGTTTTTGCAAACCCAGCGCTTGGCTGTTCAGATTGGTGAGGTCACAATTAACGGCAATCCCAATGTGATTGATATCGATCAGCTGAACTCAGTGGATCGCAGCATCTTAAAAGAGTCGCTACTCAAAGTGCGATCCTTACAACAGCACTTGCAGCTGGACTATGTTCGCTAATCTAAAAGATGCGCCATTCTTTGATGGTTTGCGTTCCCTCTTTAAAGGGAAGCAGCCTGAAGCACGACGCTGGATCGTGCTCGATGTGGAAACCAGCGGCCTCAACCCCCACTCTGATCGGCTTTTAGCAATTGCTGCCGTAGCGCTGGATGTGAGCCCGGACTTTGAACGGATTGCGATTGTGATTGGCGACAGCTATGAGGCCGTGCTCAAACAAGATCTACCCAGTAGCAAAGACAATATATTGATTCATCGCATTGGTGCCCAGGCGCAGGCCGATGGAAGGTCGCCGATTGAGGTCTTGGAAGAGTTCCGGTCTTGGCTCGGCGATTGCCCATTGCTCGCCTTTCATTCGGCGTTTGATGAGGCGATGCTGAGTCGCGCGTATGCATTAGCTGGCTTGAAGCCGCTTCAAAATGAATGGCTCGACATCGAGCCCTTGGCAAAAATTACAGGGGTAAACCCTAGTTTGCGGGCCTTGGATGACTGGCTGGGGTATTTTGGTATTGAGTGCGCTGTACGCCATCAAGCTGCTGCGGATACCTTTGCCACGGCAGAGTTACTTATGCGCCTCTGGCCCTATTTAAAGCGGGAAGCCAGTTCATGGGCATCATTGCGCAGTATTGCCCGTCAGGCGAGCTGGATTCCGCGCTAGGATAGCTTCAAAAACCCTCATTTTTTCACGGTTTTATAGGGGAAAGCCCCGATTTGGCGACCCTGCCATAAGCACCATAATCCTTGTACTTCTAAGCGTTCCGAGTCGGAATGTAACTTTTAGGATTATTAGTGCTTTTATTTTTAAATATCGCTCAGTTGATTTTGTACATCGGCGGCTTAGGTCTGATTGGCCAAGGTTTGCTTTATGTATTGGCTGGACAAAAGCGGGATACCAATTTGTTCTACCAATTGATCGGCATTATTAATAAGCCATGGACTCTAACTGCGCGTTTCATTTCGCCTAAGCAAATTCTGGATAGGCAAGTGCCCTTTGTGGCGTTTTGTATTGTGAGCGTTCTCTATATCGCTGTGACCCTAGCTAAGATTGAGCACTGCATCTCCATCGGGATTGAAATATGCCAGTAAATAAACGCAATCTCGATTGGTATCTCATGAAATGGCGTGCGAACGCATTAATTACGTTTGGCTTAAAAAATCAGGCGATGGATGTGTTCGAAGAAATGAATCGCCGTTTCCCGCACGACGACTATGTCGTTACCAGCCTGGCCTATATGAAGACCCAGCATGGGGATAAGGCGGGCGCGATTGCCGATTACAAACGCTTGACGCTCAAGCCCGATGTATCAGAAGCCATTTGGTACAACCTCGGTTTCTTACAAGAAGAGATGGGCCAGATTCAGGATGCGGAACACAGCTTTCGCCAAGCCATTAAGCTCAATGAAAATTTAGACCAAGCCTGGTATGGACTTGGGCTCGTATTAATTCAGCTCCAGCGCTTTGACGAGGCCATTAAGGCACTCAAGAAAAATACCAAATTGCAGCCGATGAGCCCCTATGCTTGGTATCAGTTAGCCCGGGTGTATGCCGAGCGCAACCAGCCCGAAGAAGCCACCAAAATTATTCGTCACCTCAAAGAATTTGAACCCAAATTTGCTAAGCAGCTGGAGCGGGAAACCGGTTTAGGTGTTTAGTGGTTTTTTAGTAGTGTGTATTAAGTAGTGCATTAGTAGTAGATGTATTTTTTTAACTAAAGGAGAAACTGTTATGCAATTAACAGAATCGCATAAGCAATATTGGTCCAAAAACGTACGGATGACAGGAATTCTGTTAGCCATATGGTTCATCGTGACCTTTGTTGTGGGCTATTACGCCCGTGATTTAAGCTTTAATTTTTTTGGATGGCCGTTTAGTTTTTGGGTCGGTGCACAAGGCGCTTTAGTGACTTATGTTCTGATCATTGCCTACTACGCGCACTACATGAACAACTTAGACAAAGAATACGATTGCGCTGAAGTGGAGGAGGACTAATCATGGCTGGAATGACACCTAGTGATGGCAGTGTGTTTGGCGGCGGCGGAAGTAATGCCGACTTTAAAAAAGGCTTAAACAAGATTTACACGTGGTACACCGTCGGCTTTTTAACGTTTGTTCTCCTTTTAGGTATTGCGGAGCAAATGGGCATGGGCCGAGCAATGATTGGTTACGTATTCTTAGGCGCAACGGTTTTGCTCTACGCTGGTATTGGCGTAATGAGTCGTACCAATGACGCTGCGGAATACTATGTAGCTGGTCGTCGCGTTCCTGCGATGTACAACGGTATGGCAACGGGTTCTGACTGGATGTCAGCCGCGTCGTTTATCGGTATGGCAGGTACTTTGTACTTGACCGGTTACGGCGGCTTGGCCTTCATCATGGGCTGGACCGGTGGTTACTGTTTAGTAGCGTTGTTCTTGGCCCCTTACTTGCGTAAGTTCGGTCAGTTCACAATCCCAGACTTCTTGGGCGCGCGCTATGACGGCAACCTTCCTCGTTTCCTTGGAATCCTTGCAGCGATCTTGGTCTCGTTTGTATACGTGGTTGCCCAGATTTACGGCGTTGGTTTGATTACAACCCGTTTGGCTGGCGTGCCATTTGAGATCGGTATTTTCTTAGGCTTGGCCGGTATTTTGGTTTGCTCGTTCTTGGGTGGTATGCGTGCGGTTACTTGGACACAAGTTGCGCAGTACATCATCTTGATCATTGCTTACATGATTCCTGTTGTTTGGTTGTCTGTTAAGCAAACTGGCGTTCCAATTCCACAGCTAATCTATGGTCAGCAACTTGAAAAAGTAACTGCCAAAGAAGCTGAGCTGATCAAGGATCCAAAAGAGCTCGAAGTTCGTGGGATTTTCAAAGCACGTGCTGACGCTCTTGGTGAGAAGCTGAAAGACGTTCCTGCTGCACTGGCTGCTGATAAAGCGGCTGCCGAGCAAAAAGTTGCTGAGTTGAAGGCTGCAAATGCACCTGCACCTGAAATCGCAGCAGCTGAAAAAGCCTTGGCTGCAGTTCCTAAGGATGCAGAAGCAGCGAAAAAAGCGTGGACAGCACAGCGAGCTGGAGCAACGAATCGCTCTAACCAGCTTGCCAACATGCCGCGTCATGCTCAGCAGTTTGCGGGCAACCCAGACGGTGACGAGAAAGCGCGTGCTGCATTTGATACCTCGCGTCGTAACTTCTTAGCGTTGATCTTCTGTTTGATGGTGGGTACAGCGGCATTGCCACACATTCTGATGCGTTTTTACACGACTCCGTCGGTAAAACAAGCGCGTGAGTCGGTGACATGGTCCTTGTTCTTCATCTTCTTGCTATATTTCACCGCGCCTGCTTTGGCAGTCTTAGTGAAGTACGAGATCTTCTCGGTGCTAGTCGGAACGCCATTTGACCAACTGCCGGCCTGGATTGCTTCATGGGCTAAGGTAGATGCCACTTTATTGTCCGTTACTGACGTGAATAAAGACGGTATTTTCCAGTTGGCTGAAATGACCATTGGTGGCGACATCATCGTTCTGGCAACCCCAGAAATCGGTGGCTTGCCATACGTGATCTCCGGCATGGTGGCAGCAGGTGGTTTGGCTGCAGCTCTGTCGACTGCTGACGGACTCCTGTTGACCATTGCTAACGCTTTGTCACATGATCTGTACTACAAGATGATCGATCCAAATGCGCCTGCTAGCCGTCGCGTTGCAATCTCCAAAGCATTGTTGGTGATTGTGGCTCTCGCTGCAGCGTATGTTGCGGCTCAGAAACCAGCTGACATCTTGTTCTTGGTTGGCGCGGCGTTCTCCTTTGCTGCTGCATCGTTCTTCCCAGCACTTACCCTTGGTATTTTCTGGAAGCGTGCAAACAAAGCGGGTGCTTGCGTAGGTATGGTGCTTGGTTTAGGTATCACCATGTACTACATGATTATGACTCAGCCATGGTTGCGTGGCGTGTTTAACGTTACATCACCAGTTGAACTTTGGTACGGTATTGCGCCAATTTCCGCCGGTGTATTTGGCGTGCCACTCGGTTTTGCTGCGATTATCTTGGTGAGCTTGGTAACCCCAGCCCCACGTAAAGATATTCAAGACCTGATCGATCACGTACGTTACCCAACGTTACGCGGCGACACAATGAATACGCAATCAAGTTAATTGCGTATTAAATAACCAAGAGCAATCTTGGGTATTGACTAACCCGCTCTTCGGAGCGGGTTTTTTATTGCCTAAAAATGGGTCGCCATGGCGAAGTGCTTTAGACTGCTCCCTATGGAAAATCTCAGTTTTTGGATCGGCATCATTGCAACGATTGCATTTGCAGTCACCGGCGTACTGGCCATTGCCGATCGGGGCGTGGATTTATTTGGCGTGATGGTTTTAGGTTTAATCGCTGCAATTGGTGGTGGTACCGTACGCGATCTGATTTTAGAAACCCCGGTTTTCTGGGCGAGTCTACCCATTTATTTGTGGGTTGCCTTGGCTGCTAGCGCCATCGCCTTTTACTTGGAAGCCTTTTTTACCCAACCGCAGATTTACCGTTGGATGCTGTATTTAGATGGATTCGGTGCCGCTTTGTTTGGCATTCAGGGGGCCGATAAGGCGTGGAATATGGATTTCGGTTTACCGCTCGCCCCAGTAATTCTCGGTGTGATTACCGCGATTGGTGGCGGTCTGATACGCGATATGCTGGCCGGCAGAAAAAACCTCTTGATGTCGCACGAGCTCTATGCCATTCCGGTTTCCTTGGGTTGCATTGTGTACGTCTTGATTTTGGAATATGCCCCTGCGTACACAACACAAGGTGCGATTGCCTGCATGCTGCTGATCTTTGGTTTTAGAGCAGCCGCTATTTATTGGAACTTGCGGGTGCCTAAGCGCTTTATTACGCGCTCACGTTAATTCCCTATCTCTTTTTATGAGCAACCTGATATGAAACCCCGCCTCTATAGTTTTTGGCGTAGCTCGGCCGCATTTCGGGTGCGCATTGCACTTAACCTGAAGGGCGTCGATTATGAAACCGTCGCAACGCACCTGACAAAAAAAGGTGGCGATCAATTGCAGCCCGAGTACGGTGAGAAAAACCCCAATCGCCTCATTCCGCTGTATGAAGAGGGTGATGTGCGCATTCATCAATCGCTTGCCATCGTCGACTACTTGGATGAGGTCTACCCCGAGCCACCGTTGCTGCCCAGCACTGCAGTCGATCGCGCTTGGGTACGGGCACTTGCGCTCGATATAGCCGCAGATATTCACCCGATTAATAATTTACGGGTATCACGCTACCTCGTGCGTCAATTGGAAGTCAGTGAAGAGGCGCGCAGTACTTGGTATCGCCACTGGGTTGCCACCGGCCTTGCTGGTCTTGAGGCGCAGATCAGCAGGGATTCACGCTCAGGGCGTTTTTGTTACGGTGATCAGGTCACGCTCGCGGATATCTGTTTGGTGCCACAGCTCTTTAATGCACTGGATGCCAAGATGGATGTCGCGCTGTATCCGCGTTTGATGGAAATCTTTCAGGAATGTATGAGACTACCGGCTTTTATCGATGCCTCGTGGGAAAAACAAATCGATGCCGAAGGGCCGAACCCGTCTTTTTAAACGTGCTGTTTAACTTGTTTGGTTGATCCACCATATAACCAGCGAGAGTGTAAGTAGTGAGCCCACAGTCGTTTGTAAAACCACGCGCGATATCGTAGAGCCATTCGCTTGGTAATACTGCGCGAGCATAAAAGGCCCTGTACCCGTAGGTAGGGCGCTCATGAGCACTGCAGCCTGAACCCAAAATAAAGGCAGGCCGAGAATAGGGCCAGCAACCAGCCAGGCCACGCCAGGCTGCACGATCAGCTTGATAAACGTCAGGCTCCAAACCCCACTTGCTTTGCCATCGGTCTTTTGCATGAGAAAGAGGCCGATGGAAACCAGGGCGCACGGACTGGCTGCTGCCGCCAAGAAAGATAAAAACTGCTGAATGGGTTCGAGCATCTGCAGACCACTGGCAGACCATACTACGCCCGCAACTGGCGAAACCAATAAGGGATTTTTTACTAATGAGCCCAGAACAATACCAATGATGGCGTACCAGGGCTTATGCGCTTGTTTGCCAAATTCAATAAAGACAATGGCAAGGGCAAAGAGCCCACAGACAACGACCAAGGTGGCGATGAGCGCAGGTGCTAAGCCATCGTCTCCTAGAGCCAAGAGGCAGAGTGGGATACCCATATAGCCGGTATTCGAGTATGAGCCACTAAGGCCCGTGAAGCTTGCCGCTGCCCAATTGCGCGTGTGATACCAGCGGTAAAGTAGTAGGGTGACGTACACCGCAAAACACCCTGCACTAAAAGCGATGATGAAGCCGGGTTGCCACAGGGTTTGCCAATCGCTATTGGCAGTAAAGTTAAAGAGTTGCGCAGGGAGCGCTAACCAGACGACAAAGCGGTTGATTTCAGTGGAGGCATTAGGGCCGAGCTTGCCGGTTTTGCCGGCAACAAAGCCAGCCAGAATCAGCGCAAAAACTGGAACAACAACACTCAGTACGGGTAGCAAAATAACTTAACCGATCTTTTTTAAACCAGCGCGAAAACGCACGGCGTTTTCAACGTAGTGATCGGCAATCCGTTCGATGTTCTGGATGTGTTCAGGACTCAAGGGTTTAACGGCTTTGGCGGGTGAACCTAAAATCATCGAGCCATCGGGAAATTCTTTACCTTCAGTCACAAGCGCGCCAGCACCAACCAAGCAGTGCTTGCCAATCTTGGCGCCGTTCAGCACGATCGCGCCAATGCCAATTAAAGTGCCGTCACCAATCGTGCAGCCATGCAGCATGACTTTGTGGCCAATCGAGACGCGCGTACCAATGATGAGCGGAAATCCAGGATCGGAATGGAGTACAGATGCGTCCTGCACATTGCTCTCGTCCCCAATAGTGACTTGATCATTATCGCCGCGCACGACGGTCTTTGACCAGACGCTGGCGTTTTTGCCTAAGCGGACATGCCCAATCACTTCGGCACTGTCCGCTACGAAAGCGCCTTCTCCTAATTGGGGCGCAATACCACCGAGTTCATAAATAGCCATGTCTCATTATAGATAGGCTATTTGGACGGGGCTGCGATGCGTTTTACCAGCTGGATTCGCGATCGGGGGTAGAGGAGATTCGGTGAATGCTCAAATCTGCCCCATCGAACTCTTCTTCTTGAGATAAGCGTAGGCCCATCACTAATTTGAGTAGGCCATACACCACAAAGCCACCGACCAGCGCAACGCTGACCCCCAGGAAGCTTCCAATCAGCTGCCCCGCAAGGGAAATACCGCCGAGCCCGCCTAGTGCTGTAGAGCCAAAGATACCGGCAGCGATACCGCCCCAAAGCCCACATAAGCCATGCAATGGCCAGACCCCAAGGACGTCGTCGATCTTCCAGCGGTTTTGCGCAAGGGTGAAGGTGTATACAAACAAAGCGCCTGCAACCAGGCCAACGATTAAGGAGCCCAAGGGATGCATCAGGTCCGAGCCAGCGCAGACCGCAACTAAACCAGCTAAGGGGCCGTTGTAGGAGAAGCCCGGATCGTTTTTACCAATCAGCCACGCAGACAAGGTACCGCCAACCATGGCCATTAAAGAGTTAAGTGCAACCAGGCCGCTGATCTTATCGATGGTTTGCGCGCTCATGACATTAAAGCCAAACCAGCCTACCGCCAAAATCCAAGCACCCAGTGCTAAAAAAGGAATGTTGGAAGGGGGGTGCGCTGAGACGTTACCGTCTTTGGTATAGCGACCACGGCGCGCGCCAAGTAAGAGAATAGCGGGCAGAGCAATCCAACCGCCCATGGCATGGACTACGATGGAGCCCGCAAAATCATGGAACTCTTCGCCCGTAAGTTCTTTAATCCAAGCTTGGATGCCGAACTGTTGATTCCAGGTAATGCCTTCAAAGAAGGGATAAATAAAACCGACGAGTAAAAAAGTCGCAATCAGTTGAGGATTGAACTTGGCACGCT
>JBIIGG010000152.1:0-3384 GCA_044236575.1 Polynucleobacter sp. | reverse complement strand
CGCTGTTGCAACTGGACCTTGGCTTTTTCAAGCAAACGCAAGGTCTCACTAATTTCTTTTGCATGCGCCAGCATCGGAATCATAATCCGCACTTGACCATGTGCAGAGGCCCGCAAAATCGCCCTCAGCTGGGTCAAGAATATCTCTGGCTCAGTTAATGACCACCGAATCGCTCGCAATCCCAGTGGCGATGTTCCGGTTTGCGACAAGTCACTGCCCGAACCCAAGGCTTTGTCAGCACCCACATCAATGGTTCGAATATTGACCGGCAAACCATGCATGCCCTCAATCACGCGGCGGTATTCTAAATACTGTTGCTCTTCTCCTGGAAGGGCCTCTTTGCGGTTCATAAAGAGAAATTCAGAACGAAACAAGCCAACGCCGACAGCACCAAACTCGACTGCTTGCTTCGCATCTTCCGGCAATTCAATATTGGCCAAGAGTTCAATGTGAACGCCATCGCGCGTCTTGGTATCGGAATATTTAATTTGCTGTAACTTCTGCACTTCAGCAAGTTCAGCTTGTTGTAAGGCGCGGTAATCTGCCAACAAACGATTGCTGGGCGACACCACGACCACGCCGCGGTCACCATCGAGCACCAACCAATCGCCGTGGCGAATAATCTCGCTCGCATGGCGCGCGCCCACAACCGCCGGAATTTCCATACTACGAGCCACAATTGCAGTATGGGAAGTGCGGCCGCCAAGGTCGGTAACAAAACCTTTAAATGCATAGTCTTTAAAGCGCAACATGTCGTGTGGTGCAATGTCGTGCGCCACAATAATAGCGTCGACTCCCGCATCGGTCGGCGCCAATAAATCAGGCTGGGATAGTCCATCCTTATGCTGTGAGTGCAGGGCTTTTAAAACCCGCTCTGCCACTTGCCGAATATCGTGGGCACGCTCCTTTAGGTAAGGGTCTTCGATTTCTGCAAATTGCTCTAGCAAGTCGTTGAGCTCGGTCGTCAATGCCCAAGCTGCATTAAGGCGTTCGGTCCGAATGAGCTTCAAGGGCTTTTCAGCCAAAGTAGGATCGGCCAAAATCATGCTGTGGACATCCAAAAATGCAGCCATTTCTTGTGGCGCATCTTTCGGCAATCCCGCTCGCAGGGTGGTTAACTCGGACTGAACCTGTTTAAATGCCGCTAGCAGTCGCCTGGCTTCTGCGTCCTCTTGCCCAGGATCGATAAGGTGGTGACTGACCTCTAATGCGGCCCTGGAGATCAGTACGGCCCGGCCAATGGCAATGCCCTTGGAAACTGGAATGCCGTGCAATGAGAAGGTCACAGTTTACTCGCCCTCACCGAAGCGATCATTAATCAATGCGGTGATGGCCTGCATCGCTTCTTCTGAATCCGTGCCGATGGTTTCCAGGGTCACAGTACTACCAATGCCTGCAGCCAGCATCATCACGCCCATAATGCTCTTGGCATTAATTTGGCGACTGCCTTTACTCAAAAGCACTTCGCACTGGTATTGGGCAGCGAGTTGCGACAGCTTAGCCGATGCTCTGGCATGAAGCCCGAGTTTATTGATGATGGTGATTTCGGCGACTGGCATGACTAATCCTGTACCTCGGTAGTTTGTACATTGGCGACGCCGCCTAAACGCAAGATACCATTTTGACCGCCCTGCAGTGTTTTTTGTGTCAACGCATCTAATGCATCGTCTTTATAGGATACCGCGCGCATGAGCATGGGCAGATTAAGCCCTGCCAAAATGTGGACTTTTAATTTCATGCCCGCGCTATTTTGCTGCGTCATCAGGCGCGAAGCAACGTTCGCTGGGGTTGCGCCCATCACATCCGTCAAGACCAGCAACTCGCCATGCCTTTCAACTGCCTTGGCAGCGGCCAATACCCGTTCGAAACTGATTTTGGCATCCTCGTGTGCTGGGATATCGACAGCCTGAATGTGATCTGGTATCGAGCCATACACATGCTCGGCAAAGCTCAGCATGGCGCTCGCTATCGGAGTATGGGCAATGATCAGAATTCCGGCCATATTAGTGCAAGGCTTTTCCTAAAGCGCGCAGCCAAATGGCAGCAACGTCACAATCGGTCTGCTCGGTAATTTCCACAAAACACGTCGGACTAGTCACATTGATTTCCGTTAGGTAGCCTCCAATTAAGTCTAAGCCTACCAAGAAAAGTCCTTTTTGCCAAAGCAGCGGGGCCAAGTATTGCGCAACCTTCATTTCCTGAGCGCTCAAAGGCATCGCCACACCCTTGCCGCCAGCAGCTAAGTTACCGCGAATCTCTGTGCCCTGGGGAATGCGTGCCAAAGCATAGGGAACTACCTCACCAGCAATGAGCAAAACACGTTTATCGCCCTGAGCAATCTCCGGCAAAAAGCGTTGAACCATTAGGGTACGTGCGCCATTCTCACCGAGGGTTTCAACAATGCTGGCTAAATTGAGGCCATCGCTGCCCACCCGAAAGACGCCCATGCCGCCCATGCCATCGAGGGGCTTAATCACAATATCCGAATGCCTTGCATGAAATGCTTCCACCTCCGCAAGATCTCGCGTGACTAGAGTGGGAGGAATCAAGTCAGAATACTCGGTAATCGAGAGTTTCTCGGAGTGCTCCCGAATCGCGCCAGGTTGATTAAACACCCGCGCGCCCTGACGAACCGCAGCGGAGAGAAGCCAGGTGGTATTGAGGTACTCGATATCGAAAGGCGGGTCTTTACGCATCAATACTGCTGAAAAATCGGCCACTCGGCGGGGCTCGATTGCGCCCACTTCAAACCAGGATGTACTGCTAGGCTTAATCGCGAGCGGCCTGCAGTCAGCTACAACGCAATTGTCTTTCCAAACAATGCCGCGCGTTTCCACAAACCACAGGCGATGCCCTGCTGTCTGGGCAGCGCGCATCATTGCCAGCGTTGAGTCCTTCTGTATCGCGAAGGAATCCAAGGGGTCGGCAATGAATAAAAAATCCAAGGGAATCTCTCGGTAGATTTACTTACGCCACTTCTGCGTTAGGATCGGTGCGCTCTAACTCGAGCGATGACGCCAATAAAGCAAGGCGGGCTACTACGCCATATAAATAGAATCGATTGGGAGCAGCGCTGCCGGGTTTTGCGTGGTAATCCGGCATGGCATTTTGCTCGAACGCCAAGGGTACAAAATGCATACCGGGCGCATTGAGATTCTCATCGGGACCGCGGTCTGTATGAACGCGATAAAAGCCACCAACCACATAGCGATCAATCATATAGACCACAGGCTCAGCAACCGCCTCGTTGACTTTTTCGAAGGTATACACCCCCTCCTGAATAATCACATCACTAACCTCAAGACCCTCTTTCACAATACTCATCTTATTGCGCTCACGGCGATTGAGGTTTTTGAGCTGGCTTGCATCATTCACCACCATCAC
>JBIIGG010000203.1:0-3389 GCA_044236575.1 Polynucleobacter sp. | reverse complement strand
TAGATGGCACCCTTCGCGTGACACGCGAAGTCGACGGCGGGCTAGAAACCATCTCCATGGGTCTACCGGCAGTAATTACGACCGATTTGCGCCTGAATGAGCCGCGTTACGTTACTTTGCCCAACATCATGAAGGCAAAGAAAAAAGAATTGGAAATCATCAAGCCCGAAGCGTTGGGAGTTGACGTGACTCCGCATTTGAAAACCATCAAAGTCGAAGAGCCGCCAAAACGGACGGCGGGTATTCTCGTCGCAGACGTTGCAGCGCTGGTGGATAAATTAAAAAATGAAGCGAAGGTAATTTAAATGGCCGCACTTGTATTAGCAGAGCACGACAACCAGACCCTCAAGGCAGTCACTTTAAATACGGTAACAGCCGCTCTTGCGTGCAGCCCAGCAGTGGATATTTTGGTTGCTGGTAGCAATGCCGATTCCGTTGCAACTGCCGCAGCGGCGATTCCGGGTGTTCGCAAGATCATTTTGGTTGATGATGCTGCATTGCTCGATCAACTCGCTGAACCGGTAGCAGCGCAAATTTTGGCTCTGGCCAGCGGATATGAGCATCTCTTAGCAGCGGCTACCGCCCATGGTAAGAATGTGATGCCGCGGGTTGCCGCCAAATTAGATGTGGCTCAGGCATCCGATATCACGCAGGTGATTAGCGCCGATACGTTTGCACGGCCCATATACGCTGGGAATGCCATCGCTACAGTGCAGTCGCTGGATGCGACTAAAGTGCTGACGGTACGCACCACTGGATTTGATGCGGCTGGCGCTTCCGGAGGAAATGCACCGATTGAAAAGCGGGATGCTACTCCTGTCACCAACGGTGCGACTTTTGTGGGTCGCGATTTAACTAAGTCGGATCGCCCTGAGTTAAGCGCTGCAAAAATAATCGTATCGGGCGGACGGGGTTTGGGTTCGGGCGAAAAGTACCAAGAGTTAATTGCGCCGCTGGCCGATACACTCGGAGCCGCTTTGGGCGCATCACGTGCAGCGGTTGATGCCGGTTACGTTCCCAATGATTATCAAGTCGGCCAGACCGGTAAGATTGTCGCGCCCGACCTGTATGTTGCGGTTGGAATCTCTGGCGCCATTCAGCACTTGGCGGGCATGAAAGACTCGAAAGTGATTGTGGCGATCAATAAAGACGCCGAGGCACCGATTTTTGGCGTGGCTGATTATGGCTTGGTCGCCGATTTATTTACAGCCGTGCCGGAACTAACGAAGGCTTTAGAAAAGTAAATCCGAATTCAGTGGGGCTTTGCGGCCCCATTTTTTATTGCGATAACTTGCGCGCTTCAATCAGTTGGGAGATAAAGAATTGCTCAAATGCAATTGCAAAAAAACTCATCATTAAGGCGGCACCAATCACGAGACAAAAAATCACCAGCAGAATGGTCGACCAGCCAGTTTGCGTTGCTTTTTCAGGCGGAATTCCGGGATTGAATTCCGCATCCCAGCGCTCGCCACTGCGAAGACCGTATGCAATGGTGGTTAAGAAGCTGGCTTCAATCGAGATAAAGCCCAGGGTCAATAAAAACCAGCCGGCAAATGAGCCGAGTTCAGTTGTGCTTAAGATGATCCAACCGCTGATGCCGCCGATGATGGCTGCGAATTGCAACCAGCCCCAATAGGATTTCAGGCCTTGCAAATAAAGGCAATTAAAGCCAGCGCCAGGGAAAAAGAAACCCAATGCGCAAAATAATAATTTAGACCGAATCATGGTGTTGCATCCTTATGCTTATTTCAATTTACCACTTTGCACAAAACGCAGTACATTCTGATCGCGTCCAATCAGGAGCAGGCGATCATCATCACGCACTAGGCGCTGGTAGTCATTGAGTTGGTATAAAAATGCGCTTTCCAGTTCCATGCGATCCGCAGAACAGGCCATGCGGGTACTCGCAATCTTTTCAATGCTGATGCCGCGCGGATCTTCCGCAATCTGAGCTGTGAAACGATTGCATCCAGAAAAACCACTCACTGAATTCGTGCGGGCATCGAATTGAATCGCAATTGCTGGCATAGCACCGTCTGAAGGCAGAGGCCTTGGCCGAACCTCGCCTTTGCTATTGGGCGCCAAACTCCAGCGCTCTAGAATCCACGTACCGCTGAGTTCGATTGCTGGCGGACTAGTTTTGGCATTGCAGGGCGGCAATACCTGGGCGCAGCCAACCAGGATGCCGAGGATTCCAAGTGCAAAAAAACGGGCTAAGCGCGAACAATGTAAATTCCGTATTTGTGCCATTATTTTCATTTAACCCATTGTTTTTATTGATATTTTATACAATTTACTGCTTTGCTTGCTTGATTTCATATGCCAAGGGGTGGATCAAGGGCTGCTTTTCGTCTAGAATATATGGTTTCCTGCTGATCATAGTGTCAGTAAGAGTTCACGATTTACCACTGATTTCACTGGGTTGAATTCAACCTGTTTTAACTACCGATTTTAAGGAATAAGTATGGTCGTCATTCGACTGGCACGTGGCGGTTCAAAAAAACGCCCTTTTTACAGCATTGTTGCAACCGATAAGCGCAACCGTCGCGACTCGAATTTTATTGAGCGCATTGGTTATTTCAACCCATCTGCTGCTGAGTCAGAGCAGGCAATGCGGTTTGCACAAGATCGCCTGACCTATTGGACTGGCGTTGGCGCGCAAATTTCACCAACCGTGAAACGCTTGATTAAAGATCATCCTGCTGCCTAAACTGCTGTCCACTTTCCGTTAGGACAGTTTTACATAGCATTGTTTTTTTAAGGGAGGGTGTTGAATGAATTCAGCTCTCCCGCAAGACTTAGTCGAACTAGGTCTAATCCAAGATGCGCAAGGCCTGCGGGGCCAGATCAAAGTAAGACCCTTTTCATCTGATCCTGTTGCGCTGCTAGCGACTAAATCCATCTGGCTTTCTCTCTTAAGTCCACAGTTGAGTCGTGGCGCTCGCATTCCAGAAGCCCCAAGGCAGTATGCAGTGAACAGCGCCAAGCTCCACAGCGGGTTTGTTGTGATGGGACTGGAAGGCATTGTTGACCGTGATCAGGCCTTGGCCATCAAAGGAGCTAGGCTTTTGCTCAGCCGTGCGGCTTTTCCGCAGGCGGAATCCAGTTCTTACTACTGGGTTGATTTGGTGGGCTGTCAGGTCATTGGTAACGGGCAATTGCCACTGGGACTTGTCACTGAAATAACTGAGAATGGCGCCCATGCCATCATGACGGTGCAGGGTGGTGATGACCGCATTCATTTAATTCCCTTTGTTCCCGAGATCATCCAAGATGTGGATTTGACTCAAAAGCAGATAACCGTCCAGTGGGATGCCGAATGGTGATGGTTTTTTTTGGGGGCACGTGTGCGCTTTGACGTTGTAAGCCTTTTTCCGGAGATGTTCTCT
>JBIIGG010000033.1:0-12456 GCA_044236575.1 Polynucleobacter sp. | reverse complement strand
TGGTAGATACGCTGGCAACGAAAATCCGGCTAGGCGGTGGTGGTGCATGGGGTGTGGTGGTGATGCCTGCCAATACCAAGATAAGCGAAGCCGATGCCAAAAAGCTTGCCGAGTGGATTTTGGATAGTAATAAGTAATCAGCGCATCCAGCCAATCAAATGCAATACCATTACCCTTATTCATGAAGATATTCCTCTACTTACTTCTCTCATTGGCCCCTATCGCGGTTGCATATACCAAAGCATTTGATGGCTCGCGCATCAAGGAGCCCTTAATTGTGGTGTCTTACCTCAGCATCATGTTGTGGGCTGTACTGTTTTCCACCATTACGCATTCGCTAACTGGAGTTGAGATTAAGTACTCAATTGCTGTATTTGCACTGGTTATGGGCTATGGTCATTTTCGTTTGGTGCAGTTCCTGGCAAAGCATCGACGCAATAAGCAATAGGCTCTTGATTAGCCTAATTAGTAGCCCTGCTGCTTGATTTACAAAAGCAAAATAGAATGCACCATGGCCCATTTTTCTAGAAGGCAATTTCTAAAACAGCTTCCAGCTGCCGCACTAGCAGTAGCCGCGCCCCCGCTCGCTTTTTTTCCGCGCTATGGAATTGCTTCTACATCTGCATTTCAGATCCACGATCTTGATTGGCTTGATGATGCCCGTGAACGCTCTGTCCCGGTTCGGCTTTACCAGCCCATATCATCATCCTCTGCAGCTCCTGCACCGCTCATTATTTTTTCCCATGGCATCGGCGGATCGCGCTTGGGTTATAGCTACCTGGGAAGCTACTGGGCAAGCCATGGGCTAGCTAGCCTTCATGTCCAGCACATTGGCAGTGATCGCTCGATCTGGTTTGGTAATCCCTTTAATTTGGTCTCCAGACTACAAGAAGCAGCGCAAGAACAAGAAGCGCTTGCTCGGGTATTTGATTTACGCTTTGCCTTGACGCAGATACTGCGCGATCCACTGGGTCAAGCAATCAATCCCAATCAAATTATTGCTGCCGGGCACTCGTATGGGGCTAATACCACGCTGCTTGCCTCTGGTGCGCGCGTCAATCGCGACAATATCCCGGTTGAGCTGAGTGATTCTCGTATCAAGGCTGCGATCGTGATTTCGGCACCGCGCTTTTATGGTCAAAAATCGGTAGATTCTATTTTGCAGCCAGTACGCTTACCTACCCTGCACATTACGGCCACCGAGGACAATATCCAAATCCCAGGTTACTTTAGCGGTTACCCCGATCGCCTGGCTATTTTTGAGGCCATTGGGAGCGAACGCAAAGCTTTGGCTGTTTTTGAGGGCGGCTCACACAGCATGTTTACAGACCGTACCCGTTCCGGCGGGGCTGTTTTAAACCACCAAGTAAAAGAGGCGACCCAGGAGCTCAGTCTTGACTTTATAGCGCAGGTTTTAAATAACCAAGAGTCTGGTATTCCAACCTGGGCCATGCGCCACGAGGCGATTCTATCGAAGGTGATTTCCTAAGTGACGTCTGCTGCCCCACTGCAGATTTGCATTAGATCCTGTACATTGCAGTTATGACCGATCTCACAAAACCCTTTTGGATTCCCTTATTTCCGCTGCAAACGGTTTTATTTCCCGATGGCATTATTGCGCTCAAGATATTTGAGGTGCGCTACCTCGATATGATGAAAGCCTGCTTTAAAAATCAGGAATTCTTCGGGATTGTTGGCATCGAAGAAGGTGCCGAAACACAAGACCCGGCAAAGCCGGACATCCTCTTGTCTGAGTTTGGCACGCTCGCCAAAATTATTGAGTTTGATCCGATCCAGCCCGCCCTCTACATGACTCGCTCTGTAGGGCATGCGCGATTTTCACTGCTGCAGTCTAGGCGCGAAAAAAGCGGCTTATGGATGGGCGAAGTCCAGTGCGTTGCCGCCGATCCAGAAATCGCCGTTCCGGATGAATTGAGTGATACCGCCCTCTTGCTCTCCGAAATCATTACTTCGGTCCAAAAGCAAGGCCTTAGCGAGAGTCAGTTGCCTTTTCAGGAACCTTATCGCCTAGATGATTGCGCCTGGGTCTCCAATCGTTTGGCGGAGATCCTGCCGCTGTCAGTCTCCCAAAAAAATCACCTACTGATGCAAGATAATCCACGATTACGCCTTGATTTAATTCATGAGCTACTCGAGGACGGCGTTAGTTTAAATTCAACGCTCCAGTGATCTTCTACGGTTAACTTGGATCAAGGATCGGAATGGTGGATCTCTTTATTCAGCAAATGGTTCGCCAACTGGTTGGTGGAAGTGGTCCGCCTACTGCCTTCCTAACGCCTGCCGGCGATCCTGGCCTGCTTGGCCCAGACTCCATGCCATGGGAAGTGCATGCTGATTTCATGGCCATGATGATCGGCGGCATTTCATCGCTGGTGTTACAGGCACTCCATCCCGGCGCCCTCGCTGGAGTCTGGGACCATTCGAGTTTTCGTACCGACTTGCAGGGTCGTCTTGGTCGCACTGCTTTTTTTATTGCCGCCACTACCTATGGCCCGACCGCCATGGCTAATCAGATGATTGATAAAGTGAACCGCATTCATGGGCACATTACCGGCACCGATGAATTTGGCAAGCCCTACAGCGCCAGTGATCCGCATTTGTTAAATTGGGTCCACCTGACCGAAACCAGCAGTTTTATGCGTGCCTACCTGCGCTACCGTAATCCGCATTTAGCAAGCGCAGATATCGATCGCTACTTTGACGAAATGCGCTTGATTGGAAATCGACTCGGCGCAGTTGACCTGCCTGATACGGCGCTCGATACAGATCAGGCGATTGCCGCTTATGTATCCGAACTTCACTTTGGCGAGCGGGCGCGCGCAATCGTCACGCTGCTGGACGAATACCCCAGTAGCCTGTATTCGCGGCCATTTGTTCGGCTCGTCAGCAAAGCCGGTTTTCTCAATTTACCCGACTGGGCGTATCCACTCATTGGCCGCAAAGTCCCGTCCGCATTCGAACGAAGCGCCGTTCAATCCGCCATTAACCTAATCGCAAAACCCGTTCGCAAGGCACTACAGAACGGGGTAGCCGCCCACTCCTACCGCCGTATTTATGGCCTCAATTCCAATAAAGGAAAATCCCATGCTGCCCAACATTAGCCTCACTCGATTAAATGGTGATACCGAACAAATGAGCGATTACGCGGGTAAAGTCTTGCTGATCGTTAATGTGGCCAGTCACTGTGGCTTCACTGGTCAGTACGCTGGCCTACAAAGTATCTACGCGCAGTTTCAGGATCGTGGATTTGAAGTGCTTGCTTTTCCGTGCAATCAGTTTGGCGGACAAGAACCGGGTAGCGCAACTGAAATCGAGCAATTTTGTAGCACGCGCTATCAAGCTACCTTCCCGCTATTTGAAAAAACTGATGTCAATGGCGACAATGCCCACCCCTTATTCAAATACATCAAGCATGCTGCCCCGGGCATTTTGGGTACAGAAGCCATCAAGTGGAATTTCACTAAGTTTTTAGTGGATCGTAAGGGGCAGGTGCTTCGCCGGTATGGCTCTGCAGACGATCCCGCCAGCATCACAAACGACATTCAAAAGGCCCTGCAAAGCGCTGAATAGGGCTACAGAGATTGTGGTTTTATGCTGCTTTGCACAACGGAACTTAAAGGCGTATAGTCGATATAAGGGTTTTCCCTTAAAAGCCGTTTAATTTAACTAGAAAGAGCCTCCATGAAATCATTTTTTGCCAACCTCGTTCTGATTTTCAGCGCCCTACTTGCCGGTAGAAAAGCCTTTCTGCGTTACCAGGCAGCACGAATTCGTTAATTAACCTAATATCGTCAGGAATGAAGCTTCCTCACAGTGGGATTAATTGGAATACCGCATGCACTCTATTTTTAAACACGGTGGGGCAATCTTAGTAAGTGTTTGCTTACTTAATGCTAGTCCATTGCTTGCGCAAGCCAGCTCAAAACAAAAAGAGGTTTACACCCAACAGTGCGTTGCGCAACAACGCACCATTCACCAACGGTTAAGCGATAAGGTGAGTGATGTGGACTTTATTCCGTATTGCAGTTGTGTTGTAGGCGCCTTAGAGAAAAGGCTGACTCCAGAGCAATTTCGTGACATGGGTAATAGCACTAAGGGCGCAAAGCCAGCCTGGCTAAAACAAGCAGAGCAGCAAGCGGGCCGCTCCTGCATTCCATCTGAACCGAAGCTACAAGTTTAGGACTTCGGGCTAGTCTGATTATTCGTTTGATTGGGAGTGGCTGCTTGGCCATCACGGTTTGCTTCGGTTGTTGAAGTGCTAGTCAGGGGCACAAAACTCATCTTCGTTCCATCCCAACGTTGGCCACACCAACACTCCCCTGCTTCGTTGATAATGCAAACGCCGGAACCACAACACCGCTTATCTACATTACTCATTTCAGACCCCGCTCATAAAAATACGCCATGGCATTAATTCTACCTAGGATAGCGGAAAAAAGTCAGGTTGCCATTATCGGCGCTGGCCTAGCTGGCCTCAGCTGCGCAAGCGCCTTAGTCAAAGCAGGTATGCAGGTCAAGGTATTTGAAAAAAGTCGGGGCGTTGCCGGACGTATGAGCACGCGCAAGGGCGATGGCTGGCAATGTGACCACGGTGCGCGCTACTTTACGGCGCGCGATCCCGCCTTTCAGAATCAACTGGCAATCTGGCTTCGCCAAGGGATGGCTGCGCAATGGCATACCCCGATTGGGGTTTATGAAAACCAAACCTGGCAAAGTAGTAAGCCCAGTGATCCCCGCTATGTTGGTACGCCATGGATGACATCACCCGCCCACTATTTGGCACAGTCCCTTGAAATCCATCACAACCACACCATCTCGCAAATCAATCGAGCACAAGACCAGTGGCAATTGCATACAGCGGAACATGGCCTGCTGGAGTACAAACCCGATTGGGTGATTTTGGCGATACCAGCACCGCAAGCGCTTGCACTTACCCAAGCAATCGATCCTGCGATTACCGAGTTGCACCAGCAAGCAAAAACCGAAGGGTGCTGGACCATGATGCTGCGTTTTAATGAAATGATCACCATGCCGTTTGAAGCCGCCTTTATCAATGAAGGCATTCTGAGCTGGGCAGCGCGCAATAATGCCAAACCTGAGCGTACTGGCGAGGAAGTGTGGGTGATTCATGGTCAATCGCAGTGGAGCCAAGATCACATTGACGCCGACCCGCAGACTATTGCCCCACAAATGATTGCAGCGTTTATTGCAATTGGTGGCATGGCTCCAGCAGAATATGCGATCCATCGTTGGCGCTATGCCAATAGCGATCCATCGCATCAGGTAGGTTTTCATTGCAATTCAGAGCAAGGCATTGCCTATTGCGGAGACTGGTTGCATGGCGGCCGAGTCGAAGGCGCATGGCTAAGCGGCCATGCATTGGCAAAAACCATCATCAGCGCAAGTTAAGTTGCTACTTCAGTGAAGGCTTTTTATACCGACCACTTTGTTCTGCCATTACCGGAAGGTCATCGCTTTCCCATGCAGAAGTACCGCTTATTGCGGGAAGCCATTGCGACGCACCCCCAGATTAATTTAGTCGAAGCACCCGTTGCAAGCGATACCCAATTACTCTACGCGCACACACCAAGCTATATTCAAAGAGTAGTTGCCGGTGAGCTCAGCTCTCAAGAGCAGAGTGCCATTGGATTTCCGTGGAGCCAGCGTATGGTCGAGCGCTCCAAGCGATCGGTTGGCGCCACCATTGCGGCATGTCAGTCAGCACTCATCGATGGGGTGGCGGTTAATTTGGCCGGCGGCACGCACCATGCCTACCGAGACCATGGCGGTGGTTTTTGTGTATTTAACGATGCCGCTGTTGCCGCACGCGTGCTGCAAAAAACCCAAAGCAGTGATTTTCGAGTAGCTATCGTTGATTTGGATGTGCACCAAGGCAATGGGACTGCCGCTATTCTAAAAAACGATGAACGTATTTTTACCTTGTCCCTGCACGGTGAAAATAATTTTCCATTTCAAAAAGAGGAAAGCAATTTGGATGTAGCGCTGCCCGATGGGTGCGGCGATGCCATGTACTTAGATGCCTTGAGTAATGCACTGCATGCGGTCAAAACGGATTTTGATCCGCAATTTATCATCTACCTTGCTGGCGCAGATCCCCATGAAAATGACCGCTTAGGTAAGCTCAGCCTGACAAAAGAAGGGATGCGAAAGCGCGATCAACATGTCTATAGCTGGGCCGCAGCGAATACCCTACCAGTGGCCATTGCGATGGCGGGCGGTTATGGCAAAGACATGAACCTTACTGTTGAGATCCATGCACAAACCATCGTCTCGGCTTTGTGCCTTGATCAGTCGCTTAACCACAATGCGCGATAGCTGCCATTGGCATCATGGTCTTGGGCTTGTTTCTGGGGATTAAAGCGACGGCCGCCCCGCGGATCAGTACCCCTGCCAGCAATGTAGAGCCAATTGCCTTGATTACTATACACATCGTAATCCAGTAGTTGCGACTCAAACCAAGCAGCGCCTGCACGCCAGTCCGAATGCAAGTCATAGATTAAATAACTCGCTACCACTTGGCGCAAGCGATTGGACAGATAACCAGTAGCGTTCAGTTCACGCATGCCGGCATCCACTATCGATTCCCCGGTTGTGCCTGAGCACCAATGCTGAAAGCCGCGGGCATTATGTATCGGCCTTTCCGACTGATTTAAACCGCTTGCACAATACAACTGTTTTCCATATTTCAGATGGAGTACGCGGAAATAATCACGCCAAAGAAGCTCAAACCAAAGCCAATAACTTCCCTCATTGGCTCCCTGCTCTGACTCAAACTGCTTAAGCTTTTGCATTACCCTACGCGCTGAAATACAGCCCAAGGCAAGCCATGGAGACAGCTTGCTCGAATAATCAAGGCCATGCAGCTGATTGCGGGTTGCCTTATACGAGTGCGGCAGTGCGCGCTCTAGATATTGCCGTAGATGCGCTTCTGCAACCTGTGTACCACCACGGTAGGCTTCTCGATAATGTGGGAAGGAACTGTGTGGTTGGCCCGTAGGCTGAATTAGAGACTCAGCTCGAATTGGAGTCTGCGCACCTGGAATCAAGTCCGATTGCTGGAAATTGGCTGGCAGCGGAGGAATATGGTTTGGGGCTGAAACTGGCTCGGTAAACAGGTGCTTTGCTTTTTCAATCTTATTTCGAAACTGCGTAAATTGATCTGGCATTGCATCGGGCGCAAATGGCAAATCACGCACGGCAATCATGGTTGACTCGAACTCGGCATGTACTGTCAGCCCTGCCTGCATTAATGCAGACAACTCCTGCATTTCTTCAGGCGCCTGAATTACTTCACAGTAGATCGTTTTAATACCGTGGTGATGCGCTGCATTGATGACGAGTTCAACGGCACTAATGGAACTGCCCTGGGGCGCTTGCAAGCCCAGTAAATCCGATCCAAGCTGCTCTAGCTGCTGCCGCAAATCCCGCAGGGCATCACGCAAAAACTGTAGGCGGTGTTCGCTAATCCGCTCAAAGCCCCAGATTAATGATTCTTGCGGTGCATGCACATAGATCGGTAGTAGAGTATCCGAAGCCTTGCACGCAGATATAAAGTTGGGGTTATCTTCCAGCCGCAGGTCGGACCGAAACCAATAAAGGACTTTATTCACTGCGGCTTCGGTCGCTGTGGAAATAAAAAACTAATCCACTGTTTCTTCGATTTGTTCCCAGGTGCTATCGCCCAGTTTTTTGACCGTCATCAGGTAGTTCCAGTTTGCTGGGATACCGCAGGTCCAATCGTGTGGGCCATTTTGCAGTAACAAATTGGTTTGATTGCGCTGGTCGTAATACAGAAAATAGGTTTTTCCATGAATGGGGTTAAAACCAAATTTAGCGGCATGTACCATTTCAGTAGCGTCTAGGCGAGACTGCAAGGCTTTTGCCTGCTTCATCAAAACCGTAGCCTGCTCCATGATGCGGTCATACTCTTGCTTGGCATTTTGACGGGCAACATTGACTGCCTTGTCTTTTTCTTCGGTTACCTTAATGGGCGCAAAAACAGGAGCGCCCACTTCCATCGGGTACTCAATTCCCGCATGCCGTGCCGGATCCTTATCTTCAATGCGCATCGTCATTCCTAGCCGAGGTAAACCGAAGGACGGATGCCGCCCCTCATAAGATTCAAATTATAGTAATTTCAGGCAATTATTGCTGAGCGCTGCCCTGCTGGGCCTTTATCGAAGAGGCGATATTGGACATTCCCGCCTCGATCGAATGGTGCCCCAAATACCCTAATTCGCGCTTTGCCCGCTCAATCGAGACCGTAAACGGAAATCCCATTAAACGGACCATTTCCCGCACAATCGGCGGTTTTCCAGGCATCGGCAAATACATCCAGCCCGTTTCGGTAAAAGCGCCAAGCCACCAGGCCAGCTTTCGTGGCACCGATAAGGTGGGCACCCGAAAGCCGCTGACCTCCAGTCGCCTGGTCATAAATGCTCGAAAATCAACTGGCTCACAATCGCTGATGTTAAAAACACAACCTGACTGCGTGTGTTGCATTGCGCGTTGCAATGCATCGCATAGGTTATCAATCGAGCAGCTTGCAAATGGGTAATGCCCCTGACTAAACCAGCCAAATTGACCACGATTGGATGCAGGGCCAATTTCAGTATCGATGCTATCGCCCTTGCCCCAAACAAAACTGGGGCGCAGTACCACTACCCTCATGGCAGTTTGTCGCGCAGCCAATACGGATGCTTCAGCAATGGCTTTACTGTGGGTATAGGGCAAATAAGCTTGCAGGGTGATGGGTGCGGACTCCGTCACATTCAATAGCGCAGCGGGCTCACTCATTACGATTGATGCCGCGCTGATGTAAATAAACTGCGCTACGTTGGCGGCTGTGGCTGCGTCCACCAGTGTCTGCGTTAACCTGACATTGCTCTCCTCAAGGAGATTGCCTGGAGCAGTTAAATCACGGCAACCCGCTGCATGAATAAGTACATCCATTCCGGCTAGGGCCAAACTCAGCTCACTTTGATTTTGTAAATCACCATCCCAGGGGGAGGCCCCCAATGCGCGGATGGCATCCGCTTGCTTTGCCGAGCGTACCGAGCACGTCATGTTATGACCAGCGGCCAGACAGTGCTTGAGAAAATGGCTACCAATAAAGCCGGTTGCGCCCGTAAGAAAGATCTTCACTTAGATGCGAGCCGCGCTGTATTATTTCTACTATGAATCATATGAAGTCAAGCCATGGCTGATTTTGCACCCGTCATCATCATTGAACTTTTTCTCGTCTTTGGTGGCGTGGTGGCATTTGCCTGGTGGCAATTTCGCGACCTACGCAAGGAGCGCGAAAAAAGGATGCGGCTTGAAGATAAGCAGACTGACAAGGGAAAATGAAATCGCCATTCTGCGATGCGGCGATAAACAGTACTTAAAAATTCAGCGCCGAAACAAACCAAAAACAGATTGAGATTCCGCCAAAAATCACAATGAAGGCAATCGTTAATCCACTATAAATGGTGACTAGCTTGTTTTTTGTTTCAACTGCTTTACTGTTACTCATTACGTTTCCTTAATATGAATTAGCTTAGGCTTGACGCGCTTTTGCTTTTGCTTCTGTGTCTGCGCTTTTTTGACGGAAGTCGACAAGCGGGTGATACCCCATCTTGTAGCAGGCACAATGCTCGCCCAAAATCCAGCGGGCTAACTTAATTCTAAGGGCTTTTACCATCGCAGACCACCTTCTCAATTGAAATGACCCGCCAATAGTAGCCTTAAATCGCTCGATTTGCTGGCGCCTGGTATTTTTCAGATCAAAATCGCCGAATCAGCCGCTTAGTACAATCCATTAATGACTTTTAACTTTGATGCTCCAGTCAATCGCAGCAATAGCGACTCCATTCGCTGGGATCGATATGCCGGCGATGATGTCATACCGCTATGGGTCGCCGATATGGATTTTCAGTCGCCACCGTGCGTGATGGAGGCACTTGCAGAACGTGTTCAGGATGGTATTTTTGGCTACACCCATGCGCCCGATGCATTGCGCAGTGAAATTGCCCGTTATGTAGCGGCGCACTACGATTGGGAAGTACATCCAGACTGGATTGTGATTTTGCCGAGCGTCGTTTCTGGGCTTTACACTGCCGTGCGTCAACTAAGTAATCCTTCGGAACACATTCTGGTTCCGCAGCCGGTATACCACCACTTGCGTCTTGCCTGTTCTGAAGCTCCGCGCCCGTATACCGAAATACCATTGGTACTGGAAAACGATCGCTGGGTTTTACCGTGGCAAGCACTCGATCCATTTTGCCAAACCAACACGAAATTAGCCTTGCTC
Source organism: Polynucleobacter sp. (assembly GCA_044236575.1). Lineage (GTDB taxonomy): Bacteria > Pseudomonadota > Gammaproteobacteria > Burkholderiales > Burkholderiaceae > Polynucleobacter. Next base: position 2,123 of record JBIIGG010000033.1, on the reverse strand, counting down.
TGTAATCCGCAAAATCCAGGCGGAACGGTCTATACCAAATCGGAGCTACTGCAGTTTGCTGCATTTTGTGAAGCGCATGATTTACTCATTTGTTCTGACGAAATTCATGCAGGGCTAGTACTAGATGAGCAAAATCCCCATGTTCCGATTGCTAGCCTAGATCAGCGAATTTCGATGCGCACCGTTACGCTGATGTCGCTCAATAAAGTATTTAACTTTCCCGGTATTGGTTTGGCATGGGCTGTTGCTGAAAATGCCCGCTTACGCGCAGCGATGAAAACCGATTTACATCGCACCATTGCAGAACCTGGATTATTAGCTTATACCGCTACCATGGCAGCACTGCGTGATGGAGAGGGATGGCGTCAATCGCTACTGCAATACCTTCGAAGTAATCGAGATTATGTTGTGGGGCGCATACAGGCGATGCCCCCTCTCAAACTAGCAAAGACCGAGGCCAGTTATTTGGCTTGGATTGACTGCAGTGCGCTGGGATGCGCCGATCCTCATGCTCTATTTTTGAGTTTCGGACTGGCGCTATCGCCTGGCGCTCAATTCAATGCAACGCAATTTGTGCGCCTGAATTTTGGTACGCAGCGCGCCCTGCTTGCGCAAGCGATGGACCGCATGGCCCTCGCAGTAGCATCCGTCAAAAGATAATTAGCCTATTAACGCTGGATTTCGTTACGCAGCGCAACTAGCAAAGGGTGATCGCTCGGAAAGTCACCCTGGTCTATTGCAGCCTTCACCTCAGGCAGGCGATTGGCAATTTCTTCATTGCCCTGAAAGATCATGGTCCACTTTAGAAAGCTACGACGTTCAATGATTTTACGGTTAATCAACTTGACGTTTTTATGGCGATCGTCTTTTTGGATCTTATCCCACAGACGATCAATCGAGTTGGCCGGGCCTTCGATTACTTGACCAAAGCGCTGATCTTCAAAAATCAAAACCCCAGTAATGCCAAGCGCTTGATTGCGTAGATAGGAGTGATAGAGAAGGCGCATTAGTCCTAAAAAGGACATCTCCTCAGCGGGTTGGCTGACGTAAGTTAATTCAATTAATTCAGGGGATGGTGTTTGCATGCCTATATTTATCAGGGATTTAGTTCTTATATTACGCACTTCCCTACGAAATGGAAGTAGTCGTAAACCCCAAATGTAGCCGATATCTGCTTAGCTTGCTGAGCGCAAATACCCACTGTCTAGCCTAGGATTTTATTGAAGCAAAGTCAATTTAAGGGCGACAGGTCTCTTATGATGCCCTGAAAGTGAAGTTTAGGTCACGACGCCAGATCAAACACCAAGACTTCAGCTCCCACGCCGCGCTCTAATGTCAACCACTCTTCACCCTCCACCATCAATGCATCTCCTGCTTGCAGCTGCTGACCTTCCACCATAAGCTGCCCCGATATCAAGTGAATATATGCTTTGCGTGTAGGATCTATTTGTAGCTTAGCCGTTTCGGCGCCATCAAACAAGCCTGCATGGATTTTTGCATCGGCGTTGATGCGGACCGAATCGTGCTCACCATCATGCGATGCAATTACGCGTAAAGTGCCTCGCTTGGTGCCAGGTGAAATGGTTTTTTGCTCATACCCAGGCGCAACCCCTTTCTTCAGAGGCTCAATCCAAATTTGTAAAAAATGGGTTTCTTGATCTGGCGCATGATTAAACTCGCTGTGCTCAACACCGGTTCCCGCACTCATGCGTTGCACATCCCCCGGTGGAATGCTTTCGATATTGCCCATACTGTCCTCATGCGCTAGTGCGCCTGAAAGGACATAACTCACAATCTCCATATCGCGATGGCCGTGCTTACCAAAGCCCCGACCAGCAGCAACCCGGTCTTCATTAATGACGCGTAAATTACCCCACCCCATAAATTGCGGGTCGTAATAGCCCGCAAAGGAGAATGAATGAAAGCTCTTGAGCCAACCATGATCCGCATAGCCGCGGTCGCTCGATTTTCGAAGGTGCATCATAGGCATTTCCCTTTGTCTTTATTCATAGGGCTTTAATTAAAAAATGGCTTTAAGCGCTGCTAACGACTCTCGAAGCTCAGCTAGCTCAGTAGCGCTCAGTTTGCTAAAAGCCTTACCAAGAAATTCCAAGTGCGCAGGA
>JBIIGG010000204.1:0-3408 GCA_044236575.1 Polynucleobacter sp. | reverse complement strand
GGTGTACGACAAACCGGCATTCAGTAAGTTGTAGCTGGGGGCAGGGCCTACTTCCCACGAAGCCAAGCGATTTTGCTCAAAGCTATAGGTATAGCTGGCATTGGCTAACCATTTATTTTTCTGCTGAGCCAGCTGTAAGCCTACCCGTGGCGCTGGTTGCAAAGGTAAATTACCGCCCGCATCAAAAGTCCCTTGGGAAGCATCCGCAAATAAACGGGCGCCACTACCCATATTTCCCCAGTTATACGTTAACTCAGCCTCAGCTCCTTTGATCGTGGCTGCGGCTTGCTGGGCAACGACAACCGAGAATTCCTCCGCTGCTTCAGCAGTTTGTCCAGTGTAGAAGCCATAAATATAGTTATTGAACTTATTGAGGTATGCATTTACTTTTCCGCGTACCTTGCCGACGGTTTTTTGAATATTGAACTCTAAGTTGTGCGATGTTTCCTTATTGAGATTCGAGTTACCCACCGAAAATGTCGCAGTCGACTCATGTATACCGTACGAATAGAGTTCAGCTGCGCTTGGGGCTCTTTGCGAAACGGTATAGGACAACCCAGTACCGTAGCCGTTAGTAAAGTTCCACAGACCTCCAGCTGAATACGATAGGAGGTTAAAGTTGCGATTTTCTAAATTGGGCGTTGCCGGATTAGGTCCAGGCGCTGCAACTGGATCTTGAAATTCACTCACTTGATTCGGGTTTTGCGATACCGCGTTGTATCTCAAACCTAGATTACCTTGGAGTGCGCCCCAACGACCCTCTTCAATCCAAAAGAGGGCATTGGAGTTGGTTTTCGTAGAAGGAAGGATGGCGTAGCTGCCGGTTTCGATTTCAGTAGCCTCAACTGACGAACGTGTTACTTGAGCACCAAAGTTGCCTTTCCAGCCCATAAATTGTTTATGCGCCAGGTCTAGGCGAAACTCATTGGCGATGTTTTTCCATAGCGCCGCCGGTGTGTACCCTGCATCTGGATCGATAGCAAATTCCGTATGGTTGTAATTACTATTCGCGGCACTGAACTTGAGCGAGGAAAATCCAGCAAATGGATCGCGGCTCTGGTGTTGAAAATCGTAGCGATTCTGTGACTGCGCAATCATTCCACCTTCTACAGTGGGAATGCCATAGTTGTTATTCATGCGCTCAACCGAGATGCCTGTATAGCTGGACTTACCAATATAAGAGGCGCCAACACCTAGGTTGTTTTGATCGTTAAACGAATTGGGCAATTTACCGGTGTAGTTTTGAGCCTCACCAAATGGCTCTCCAGGAATATTCCAGATCTGATTCGGCCCGCCTTGAATGGAGTTTCCTGGAATACGGTAATTCTGATTATTGTTAATGGCGGTATCGACATGGACTGCAACCGATCCAATCGAGCTCTCGATCACGCCCGATGCAGCTCGGCCATTGCTCGCGGTGTCGTAACTGGTATTGACTGCCCCAGTTGCGTGCTCTGGTAGGTTAGTCAAAATACGATCATTGATCACATTTACCAAACCACCACTGGACCCTGAGCCATACTTTAAGGCCGCAGCCCCACGCAGAATTTCAATCTGCCGCGCATTGGCAACGGGGCTAGCGACAGCATGATCTGCTGAAATGGCAGAGACATCGCCAACGGAGAGACCATTTTGCAGAATTTGTACTCTGGGTCCATCAAGGCCGCGCATTACTGGACGTGAGGCACCAAGGCCATAACCGGTCTGGGATACCCCCAGCTCATTTCCAATGGTGGCTCCTAAGGTAGTGCCCAGCTTATCCAAAAGTTCATTGCCTTGTAGAATTTTGGTGGGCGTGAGGATGCTGAGATTACTCTCTTGTGAGCCAGTTGCTTCAATTTGTAGATTGGGATTATTGCTGCTTTGGGCATAAGCAATCACAGAAAAAGACACAGCCAGTGTGGTGGTCAGACTAACTGATTTGAGTAAGCTAAACGCATGTCGCTTGGCTATAAGCGATCGGGAATCGGGTTTCATATAAAGCTCCAATTGCACCCTTACATAAGAAGGGTGGAAAAATAAATGGCACGTAATAGCAGTGCCGCTTAGGGGTTTACAACTGGAGGAATTGCGGCGGAGCGCGGGATTGGTAGTAGCTTAAGACTGCGCCAGTATTAAAAACGGCGCTATAGATAATGGGTTCACTGGCCAGCGCTTGAACTGCAGATAGCGCAATACTGGTACTGCCAACAAAACCGGCTAAGGTGAGCGCATCAAATAGCAAGCAATTGGCACTGATGTGATCGCCATGCGATGCCGGCATAACCATGGCATGGTGGTTCGCATCGCAGTCATCATGCTCAAGGACTAATTCAGATAAGCCAAACTGGGTTAGTTGAGCCTGACCGGTATGGGGGTGAGCAATGCTGTGTTGATAGCCCAGCCAGTGGGTGCCCAAGAGGCTGATGGTGAGGAAAGCAATTGCAAGACAAGCCCGAGCAGGACGCTGGATTTGAGAGGCAAAAAAGGCTTTCATAGGGGCAAATGGTACAGGAAATGCCGAGTGGGCCCAATACTGTGTAAAATATCTATTCCGTCGGAGTGTAGCGCAGCCTGGTAGCGCACCTGCTTTGGGAGCAGGGGGTCCAAGGTTCGAATCCTTGTACTCCGACCACTTTTACTTCCCTTGATCTACTCTGCCAAGAGCCTGATCCACCTCAAAAACGCCACGTGACTCCTGCCTCCGATCGTAAGGAATATATCCCCGATCCAGAGAATACCGTCCCAAAGTTTGCCGCACTGCGCATGATCGATAGCCCTAAATCAACATCTGGGGTAATCGAATAAAGTGCCGCCACCATGCCGTAGTCTGAAAAGCGGTTTGCATTAAGCAAAATATTGCTGCCCACGCCAAAATCCAGCGCTAAACGCCAGCGCGCATTTACTACCCAAACGGGCGCAACAGAAAATGCGTAGGCATTGGTGCGTAAGGGCTCAGTACTTCCGCTGACTGGGAAATTATTGTTGTAAGGATTACGAGCATAACTTACGTTGCTGTGCACATGAACTTGCTTCCAATAGTATGAGCTGATGAGATTCAGCTCGTAATTAGTTCTGGCAAATCCAATGCCGACCGCTTGCTGACTTGTAGTTGCGGGCAGGGTGACGGTGGGCTTGACGGCAAAGGCCCAGCCTTTCTCGCCATCGCCCCAAAACCGCCATTTGAGTCCCAGTACATAATTGGAAAGCGGTGAGTAGTTGCCATTTGGGTTTGCATAGTAGGTGCTTGCAAACGAGGCTTCAACGGTTTCGCTAAGGCCGCGGGTGTATGTAAACGGCGCTGCCGTTGCCCGGCCAAGACCCTTAAACTCCTCGCCGTTGCTATTGATAACGGAAATATCTTCAGCAGCCTTGTTGTTTAAAACATAAATGTATTGCTCAATTTGGTTTACGTTGCGCCCAACTGTA
>JBIIGG010000032.1:0-12543 GCA_044236575.1 Polynucleobacter sp. | reverse complement strand
TCATCGCGAATCGCAACCAGTCCTGGCATTTCGGTTTCGGCAATGGCAATTTCTTTGCGGCCAAAATCAGCCAAGGTGATGTCGGCGATTGCGCAATGTTTTGCTACAAAATCATTTAAGTTGAAATCAGATGCGGTATTCATTCATGCTCCAGCTAAGGACGGATCAATGCTGGGGCAAGAAAACTCGCCAACCATTGAGCCATGGGTTAGCGAGCGCAGTTGCAATAAGCAAATTCCTGTTCGGATCTTGCCCCCTCAAGCCTGGGGAATCATTGGTTCGCAATGTTCCTTGCAACGCTCCTTGAGAGTATGGCGAAATTGTAATCAATTTCGCCAGATACAGCTTAACAACGGCTATCTAGGGGTAGAAAGCCCCTTACAGGCCTGCTGCTGCACGTAAGGCTGGCGCCTTATCGCACTGCTCCCAGGTAAATTCGGGCTCTTCACGGCCAAAGTGGCCATAAGCGGCTGTTTTACGGTAAATCGGGCGTAATAAGTTCAGCATTTTGACAATGCCCTTCGGACGCAGATCAAAGTGCTCCGCAACCAAAGCCGCAATCTTTTCATCGGAAATCTTGCCGGTACCAAAGGTGCTGACCATGACGGATGTTGGCTTTGCTACACCGATCGCATAGGAGATCTGAATCAAACAACGCGTTGCTAAACCGGCTGCAACCACGTTCTTCGCTACGTAGCGACCGGCATATGCTGCAGAGCGATCTACCTTCGATGGATCCTTGCCTGAGAATGCGCCACCGCCATGGGGTGCTGCTCCGCCGTAGGTATCCACAATAATTTTGCGTCCGGTTAATCCGCAATCACCCTGTGGGCCGCCAATCACAAAGCGACCGGTTGGGTTTACCAAATACTTAATATCACCTTTGATCAGATGGGCTGGCAAGACGGGCTTAATGATTTCTTCAATCACTGCTTCCCGTAATTTCTCGAGGGAAATATCTTCATCGTGCTGCGTTGACAACACCACGGTATCGATTGAGTCTGGCTTGCCATTCACATAACGCAGCGTCACTTGTGACTTGGCATCCGGACGCAACCACGTTAAGCGGCCATCGCGGCGCAGTTGGGACTGGCGCTCAACCAAACGGTGCGATAAGTGAATCGGCAGGGGCATGAGCTCTGCCGTTTCATCGCAGGCATAACCAAACATCAAGCCTTGATCGCCAGCGCCTTGGTCCAAACCGTCGTCATGGGCCTTATCCACACCCTGCGCAATGTCTGGGCTCTGCTTGTCGTACGCGACCAAGACAGCGCAACCCTTGTAGTCGATACCGTAAGCCGTATTGTCATAACCGATTTCACGCAAGGTATTGCGTGCGACTTGGATGTAATCCACGTTAGCGTGGGTTGTAATTTCGCCTGCAAGAACAACTAAGCCGGTGTTGCAAAGCGTTTCTGCTGCAACTCGAGCCTTTGGATCTTGGGCCAAAATAGCGTCCAAAATCGCATCGGAGATTTGGTCTGCAACTTTATCGGGGTGGCCTTCAGAAACCGATTCTGAGGTGAAGAAATAATCATTTGCCATTGCGTTTTTCCTTTAAAAATTAACACGATCAGTAGGACAACTCGACGTGCCAGGAACCACAACGGCGACGCTTTAGCAGAATTTTTTAATCGCCCCGCAAGTTGTCTTAACTCGGCGATGTGAGGATTCTATCCGAACTTTGCTAATTGGGCAAAATTAAGAATTAACCTGATCCTTTAAGGGATTGAATATGATGATGGGGTGCGCACCCTACTTTTTAAGCTCATGCTCCACACCATTGCAGCGATGCCGCTGGGTTTTGCGCAGGTCATTGGGGGCGCGCTGGGTTTACTTGCGTTTATTGGGTCTCGGCACTATCGCAGCCTTTTTAAGCAACATTACCTTTCTGCTGCGACGCAAAATCACTTTCCGGTACGTATTTGGTCGGCGGCCTGCGCCTCCGGAATGCTGTTTTCTGACAGCTTATGGATATGGCGTAATCCCAGCAAAGCACTTACTTTGACTGAGATTAGTAACTGGGAGGTGGTGGATAAGGCGATTAATGAGGGGCACGGTTTAGTCATGCTCACACCCCATTTCGGTGGCTTTGAAATTATTCCTCGCGTGCTAGCACAGCATTTTCCGGCCACCATCTTGTATCGGCCAGCCCGACAAGATTGGCTCAATGCCGTCATAGAAGATGGCCGCGCCTATCCTAATATGCATTTTGTACCAACAAACCTGCATGGGGTGCGTCAAATGACCCGTGCACTGACACGAGGAGAGGCTATTGGCATTCTTCCGGATCAAGTACCCAGCGGCGGCGATGGCATTTGGGCTCCTTTTTTTGGGCGTCCCGCCTATACGACCACCTTGCCTGCGCGCCTAGCCAATCGGCACCATACGCCTGTAGTGATGTTTACTGCCAAACGCAAGGGGCTTGGCCAAGGCTGGCTCATGCAAGCAAGCCGCCTTGATGCCTTTTCGGAAGATCCGAGCATGTCCTGTGCCGAGCTAAATAAAGCGATCGAGGCCGCAATCTTAATTGCACCCGAGCAGTTTATTTGGGCCTACAACCGCTTTAAACACCCGCTTGGGGCAGAGCCACCACCGCAATAGGTTGAATTTGAGATGACCTGGTTCCAAACCATCCTTAATTTTTTAGCGCTCAACCTCTTGCGCTTGTTTTCTTTTTTACCCTATTCAATGGTTGTTCCATTTGGTTATGGCTTAGGCTGGTTAGCAGCGCATATCCCCAATGAACGTGCGCATGTTGTCAAAACCAATCTGCGACTTTGCTTTCCATCCCTATCTGAATCTGAAATTGACGCCCTTGCACTAGAGCACTGGAAACTATTTGGTCGCAGCGTCATTGAACGTAGCCGGATTTGGCTCGGCACTGGCGAGCAAATTCGGGCAATGGTCGAAATTGAATCCGCAATACCACTCGGCGACCGCAAGCCAAGGCTGTTAATTAATCCGCATTTCGTTGGCTTAGAAGGGGGCTTCATGGCCCTCTCGGTCATGGCAAAAGAACGTGGCTGGATGGGCGGCGCAGGGCTTTACCAAAAAATGAAGAACCCATTTTTTAATCAAAAGATGATTGAGTGGCGCAATCGTTTTGGTGGCAAGTCGATTGAGCGGCAAAGTCGCCTGCGCGACCTGATTCGAGAAATTCAAACTGGGAATTTCATCTTCATTGCACCAGACATTGATCTGGGACCACGCGATTCGGTGTTTGTTCCTTTTTTTGGTATTCAGACCAGCACCATTACGTCGGTATCGCGCCTGGCCCAATTGAGCGGTGCAGAGGTCTGCTTGATGACAACTACATTAAATGTCAATCGCAGCGGCTATGTTTGCCGGATTAGTGCGCCACTGGAAAACTTCCCGAGCGACGATCCGAGCAACGATGCCGCCCACCTCAACCAATGCATCGAAGCGCTTGTTCGCGAAAGGCCTGCAGAGTACTATTGGGTACATAAACGCTTTAAACACCGCCCGCCTGGTGAAGCTAGCTTGTATTAATTAACTGTCTGGAATGGAACGCCACTTGAGTACTGCTTCAAAACGCACACTGCGCTTTACTAAAATGCATGGGGCAGGCAATGACTTTATTGTGCTCAATGGCATCGATCAGGATCTAAGCACCATTACTAAAGAACAATGGCGTCAGTTAGCCCATCGCCAATTCGGCATTGGAGCAGATCAAATATTGTTGATTGAAAAAGCAACTCGGTCTGATGTTGACTTTCGGTATCGTATTTTTAATGCCGATGGTGGCGAAGTCGAGCAATGCGGTAATGGTTCACGCTGCTTCGTGCGTTATGTATTAGATAAAAAACTATCGAGCAAAAACCCACTGCGGGTAGAGGTTGCGCATACGGTCTTAAAGCTAGAGGCGCTTCCCGATGGACAGGTGCAGGTGGATATGGGGGCGCCTATCTTTGAACACGATCGGATTCCATTTCGAGCTGAAAATTTAGCGAGCAAAATGGAGTTTCATGAAACCCTCTATGCCCTACCCATTGGTTCAAGTCCGGGAGGGCATGATGATTGGATTGGCGTACTGTCGATGGGTAACCCCCATGCCGTGCAAGTTGTGATGGATGTGGATAGCGCGCCCGTTGCCCAAGAGGGGCCGCGCATTGAAAGTCACCCCGCCTTTCCACAACGCGTGAATGCCGGCTACATGCAAGTATTGAGTCGCAATGCCATCAAGTTACGCGTCTATGAACGCGGCGCAGGAGAAACCTTGGCATGCGGTACCGGTGCTTGCGCTGCAGTGGTTTCAGGCATTCGAAGGGGTTTACTTGACTCCCCAGTGCGCGTGCAAACGCGCGGAGGGGAGTTGACTATTGCATGGTCCGGAGTTCGCGACGGCGTTGCGCAATCGGTCATCATGACCGGGCCAGCGACCACCGTCTTTGAAGGCGAATTTACCCTGCCTTGATCCCGTACTGCTTGCGGTAGGCTGTCACCGCTGGAAGGTATTGCTGTAAAGCAGGGTCTTTAGACGCATCGAGGTAATCCATCAGATTGCTTAAATTGGCAATCGCAACCACTGGGATACCAAACTCCTCCTCTACACTCTGAACTGCAGAGTGGCTACCAATCTCGATCGCATTGCCTGAGCGCTCCATTCGGTCCAGAGCAATCAATACCGCTGAGGGCTCTGCCCCAGCAGCCCGAATCAATTCCACCGACTCTCGCACGGACGTGCCTGCTGAAATCACATCATCAATAATGACTACCTTGCCCTTCACAGGTGCGCCGACTAAAGTGCCGCCCTCACCATGGTCTTTCGCCTCTTTGCGGTTGTAGGCAAAAGCAACATTTCTATTCTGATGGGCTAAGGCAATTGCGGTTGCGGCAGCCAAGGTGATGCCTTTATAAGCAGGGCCATAAAGCATGTCGAACGCAATACCGGATTCAAGTAAGGCATTGGCGTAATACTTGCCCAAGGCCCCGAGTAAGGCGCCGTCACTGAAGCCGCCCGCATTAAAAAAATAAGGGGATTGACGACCAGCTTTGGTTTTAAACTCACCAAACGATAAAACCTGAGCCTCTAGGGCAAAGCGGATAAAGTCGAATTGATTTATATTTTTAGAGTTCATAGGCCTCCATGTTACGCATCATTTCAGCGAACCTCAACGGTATCCGTTCTGCAGCCAAAAAAGGCTTTATTCCTTGGGCGCTCCAGCAAAAGGCGGACTTTATTTGCATACAAGAACTCAAGGCCCAAGAGCCCGATCTGGATGAGGCCATGATGCACCCGGGCGATCTAATGGGTTTCTTTCACTGTGCTGAAAAAAAGGGGTATAGCGGCTGCGGCATCTATACCCCGCACCAACCAGACGAGATCATTTACGGATTTGGCAATCCCGAGTTTGATGCGGAGGGGCGTTACGTTGAGGCCCGCTTTAAGGCACTCTCGGTTATCTCGGTGTACATGCCCTCGGGTTCAAGCTCGCCAGAGCGCCAAGAGGCTAAGTTTCGTTACCTTGAGGCATTTATGCCCCATCTGATTGAACTCAAGCGCAGCGGCCGTGAAATCGTTCTATGCGGGGATGTCAATATCGCGCACCACGAGGCGGATTTAAAGAATTGGAAAGGCAATCTAAAGAATTCGGGATTTTTGCCAGAAGAGCGTGCCTGGTTAACGCGTCTCTTTGGTGAAATTGGGTACGTCGACGTTTATCGCCAACTCGAACCCGATACGATGGATGCCTGCTACACCTGGTGGAGTCAACGGGGTCAAGCCTACGCCAAGAATGTCGGATGGCGAATTGATTACCAGATCGCGACTGAAAAGATTGCGGCCTCAGCTAAGGCGACTTCCATCTACAAGCAAGAGCGCTTTTCTGATCATGCACCCTTAGTCGTCGACTATGACTGGTCGATTTAGTCGATGGGGATCGACGCCGATTCCTGTTTTTTGAATTGCACTAAGTTGAAATGAATTACCACCCAGATCAGTAAGAGTACCGGCACACCAATAATGGCAGTGCTAATAAAAAAGATGGGGTATCCAAAAGCATCCACAAACACCCCCGAAAATCCGGCCAACCACTTCGGTACCAGGAGCATCATCGAGCTAAACAAGGCATATTGGGTCGCTGAATACTGGATGTTTGTTAGTGAAGATAAAAATGCAATAAAGGCTGCAGTCGCAATTCCGGAGCTCAGATTGTCTGCAGAAATAACCCAAACCAATCCAGTCAAGTCATGGCCTTGGGTTGCTAGCCAGGCAAATAGTAAATTGCTGACAGCAGATAACACTGCTCCCAAAAACAAAATGCGCATTACCCCAAACCGCAAGGCCAATACACCACCAATAAAAGCCCCGAGCAAGGTCATGATCACGCCAAATACTTTGCTCACTGCGGCCACTTCATCTTTGGTGTAACCCATGTCGACATAAAATGGATTCGCCATAATGCCCATCACAATGTCACTAATCCGATAGATTGCAATTAGTCCCAAGATGGCAATGGCATGCCAACCGTAGCGGGTAATGAATTCAGCAAAAGGCTCAATCAGTGTTTGATGCAGCCATGCTTTGGCATTGCGTGCTTTGGCTAACTCGATACGCGCAGGCTCCTTACTCAAGAGGGTTGTGATTGTCCCCACTGCAATTGAGCAAGCCATGACTACGTACGCAAATTGCCATGCGCCGGCATCGTAGCCCGCACCTGTCTCAACTCGAGCCGCTAACCACAGCACCCCCGCACCCGACCAAATCAAGGCGAGGCGATATCCCGTTTGATACGTTGCGGCTAATGCGGCTTGTCGATCACTATCGGCGGACTCAATCCTAAATGCATCGAGTGCAATGTCTTGCGTCGCCGAGCCAAATGCAACCAGCAAAGCAAACCACACCATCGGGGTAATCGCAACCCTGGGGTCTAGGCTAGCCATGCCCAATAAGCCAAGAACAATAATGGCTTGAGCACAAATCAACCAACTGCGACGCCGTCCCAATAGTCGACCCAAAAACGGAATGGGCAGACGATCCACTAAAGGTGCCCACAACCACTTGCCCGCATAAATGAGGCCAATCCAGGTGAGGTAACCAATGGTGCTGCGATCAATACCTGCTTCTCGCAACCAAAAACTCAGCGTGCCTAGAATCAGTAGAAGCGGGAGTCCCGCAGAAAAACCCAAGAACAGCATCCGCAGGCAAGGCCATTCCAGGTAAACCCGAAAATCACTTGCCCAAGAACGGATTGAATTAAGTACCACGAATGCGATAAAGGGCTAAGCTGCCCAATAGATTAGCGGCCCAGGTGATTGGACGGCCTTCGTGCAAAACAACGCGATCCAAGATGTCTAATCCCAGTCGGTGTGCCAGCCCCTCAAAATCAGCGATGGTTAAAACGCGCACATTGGGCGTATCAAACCAAGCGTAGGGCAGCGACTTGGATACGGGCATGTGACCCATTGCAACGGCGAGGCGATGCGACCAATGCCCGAAATTCGGGAAGGAGATGACGCACTCTTTTCCGACGCGAACAATTTCAGAAAGAATTTTCTCGGTCTGGTGAATCGTTTGTACGGTTTGCGATAAAACAACCGTGTCAAAACTTTTGTCTTCAAAGAGGGCTAAGCCTCCTTCCAAATCCTGCTGAATCACATTGAGGCCTTTTTGTACGCAGGCCAATACCCTCTGGTCATCGATCTCAACGCCATAAGCATGCACTGGTTTTTGAGTTTGCAAAAATGCTAGAAAACTGCCATCCCCACAACCTAAGTCCAGCACTTGGCTTTGCGGCGCAACCCAATTGGCAATCGCAGCAAAATCAGCGCGCATCATGGCAACACCTCAGCAATCTTTTTGAAATATGCGCGTACTAGATTATGGTACCTAGCGTCATCCAGCAAAAATGCATCGTGTCCATGCGGCGCATCAATTTCGGCATAGGATACCTCGCGCTTATTGCTGAGCAAAGCTTCGACAATTTCCCTGCTGCGATTAGGCGGAAAGCGCCAATCGGTTGAAAAACTAATGATCAGAAACTGGGCCTGTACTTCAGCCAGGGCACGACTCAAACTACCGCCATAGCGCCGCGCAGGATCAAAATAATCTAAGGCGCGTGTAATGAGGAGGTAGGTGTTGGCATCAAAGTAACTTGAGAACTTATCGCCCTGATAGCGCAAGTAACTTTCAACCTCAAACTCCACATCAAAACTAAAGCGGTACTCATCGGGTGCGCCGGCAGGGCGCTGCAACTCTCGTCCAAACTTTTCAGCCATGTCGTCGTCTGACAGATAAGTAATGTGGCCTACCATGCGCGCCAGGCGCAAACCACTTTTGGGTACCACCCCATGGGCGTAGTAATTACCGCCATGAAAATCAGGATCAGATAAAATGGCATTGCGTGCCACTTCATTAAACGCAATATTCTGAGCGCTCAATTTGGGGGTCGATGCAATCACGATGCAGTGCGCCAAGCGCTTAGGAAACTGAATCGCCCATGCCATTGCTTGCATACCGCCTAAGCTACCGCCCATGACAGCAGCAAAGCGACGAATACCTAATTTATCCGCCAGTCTGGCTTGGGTATTGACCCAGTCCTCTACTGTCACCACCGGGAAATCCGCCCCATAAGGCTTATTGGTTTCGGGGTTCACGCTCATCGGTCCTGTGGAGCCGAAGCACGAACCCAAATTGTTAACGCCAATCACAAAAAAACGATTGGTATCGATTGGCTTTCCTGGCCCAATCATGTTGTCCCACCAGCCGATGTCCGATGGATTTTCTGGATCAGGTCCCGCTACGTGATGCGATGCATTTAGCGCATGGCAAATCAAAATGGCGTTGCTCTTATCGCTATTGAGCTTGCCGTAGGTTTCAATAACTAGGTTGTAATTATTGAGAATCGCTCCGCTTTGTAAGGGTAGGGATTCTGCAAAATGGATAGTATTTCGTGAGAGATGGAGATCACTCATTCTGCAAGCAAGATACGAAGGCTAATCTCGGACGCTTCCGTTGGCAATTTTTTAAAACCGCTTCGCGCAAAGCGATGCCAGCGGCCTAGTACAAAGCTCATTAATAGAGCAGCACGAACCGCAACATCATCTTGGCCTGCGTTTCCTGGCGCATCACCTTGTGATTGGCCGATACGCAAGGATTGCTTAAGGGATGCCTCTACGCGGTCTAATACTTGGGAGATGCGATCCTGCAGGCGATCATCTTCTTGCAGTAAAGCATCGCCTAGCAGCACCCGAGTCATGCCTGGGTTTTTTTCTGCAAACACCAACAGCATTTGCAGAATACCGCGGGTCTGTGCCAAGCCTGATTCTTCTTTTTGATTGATCTGGTTAATTAAGCCAAATACAGTCTGCTCGATAAAAGCGATCAAACCTTCAAACATCTGCGCCTTACTTGCAAAGTGGCGATAGAGCGCAGCCTCAGAAACATCTATTTTAGCTGCCAGTGCAGCAGTGGTTACACGCTCACCCCGCGGGTTTTGCAGCATCTCCGCCAGCACTTGCAAAATTTGCAAACGACGCTCGCCCGGACGCGGTCGCTTACGCGTCTTTTCTTCTGCTGGCGCTTGTGCGCTCACATCGTCGCTGGGTGCTTTTGTGCTCATGACTATTTAATGTACCACTTACCGAGAACGAATCATCGTGCCGAACGCCTGCTCGGTCAGAATTTCCAACAGCAGGGAGTGTTCGATTCGGCCATCAATAATGTGTACTGAGTTCACGCCGCTCTTGGCTGCATCTAAAGCCGATGAAATCTTGGGCAGCATTCCGCCTGAAATGGTCCCATCGGCAAATAGGGCATCGATTTCACGGGCAGTTAAATCGGTTAACAAATTACCACTTTTATCCATTACGCCAGGAATGTTGGTCATCATGACCAATTTTTCAGCGCCCAGTATTTCAGCCATTTTGCCGGCCACGAGATCGGCATTGATGTTGAATGCCTGGCCTTGCGCACTAAACCCAATCGGCGAGATAACCGGAATGAAGGCATCGTCTTGGAGCGCCTTTACAACGGCTGGATTGATGGCTTCGATTTCGCCTACAAAGCCCAGATCAATGGTGGCGCCTGCCTTTTTTTCGTCCGGAACCAACATCTTGCGCGCATGAATCAAGCCGCCATCCTTGCCGGTGAGGCCTACTGCCTGACCACCAAAGTGATTAATCAACATCACAATATCTTGCTGCACTTCGCCGCCCAGAACCCATTCCACCACTTCCATGGTTTCTTCATCGGTCACGCGCATCCCTTGAATAAAGGTGCCCGTTTTACCAATCTTTTTAAGTGCTTCATCAATCTGCGGCCCGCCGCCATGCACCACGACTGGATTCATACCAACGAGCTTGAGCAAAATGACGTCACGTGCAAAACTTTCTTTCAGCCGCTCTTCCACCATGGCGTTCCCGCCGTACTTAATCACGATGGTCTTGCCATGGTACTGACGGATATACGGCAGCGCTTCTGCCAATATTTCCGCTTTCAATAAGGGGGAAATATCGGCAATGGTTGGCATTGGTTTAGTCATTCTGCAATAAGCGCAATAAAGTATGAGTAGAAATTAATCGCCGAATAATTTTTGACGCAGCTCACGGCGCTCTTGTGCTTCGAGCGACAAGTTAGCAGTAGGTCGTGCGATTAAGCGGGACAAGCCAATCGGCTCGCCGGTCTCTTCGCACCAACCATACTCACCGGATTCAATGCGGGCCAATGCTTGCTCCACTTTTTTAAGCAGTTTGCGCTCACGATCGCGAGTACGCAGTTCGAGTGCATGCTCTTCTTCGATGGTGGCACGATCGGCCGGATCAGGAACCAAAATATTCTCACGCAAGTGCTCGGTAGTTTCTGAAGCGTTCTTGAGTAGGTCGTCTTTCAGGGTCACCAACTTTAAGCGAAAGAATGCGAGCTGAGCCTTATTCATATAGTCTTTTTCAGACATTTTGAGTAACTCTGCATCGGTCACTGGAACCGCTTTAGAGGATGCCGTCGATTTGCTAGCAGTTTTTGTGCTAGCGCCCGCTGCTGCCTTAGGGCTCTTCGAGCTGGGTGTTTTTACCGTCATGTCATTCTTTCCATGGATTTGGAGCACTATTGCCCCATTCTGCCAAAGTTTTGCTACTGCGCACTACTGTTTTACTGCCAATTTGTTACCTCAAGCGAATCAGGCCTGTGGCGGCGGATTGTACTACGCCAAACACCCTTCTAGTCCAGCCATTAGGGTATCTTTGGGTAAATCTATGCCAATAAAGACCATCCGGGTTTGCTTGGGCTCTGCACCCCAAAGACCGGCCATATCGCTGCCCATCATTTGATGCACCCCCTGAAACACGACTTTTCGGTTGCTGCCTTTCACATAGAGAACCCCTTTGTAACGCAGCATCTTCTCGCCAAAGACCTCCAAAATACCGCCCAAGAAGTCTTCTAACTTATTGTGATCAAAGGGGCGATCGCTCCTAAATACAAATGACTGAATCCGGTCAGTATGGCCATGGTGTCCATGGTGTTGGTGTGTGTCGTGGCTATGATCGTGACCGCAGGTGGCGTGATCATGGTCATGGCTGTGGTCATGCCCACAATCGTCATGATTGTGGTCTTCCTGCTCCAAAAAGTGTGGGTCAATGTCTAATTTCGCATTGAGATTGAATCCCTTTAAATCCAGGACTTCATTGAGTGGCACCACTCCCTTGGTAATCGCTTTAATTGGCGCGCGGGGATTCATGTGCATCAGTCGTGCGCGCAGTGCCGCGACCTCGGCATCCGTTACGAGATCGGTCTTGGTAATAAAGATTTGATCTGCAAAGCCAACTTGGCGCTGCGCTTCCTCGTGCTCGCTGAGTTGCTGCTGACCATGCTTGGCGTCTACCAGCGTAACAATCGCATCAAGCACATAGTGATCGGCGACGTCATCGTCCATAAAGAAGGTTTGGGCTACCGGCCCAGGATTAGCAACCCCGGTGGTTTCGATCACCACCCGCTCAAACTGAATTTTCTTGTCGCGGCGCTGCTCCCACAGCTGATTCAGGGCCTCCACTAAATCACCCCGAATCGTGCAGCAAATGCAGCCATTACTCATTTGCACAATTTGTTCTTGGCTTTCTTGGACCAGAATATCGTTATCGATGTTCTCTTCGCCAAACTCGTTTTCAATCACCGCAATTTTTTTGCCGTGTTGTGCCGTCAAGATATGCTTTAACAGAGTGGTTTTGCCGCTTCCTAGAAAGCCAGTCAAAATGGTGACGGGTATTAATGCCATGATCGTGTTGCTTTCACTGTTTCGGATGCCCTTGTAAAAAGTTGAACTGGGCAAGTTAATGGTGACTAACCTATCATCTTACCCAGTTCCCAGAGCCTCTTCGCTTGGATTTACTTTACCCGCCCCGCCTTGGCACGAGGGTGTGCTAAATCATAGGCTTGCGCGAGGTGTTGAAAATCCAAAGCAGTATAAATTTGGGTACTAGCAATGCTGGCATGCCCCAGCATTTCCTGAACCGCCCGCAGGTCATGGGATGACTGCAGGACGTGGCTAGCAAAGCTATGCCGCATCATGTGCGGGTGAACATGGGTTG
>JBIIGG010000002.1:0-43555 GCA_044236575.1 Polynucleobacter sp. | reverse complement strand
CTGCACTCTTGATCTTCTTTTTGGAAGACATCAAACGGCTTGCCTTCTCTTGGCATCACTGTAACCGTTGGGCCGGTTGGTGCAGAGGCGCAGGCTGCTAAGGTCAGTATGAGGGCAAATGGAACTAGAAAACGGGTCATAGTGGGTCTTTCAAATAAAACGGTAGAGATATATCTAGTTAGTACGAGCGGGATTGGACGGTTTTTGTTGGCTTTGCATCTGGGGCGGCGGCACTGCAGACTGAACCTGCCAACCTTCAGGGCACGCGCCTACATTCGGAAAATACTGCGCGGCGGATGCGCAAAAATACCAGACTGGGGGCTGGGCTTGTGCTGCCAACACAATGGGCTCAACCAGTACCGGCTGCACATACACTGCAGGTGGTGGGACATATACGTATGGATAAGCGGGATATCCCCACCCAGTAGCCCAACCACCATTCCAACCACTGCCCCAGCCGCCGTATCCATAGGGGCCACCATTCCAGTAGCCACGTCTAAATCCTGGTCCGTAGGGGGCTCCATAACCGGGGCCATACGCAATTGGGCGATAGCCATTACCGCCAGAAACACCTACAGCGACATTCCAATTGCCTGCAGTGGCAGGCGTAGACAGCACTAGCAAAGCGAGGGCGAAGCACAAGGTTAGAACGCCCCAAGACATAGCCCTAGAGCTTGGCTTTTGTAATTCGGAAGTGCTTGCTAATGCAGTCATCGCATATCCCCGGTGGTTACGGCAAAAACATCAATTAAAACGCATCAGACCATCATTCAATTTAGCATCTCTAGTGCAATAACGCACTGCTAAGCCGGAAGATGACAGACTTGTACGGTATTACGACTTTCAAAACCCTAATCAATCGTAATGCCTCCTTTTTTTATCAACTTTGACCATTTATTGGATTCCTCCAAAATAAGCTTACTGAGCTCACGTGGACTGCCAGGATTGGGCTCTAGACCACTCATCAAGAGCTTTTGCTTTACTTCCGGCTTTGATAAAGCCTCGATCGTTAAACGATTGAGCTGCTGTTGCAGATCCTTGGGTAAGCCTGCCGGCGCCATTAAGGAGAACCAAGAGACCGCCTCAAAATTAGGCAAGCCCTGCTCTGCCAGTGTCGGTATCTCGGGTGCGGCAGGCGAGCGTTTTAATGTCGTAACGCCCAGGGCAATAATCTCCTGCTGCTGAATCAATGGCAGTGCCGAAGATAGATTATCAAACAGCATGGAAATGCGGCCTCCCAATAAATCAGGCAGGGATTGCGCTCGCCCCTTATAAGGGATGTGGCGTACTTGTACACCTGCGATTTCATTAAAAAGTTCACCCGACATGTGCAGCGACGTACCGATTCCTGAAGATCCAAAAGTGAGTTGATTGGGTTTTGATTTAGCAAGGGCAATTAATTCACGCAAGGAAGTGACGCCGAGCTGCTTGTTGACCACAAGCACATTGGGCGTACTGGCTAAAAAACTGATCGGCGTGAAATCAGCAATGGGATCAAACGGCATCTTGTTATACAGAGCCCCATTGATTGCATGAATACCTACCGTACCGATCAGCAAGGTATATCCATCTGGGCTACTTTTAGCAACGATGTCTGCGCCAATATTGCCACCAACTCCAGGACGATTTTCGATCAGTACCGGAACATTTAAGGCGGGCTGCCAACTTTCAGCCAATACGCGCGCCAAAATATCCGGCGCACCCCCAGCCGGGAACGTCACCACAATGCGAATGGCTTGCTTTGGCCAAGCAGTATTTTTAACGGGATTGGTTTGCGCAAACGCACAGGCTGTCAGAAACAGCAATGGAAATAGTAGCGCTATTTTTGAAAACAATGCAGCACGCATTCGCCTCACCTGAGTTCTAGATTCCAAAGTGTTGGCGCAGCCACTGCAGTCCATCGTAGCTAACCGGATCATCGGCACAGGGTCCAATGCCGCACTCGAGAAGTGTTGAGATCACATTGGCCAATACCAGTAGGATGAACCAAATCACCAGCGCCTTAGCAAACCAACCGTGATTGCGGACGCCGCCGCTCGGCAGCATCATTAGAATTGCCTGGGCTACAATTAAGCCAATGAAGCCAAGAAAAGCCCAGGTATAAAAATGGAGCTCTAAAAAGGTGTTTCCATAACCGGCATCCCCCGGTAGTACATGCAGCAGAATTTGCCGCAAGGATACCGCCATACCCGTCACGCACCCTAAAATTCCCCACCCATAATGGGCGCTGTGCGCTCCAAAGCGAATATTCAAGACAAGTGCAATGCCAATCAATACATAGGCAACGCGCTGCAATAGGCACAGTGGGCAAGGTAATTCACCAAAATACAATTGATCAAAAAAAGCGTAGCTTAGTGAACCATTAACAGCTAGCAAGGCGAGTAAATTGCCTAGGCCTGCAAAGGAAAAAGGAGAGGCTCGCATTAGAGACTAATCTTTAAATGGGTGGTCGCATGAAACTGAAACCACGCTAGCAATATAAGTAAAGTAATTGCGGTAAAGCTCAAAGCGAGAATGCGCCGCTCGTACCAAATACACACGGTAGCAAGCAATGCCGTCAAAAAAGGAAGAAACATATACATGGCTTCATTTTAGCGTACGACCACACCATCAAAATGGTTCATTGCATAGGTGAAATAGCGTATAAATAGAGTTAGCAATGTTTATAAAGCGAATCCAAGCGTATGGCAGCAGATCAATACCGATATGACCCCAATCATGACATCGCATTGAATGTCCTGGGTGAGCCGATCGTCCCTTGCTCGTTTGAGCCCCTCACCGGATTTTTTCGGGATGGCTGTTGCAAAACCGATGAGCAGGATTTAGGAAGTCATCTGGTTTGCGCCATCATGACAAAAGAATTTCTAATCTTCAGTCTAGAGCGGGGTAACGATTTAATGACCCCTAGGCCTGAGTGGCAATTTCCGGGCTTAGTACCGGGCGACCAATGGTGCCTCTGCCTTAATCGCTGGAAAGAGGCGCTGGATGCGCAGTGCGCCCCGATGGTTCAGCTCGAGAGTACCAATATCAAAACCCTTGAGAAAATTGATTTAGATACGCTCAAGCAATACGCTGTGAAAGACAGCTTGATTTAAGTAATACGCGTCTTGAGTACGGGCAAGCCGACTACCTCACCCTCCAGTACATCGCCTTTTTTAATCGGACCGACGCCCGCCGGCGTTCCTGAAAAGATTAAATCACCGGCTTGCAGCGTAAATAGCGTTGAAAGATAAGCAATCGTATCGGGTACATTCCAAATCAACTGATTGAGGTCGCCCTCTTGGCGCACTTCGCCATTGACCATTAATCGAATACTCCCCTGCGATGGATGACCACACTCCGCCACCGGCACTAAAGCAGAGCATGGAGCAGATTGATCAAATGCTTTACCGGTATCCCAAGGCCGTCCCATTTTTTTTGCCTCGCCCTGCAAATCACGGCGCGTCATGTCCAGACCAACGCCGTAACCATATACGTGCTCCAAGGCTTTATCAGCAGCAATATTGGCGCCGCCCTTGCCAATCGCAACGACCATCTCAATTTCGTGGTGCACGTCATTCGATAGACTGGGGTATTGCATATTCTCTCCGTCAGTCACAATCGCACTAGCCGGCTTCATAAAAAAGAATGGTGGCTCACGATCTGGATCGTGACCCATTTCACGGGCATGATCAGCATAGTTACGACCAACGCAATAAATGCGGTTGACTGCAAAGCGGCGGGTATCGCCTGCCACAGGCAAGGATGGCAAAGCGACTGGCTCAATCACATACTGGGTGCTCATAAAAACCTTTCTTTACTGCATCTACTGATGCGGGTGCTGAGGCACATCACGATGCCGAATTTTTAAAAAGAGAATACTGCAAGACAAAACGAAGGTAATGGCATTGGCCACAATAATAGGCCACTGGTCCAACAGGATGCCGTAAACCAGCCACAGAAAAACACCGAGCGTGAAAAAGCCATACATCGCCAAAGACACGCCCGCTAAATTACGGGTGCGCCATGATCGCCATGCTTGGGGTAAAAAAGCTATGGTCGTCAGTACAGCGGCAATCGTGCCAATTGTGTTTGTAAAATCCATGGCTTGATTGTATTGAGCTTTGCGTGGCTTAAATGAATTAGGCGCCCAGCTGATCCGCTAAATGATTGAAATCCGTTGCATGGAAAGTAGTCCAACTCTCTCGCGGTAAATCAGGGTTGGCTTTTTTAGGTCCAAATTCGGCTGGACGTTCTATGAATGCGGTTTTTAGACCCAGTGCATGGGCCGCCGCCAAATCATCTTTATGCGATGCAACCAGCATGGTTTGCTCTGGAGGCAGGTCAAACGTTTGGCCAACGCCCAAGTAGGTTTCTGGATCAGGCTTGTAGTGCCGAAATACTTCGGCCGATAAAATCAGATCCCAAGGCAAGCCAGCATTTTTAGCCATATCGGCCAATAAACCCAAGTTTCCATTCGATAAAGTCACGATCGTAAATTGGCGTTTGAGGCGAGTTAAGCCAGGAACACTATCGGGCCACGCAGCAAGGCGATGCCATACTAAATTGAGGTCACGCTTTTGCTCCTCGCTCAGTGAGGTAATTCCAAAATCCAGCAGTACTTGATCCAAGATCATGCGGTGCAAATCATCGATGCGTGTCCACGGCAGCTCGCCCGAACGAACACGCGCCATGGCGGGGCGATAGCCGTTACGCCACGCGCTAGCAAAATCAACCGGATCAACCGGTAGCCCTAAGCTACTAACTTCGCGAACAATCGATCCATGCCAATCCACCACCGTACCAAAAACATCAAATGCCAGCACCTTCACTTGGCTAGCGGGGGAAGATGGATTCACGGTGATGCTCCTTGGCGGTCTACTTGATTCGGTCTTTCGATTTTAGCTACTTTCGGGACCGGGTAGTCGCAGCGCGGTAACCCACCTGCTTTGCCGCCAAAGCTTGAAGGGATTGAATGAATTTTTGGATCGGCTTACTCGCATGGACTTTAATAGACATCGCTAAATAGAACGTTTCTTCTTCCAGCGGCACAAAACCCAAACGAAATTGAGCCGCTATGTACTTAAGGCCTAGTGCCGCGTCAGCCGTGCCAGCCATAATTGCGGTAGCCACTGCAGTGTGTGTAAATTCTTCATGGCGATATCCCCGAATCCAATCGCTACGAATACCTTCTTTTTCCATCAAGGTATCGAGGAGTAAGCGTGTACCCGCGCCCTTTTGTCGATTAATAAAACGCACCTCGGGCCGAGCTAAATCGACCAGTTTTTTTACACGCAGGGGATTGCCAGTCGCCACCATAAGCCCTTGCGTACGTCGCATCACTGGATAGGCTATCATTCCGGCGCTTTTTAAATGGGCCTGCACTTGCACAAAGCTGTCCTGATCAGGCAAATGAAATCCAGCAATGTCGGCATCACCGCTGAGGAGTCGCTCGAGTGCTTGACCTGATCCCATAGTTTGATAATCAATATGAGCGAACCCATCGATGACCTGCTCAATTAATGGATCGCTGCTACTGCAAAAAACCCAGTGCACTGGCCGAGGATTAATTAACGATGAGAGCTCGCCGGATAGACGCCTCACCTCATCTTGACTGACGCGATCAAAGCGGCGCTCCATTTCAGCGACGGAGTTCAAAAACGATTCTGCTGCTGGGCTGAGCTTCGAGCCATGGCCTTTGGTACTCAGCAATAAGGGAGTACCTAAGGCCTTTTCTGCCACCTTGAGTTGATTCCATAGGGTCCGATACGAGACATCAAGCGCCTCCGCTGCCGATTGAATGGTTTTCCCCCGCTGGACCTCCCGCAACAGGATGGCAATGGAGGATAAATCCGTGGATGAATGGCTTTTGCCTGACGATTCCAGCATAAGGACCGGCTTAATCGCAATATTCATAACAGCTCATATGTAATTAATTGCATATTGATTTATACAATGGAAGCATGAATCATACCAATTACTTTTGAAAGGATGATTCCATGTCGCTTTATAAGAAATACTCTAGCTTTGGCTCTGCTGCCCTATTGGCTTTTGGTTTATTGATTGGAAGTGGGCCAGCTGCATCGCAAGCCCAGAAAAGCATTCTGGTTTCATCAACCACTTCAACCGAGCAGTCCGGTTTATTCGGTCATCTTCTACCGGTGTTCACCAATAAAACGGGTATTGCCGTCAAAGTGGTTGCAGTGGGTACTGGCCAAGCACTGGACATAGGTCGCCGCGGCGATGCCGATGTGGTTTTTGTCCATGACAAAGTAGCGGAAGAGCTTTTTGTATCGCAGGGTTTTTCCGATAAACGCCAAGAAGTGATGTTTAATGACTTTGTTTTGTTGGGGCCTAAATCAGATCCTGCCAAAATTGCAGGCGGAAAAGACATTCAAGCAGCGCTCAAGAAAATTGCCGATAGCAAGTCTGCCTTTGTGTCGCGCGGCGATAAGAGTGGCACCCATGCAGCTGAGCTGCGTTACTGGAAAGGCACGGGGGTTGAAGTGAACGCAAACCTGCCTTGGTACAAAGAAACCGGATCAGGTATGGGCCCTGCTATGAATACCGCATCAGGTATGAACGCCTATATCTTGGCAGACCGAGGCAGCTGGCTTTCATTTAAAAATCGCGGCGATCTCGCCATTTTAGTTCAAGGCGATCCCAAACTCTTTAACCAATATGGCGTGATGCTGGTTAGTTCAGAGAAGTTTCCCAAAGTGAAAAAAGCAGAGGGTCAAGCATTTGTCAGCTGGTTGGTTTCCAAAGAGGGTCAAGATGCGATTGCCTCTTATAAGGTGGGCGGCGAGCAACTGTTCTTTCCGAACGCAAAATGATGTAGCAGTGAGCATGTAAAAAGGCCCGCTATGCGGGCCTTTTATTTTTTAGTAAGCAGGGATTTTTAGTTGTGGCGGATCGCCCTTGGGGGGATCTATCGCAATTGCACTAAATTGGTGCAATTATGATGAAATGCTGCATTTTCAGAAAAATTCAAAATAAATCAGAATTTTTGTTAACTTAATCAAAAGTCAGTGCGTTATTTGCCTCATAGGAGACAAATATGCGTAAAAGACTACATAAATGGGCCCAAGTAGCCCTGCTGATTCGTGAAACCAAGGCATCGGGCATCCCTGCCAGCAACTTACTTGACCCTGCATCGCTGGAGATGCTGCAACGCTACGTGCGCGTAATGGGCGTCCAGTTTGCTGCTCAATTCATGGCTAGCCCTAGTTTCTGCCAAGAATAAGACAGAAGTAAACGGTCAGCACTAAGCCGATAGTGAAGTAAAAGGCCCTTTGAGGGCCTTTTTTTCGTTTACCTCAGTACACTTAGGCATGAGCTCCCAAAGCAAAACCACCCCTGCAAATCAGTTGCGCGACGCTTTCTTAGTCGAACCCGAAACCCTATTGGCTACTTTTACAGATCTTAATGGCCTGATTATTGATGCGCGCTCAGCGGAGGCCTATGCTGCGGGCCATATTCCCGGGGCTATTTCCGTTTCTACCTACGATTATTTTGTACCCAATACCAAACCCGAAGGCATGAACGTTTTTGCTGCCAATATTGCAAACCTCTATGGCGCTGCGGGCATTAGCCTGAATACGCCCCTTGTGGTTTACGACGACGATACTAGTATGCGAGTTGCAAGGGAATGCTGGTTATTGGAATACTTCGGGCACCGGAATGTGCGTTTACTGCACGGTGGCTTTAATGCATGGCAACGGTGCGGAGGTCTAGTGAGTACCGCACCTCATCACGCTACGCCACAGGCATTTGAAATCACACTCAGTGACGCTGGCTTTATATCCGCCGATCAAATTACCGCTGAACTGAATCACCCTCGGTGTGTAGTGATCGATGTGCGCGACGAGGCCGAGCATGATGGTCTTGATCACACCGCCTGTTGTGAGCGCCGCGGTCATGTCCCTGGTGCGGTTTGGATTCATTGGTCTGAATTTTTAGAGCAAGGCCGCTTTAAATCAGCAGAAGCAATTAGGGCTTTGTTGCACAGTCGTGGCATTCAAGCGGATGATGAACTAGCGCCCTACTGCCATCGCGGAGCCCGCTCGGCGAATACCTATTGGGCACTGCGTTTGGCTGGATATGCGCAGGTCCGCAATTACATCGGCTCGTGGCACGAATGGTCGGCTAGACCTGAGCTACCGCTAGAGCTTGTGCACAGGCAAAGCCGCTAGACCACGCCCATTGAAAGTTATGGCCACCTAGGTGGCCAGTGACATCAACGCATTCCCCGATAAAGTAAAGACCAGGGTGCGCTTTGGCCATCATCGTTTGACTATCCAGCGCCTTGGTGTCAATACCACCCAGCATCACCTCTGCTTTTTTCCAGCCCAAGGTGCCAGCGGGCTTCACCGTCCACTGCTGTAAGGCTGCTTTGAGGGCTTGCCGATCTTTTTTGCCAACCTCTGCCCACTTGCGACCTAGGAGCGACTGCTGTTCTGCAAATGCTTTTGCTAAGCGCTGAGGCAAAACCATCGCCAAAATCGTTTCAGTTTGCTTTAAGCGATTATCGGGATCATCGAATAAGGCATCGCAATTAAACTGCTTGCCTTTAACATCGTGTGCGCCCAGCCAATTAACTGCGATTGACTCCCCTTCAATCCAATAGCTGCTCGCTTGCAATACTGCAGGTCCAGATAAGCCCTTATGTGTAATGAGCAGATCCTCCTGAAAATCGCCGTATCCATAACGTTGTGCTTTTGTTCCAGCGCTTATTCGCACGGGTACACTAAGACCAGCGAGCGTACTTAAATGCGTAAACTCATCCGATGTAAATGACAACGGGACTAAGGCCGGACGCACTGGCGTAATCGGAAGGGCAAACTGCTTGGCAATACCTAATGCGTAGTCAGTCGCGCCAATCGCCGGCACAGGCAGTCCGCCTGTGGCCATCACTACGGCTTTGGCGCGCTCGATACCCTGATTGGTTTTAACTGCCCATCCGGTGCTTACCGATTGAATTTGCTCAACCGTTATGGGATTACGAATCGTGACACCGCCAAGCTTACATTCGGCAAAGAGCATAGCAATGATGTCTTTCGCAGAATCGTCACAAAAGAGTTGGCCCTGATGTTTTTCATGGTGCGGTATGCGGTAGCGTTTTACTAGTCCAATAAAATCAGAGGAAGAATATCGCGCTAAAGCGCCCTTCACAAAATGGGGATTGCAGGATAAGAAATGGGCTGGGGTGCTATTGATATTGGTGAAGTTGCAACGACCGCCGCCGCTTATCCGAATCTTTTCGCCAAGCACGGCAGCATGGTCTAACACCAAGACTTTTTTGCCAAGCTGGCCAGCAATACCGGCGCAAAAGAGTCCCGCTGCACCCCCTCCTACAACAATCGCATCCCATTGGGCGCTCAATTGAGTTCGTACCACTGTGCGATGTAGTCCCAAGCCTCTTCGGCACTATCGACAAAATGAATTAACTGCATATCGGCTGCATTAATGACGCCATAATCTATTAACTTTTGAAATCCCAATACATCATCCCAAAAGGACTTGCACACCAAAATAATCGGAAAGCGCTCGACCTTATTAGTTTGCATCAGCGTAACGACCTCAAACAATTCATCCAAAGATCCAAAGCCGCCCGGATACACCACAATGCTGCGCGCGCGAATCATGAAATGCATTTTGCGCAAGGCAAAGTAATGAAAGCGTACGCTTAGGCCGGGGGTTAGGTAGGGATTGGGATTTTGTTCGCGCGGCAGGCTGATGTTAAAACCAATGGATAGGTCACCCATCTCAAAAGCGCCTCGATTTGCTGCCTCCATGATGCCGGGCCCGCCGCCAGTACAAATAACTAGTTTATCGGGATTAGCCTCTTGCTTTAAATTGTATTGCGCCACCAATCCGCCAAAGCGCCTGGCTGACTCATAAAAATGAGTGCCTTTTTGGGCTTTTTCGGCGGCAGCTTGTTCGCTTGGTGTTGTTGCCTTCTGCAGCATTTCTGCGGCGCGCTCTGGACTATAAAAGCGGGTTGAACCAAAAACCACGACGGTGTTATCGATGCCCATTTCGCGCAGCAATAAATCAGGCTTTAGTAGCTCGAGTTCAAAACGGATGCCTAGGGTTTCGCGGCGGGATAAAAAAGCATCGTCGTCGTATGCGAATTTATAAGAGTCATGCGCCTGGCTAGAGTCTGGTACAACAGCGCTAGGCTCAGAAAGCTTTGCTAAGTCAGTAATGCTAACTGGGGTGTTGCGGCGGAGCGTATTGCCCATAAGCAATCCAATGCAGTTGGAATAAACCCATTGTAGCCAGATTAAAGCGATGCCACGTTTACCACCACTCGCTTTGGGAATACACTGAACCATTCATAGACGCTAAAGCGATGGGCTGATTGAACTGGATGCAGTCACGAAACAACACTCCGATACCGATCGATGCATTGGCCCTAGCCAAAAAACTGCAGCGGCTCCCGGATACCAATAAAGCGCACTCCGGAAAAGTGCTCTGCATTGGAGGAGCGATTGGCATGGCTGGCGCCCTTCTACTCACAGCAAAATCAGCTCTGCACAGTGGTGCGGGTTACACCATGCTGTGCATGCTCGATGGGCATTCGGCGCACGCCCTTGCAGGACAACCTGAGCTCATGATTGAGAGTGCTCAGGTGAATAACCTGGCAGATGGCCCCACCCTGCATCTGCAACGTATCCAGCCCAATGTCATTGCCATTGGTCCTGGACTAGGTTCCACGCCACTAGCTAAAGCATGGCTAGGCGCAGTTCTCAGAGACTATGCAGCCATATCTTCGCTGGGCGCAATTGTCTTCGATGCCGATGCGCTCAACCTAATTGCTGCGGATGAAGGCTTGGGCGCGGCTCTTCAGAACTGCAAGCTGCCCTGTATCTTAACGCCCCACCCTGGAGAGGCGGCACGCTTACTTCACAGCAGTAGCGCTGAAGTTCAAGCCGATCGCATAGCTAGCCTTACTGCCTTGGTAGCCTGGAGTAAGCACATTGTGATTTTAAAAGGCCAGCACACCCTGCTTGGCTCACCTTCTGAGGAAACTCGGGTATGCCATCGCGGCAATCCGGGTTTGGCAGTTGGGGGCACGGGCGATGTTTTAACAGGACTGATCGCCTCCTTGTCAGCCCAAGGCATGAATAAGAAACTCACCACCTGGGAAGCGGCTTGCCTTGGTGTCGAAGTACATGCCCTTGCGGCCGATCGGTTGCTCGCCAAATTGGGTGGGCCGATTGGCATAACCCCAAGCGAATTGACCCTAGAAATAAGACAGGCACTCAACGACCTGCTATAAAAGCGGCATGTCTTTTTTTTCAAGTACACCGCAGCGGCACCTTTACCTTACCGGCATCCTCATGGCCGGAGTGGGGTCGATCCTTTTTTCTGGTAAAGCCATCTTAATCAAGCTGGCCTATTCCTATGGAACAGACCCAGAGACCTTACTGGCATTGCGTATGATTTTTGCGCTACCCCTGTTTTGGGCCTTGTACTATTGGCAAGCGCGCAGTAAACCGATGGCACCCATATCCTGGATCGATACCATCAAAGTGTGTGGCCTCGGATTTTTAGGCTACTTCTTATCCAGTTACCTGGATTTTTTGGGATTGCAATACATTTCCGTGGGGCTTGAACGCATTATTTTGTATCTCACTCCGACGCTTGTTTTATTGATTTCTTTTTTTGTCTTCAAGAAACAAATTTCCCGCATACAGTGGTTAGCACTCATCACCGGCTACCTTGGTGTCACATTGGTTTTTATTCAGGATGTGGCCATCCTCGGTAGCGAGGCGTGGCTGGGAATGACTCTGGTTTTTGCTAGCGCCTGCGCTTACGCAGCCTATATGATTGGCTCTGGCGAAATGGTACGCCGAATTGGCAGTGTTCGGTTGGTTGTATTTGCGAGCTCTGCGTCGGCTGTGTGCAGTATCATCCAAATTTTGTTTTATAGCCCGAGTGCCATTTTTACCCAAGCGCCCGAAATTTATGGGCTGAGCTTAATTAATGCCAGCATCTGCACCGTCATCCCAATGACCATGATCATGGTTGCCATTAATCGGATTGGTTCACCTTTGGTGGCGCAAGCTGGCATTCTTGGGCCGATTGCCACTATTTTTATGGGCTGGTTAGTGCTCTCTGAAACGGTCAGTTTGCTCCAGCTTGGCGGTATGCTTATTGTGATCGCTGCCATGTGGCTACTGGTCAAAAATGATCCTAGCGATAAAGCAATCCTCGCTAAATCGACTGAGGTGGATGGTCGCTGAGCGCTAGTATTTGGCAGTTGCTAAAATTAAACATAAATAGGATAAATAATGACTGCAAGCAATCACGCTATCCCACAAAAAAATTACGAATACGTCCGTAACGCACTTCTGCAGCGTCGCGAAATTGCTTTCTTAGATGTGCGTGAAGAAGGTCCTCATGCAGAAGAGCACCCCCTGTTTGCCGCTAACCTCCCCCTCTCTCGCATCGAATATGACGCCTATGCAAAGCTACCCAGGCGTGATGTGCCCATTGTGACCATTGATGAGGGCGAAGGTTTTGCCGAGCTGGCTGCACAACGCCTGATTGCATTGGGGTATAGCCATGTTTCGATCTTCGAAGGTGGTATTCGGGCATGGGATGCAGCGGGCGGTGAATTATTTCGGGACGTCAATGTGCCTAGCAAGTCTTTTGGTGAGCTCGTAGAGTCCAAGCGCCATACGCCATCCCTTTCAGCGGAAGAGGTAAAGCAACGGATTGATGCCAATGAAGACATGGTGGTACTGGATGTGCGCCGCTTTGATGAATACAACACCATGAGCATTCCAACGGGAATTAGCGTTCCTGGCGCTGAGCTTGTATTGCGCGTAAAGGAAATTGCGCCGAATCCCAAAACCCAAATTATTGTGAATTGCGCTGGTAGAACGCGCAGTATTTTAGGAACCCAATCCTTAATTAATGCGGGTATTCCAAACCCAGTGCATGCCTTACGCAACGGTACGATTGGCTGGAAGCTGGCTGGGCAAAGTTTAGATGTGGGTCAAACCCGGCGCTTTACGGATGTAGGGCCCGAAACCGCATTGGAAGCTGCGCAGCGGGCTCGCTCCGTCGCCGACCGAGCTAAAGTAAAACGTGCGCAGTTAAGTGATGTCAGGGAGTGGCAACAGCAACGTGAGCGCACTAGTTACTTTTTTGATACCCGCACCCCAGAGGAATATGAAGCAGGACACCTTCCAGGGTTTCGTTCTGTTCCAGGCGGGCAGCTGGTACAAGAGACTGAAATGGTTGCCCCAGTACGAGGCGCTCGCATTGTTTTGGCCGACCCCAGTGGCGTTCGGGCTGACATGGCGGCATCGTGGCTTGCTCAGATGGCTTGGGATGTGTATGTGGTGGATGGCTTAAAGGCGAGTGACTTAAGTGAGCGCGGCAATTGGAAAAATCCATTACCTCCTTTGCCAAAAGTAGACTACATCGATGTCGCCACACTCGTCGGACTACAAGAATCAAACGCAGAAGTACTGGTAGTTGATTTCAGTACCCATGCACTTTATGTTCGCGGCCACATTCCCGACGCCTGGTTTGCTCTCCGCTCTGAATTAAGCGAGGCAGTGAAATCGATTCCAAGTGCAGCGCATTATGTACTGACCAGTACACCACCAGAGCTCGCTGTTTTCGCTGCCGCTGAAATGCAAGCTCAATCAGGGAAGCAGGTATCTGTTCTTCAAGGCGGTAATGCCGAATGGTTTAAAGCCGGACATCCATTGGAGAAAGGCGAAACCCACCTCGCCTCACCTGCGCGCGACCGCTATAAACGCCCCTATGAAGGAACTAATATTGGTCCAGAGGCAATGCAGGCTTACCTGGATTGGGAATTCGGTTTAGTTGCTCAACTCGGTAAGGATGGTACTCACCACTTCTGGGTCTTGTAAATAAAAACGCCACCCCAAGTTTAGGGTGGCGAGAATTACTTTACTGATTCAAGATCAGCAAGAAAGACTAAAAGCTTACGACTTCTTTTTGGCAGTCTTTTTGGTAGCCGGTTTTTTTGCGACTGCTCGTTTTGCTGGCGCTTTTTTAGTTGCTGTCTTTTTGAGCGCAGAAGACTTCGAGCTACTAGCACTGCTGCGACTGGATAAGCCGCTAATATTTTTTTCGGCAGCCTCGGCTGCTTCATTAATAACGCGGCGCCCTTCCTTGAATGCTTTTTCACCCGCACGAGACAAGTCACGCGCTACTTTAGCTAAATGCTCACCGCCAGCTGGCATTTTTTTCTCGACGTCTTCGAGCCATCCAGAAAGGGATTCGCGCGCCTTCTCCAAATACTTTTCTGCTTCGTCCGCAGCGTCATCGCCCATCTCACGCAGCATGCCTTTTACTTTTTTATGATAGACATGCATGCGATCAGCAGCAGCTTGGGTTGCCTCTTCCTGCAGGAGCCTCAAACTCTCAAGGTCATTTTTGGCTGCTGTTTTAGCAAAGCGCAAGGCATGGTCCATATTGTGCTTTAGCTCATTGGCATGGTGCTCGCTCAGTTGCTTGGCGGTATCGAGTAATTTATGCGAAAGCGTAAAGAGCTCTTTTGCTTTTTTTTGCTGCCACTCTTGAATGTCTTTTTGGTTCATTGCAGATCCTTTTAGAGGTAATTGAAGTAATGCATCACTAATTACTCTAACCCGAAAGAGGCAAACTGCCAACCACCGATATCACGAAGATGGCAGTTTTTTGACAGTCTGTTTTGTTTGTCGGCAGCGATCGGAGCAGTACTTCACCTCATCCCAAACTTTTTCCCATTTTTTTCGCCAATTAAAGGGCCTACCGCAACAAACGCAGTCTTTGCTGGGTAGGTCTCCTTTTTTGCGCATTCCCATGGTTAAGCTGGTTTAAGCCTGTTGTACTGAAATACCGTACTTAAAGACTAGGGTAATCGGTATAGCCTTTTTCACAGCCACCATAAAAGCTAGCGCGATCGTATGGATTGAGTACTGCATTTTGCGCAAAGCGCTCGGCTAAATCCGGATTGGCGATATAAATGCGGCCATAGGCAATGGCATCAGCAAGGCCGGCTTCCAGTGCTGCCTCGCCAGACTCTTTGGTATATCCACCGGCACTGATGAACTTGCCATGAAACGCTTTCCGAAAGAGAGCCGATGCATTGGGCGCAGCCGTATCGACTTTGTCGTTACCACCTGCAGTAGTAGCGCGTGGCTCGATCATGTGCAAGTAAGCCAGACCCAATGGATTGAGTTTGTCGATCAAAGCCGTAAAGAGCGCTAATGGATCGCTATCGGCAATGTCATTGAAACTGCCATAGGGCGACAAACGAACGCCAATGCGGTCATATGAAAAGACTTCGCTGACGGTGTTCAATACGTCGATTAATAGGCGCAGGCGATTTTCAACCGAACCACCATATTGATCAGTACGTTGATTGGTTTTATCTTGCAGGAATTGATCGAGCAAATAGCCATTGGCCGCATGCACTTCGATGCCATCAAATCCAGCTTTTTTAGCATTGAGCGCTGCATTACGAAAATCAACGAGTAGCTGAGCAATATCCGCTTCGCTCATGGCTTTGGGGGTTTCATACTCGTGCAATTGCCAATCGGCACCATAGGTTTTGCCAGCAGGCGCGATTGCCGAAGGGGCGACAGGCAAGCCTTCGCTTGCGTGCAATGAGGAATGGGAGATACGACCAACATGCCAGAGTTGGGAAACAATCAAGCCGCCTTTGGCATGAACTGCCGCAACAATGTCTTTCCAAGCCTGCGTTTGCGCTTCGGAATAAATGCCGGGCGTAGCTGGGTAACCTTTACCCAAAGAAGAAATTTGAGTTGCTTCGGTGATGATCATGCCGGCACTTGCACGCTGACTGTAATAGGTCTTGGCCAGCAGACTCGGTACATCGCCTTCGATAGCACGCATGCGTGTCAGTGGCGCCATAACTAAGCGATTCTTGAGCGCCATGGCCCCCAGCGAAACTGGGGTAAGAAGTTCTAAATGGGTCGACATACGTGCTTCCTTTTTATCAATGAATAAACCGATGAAGCATGATCGTAACAAGAATGGGGTTTGTCTGCGCACCGCAGCAAAGACCCGTATTTAAGGGCGCCCCATTTAAGCCATGTATTCTGTAGGCCTAAATGGCATTTCTAGCTTAGAGAATGGGATGAATATGAAAACGTGGCAATGCATTGTATGTGGATTTATTTACGACGAAGCCAAAGGCCTTCCGGAAGATGGAATCGCTCCAGGCACTGTGTGGGCTGATGTTCCAGCAAGTTGGGAATGCCCCGATTGCGGCGTCTCCAAATCCGATTTTGAAATGGTGCAAATTTAAATCCAGCTTCTTTTTTAATGCGCCACCATCCTATTAGTTAAAGGAACACCGCTTTGAGCGAACATCAAGACCAAGCCCAGCCGATCGTGATTATTGGCAGCGGCTTAGCTGGCTATACCGTCATTCGCGAACTACGTAAGATTGATAAAGATGTGCCGATTACGCTCATCACCCGCGAGCCCGGCTACTTTTATTCCAAGCCCATGCTATCGACTGCATTTGCAAACGGTAAAGCAGCAGAGCAGCTCATTAGCTCCAGCAGTGATACCATGGCAGCCCAGCTCAATCTAACCGTGCTCGGCAAGACCGATGTCCATTCAATTGATGCGCAGGCTCGGATACTGCGCACCAGCAATGGCGAAGTAGGCTACAGCAAGCTGGTACTGGCTTTGGGTGCCGATCAAATTGATTTAAAGCTCCAAGGCACCGCCGCCAATCAAGTCATGACGGTGAATGACTTGGAAGACTATGCAGGATTTCGTAGGGCCATTGAGGGTCGCAAACGCGTAGCGATTCTGGGTGCTGGCCTCATTGGTTGTGAATTTGCCAATGACCTCACGCTTGGCGGTTACTCGGTGGACGTCATTGATCTAGCCCCGCATGCACTGGGTCGCCTCTTGCCCGAGGCAGCAGCAAAAGAGCTAGAGCAAAAACTCAGTGCAGCGGGTGTACGCTGGCACTTTGGTAATACTGCGCAATCGATTGATGTCCATGGTGATGCCATACGCATTGCCTTAGCCAATGGTGTCACGATCGATGCCGATGTGGTCCTCTCAGCAGTGGGTTTACGTCCTCGCATTCAATTGGCTCATGCCGCAGGCATTGCAACCGGAATGGGTATCCAAGTCAATCGCCAACTGCAAACTAATCTGGACTCCATTTACGCCATTGGTGATTGTGCGGAAACTGAAGGATTAGTCTTGCCTTACGTGATGCCCATCATGCAAGCAGCGCGTGCACTCGCACCAATACTGCTTGGGCAAACTGCATCATTGCAATACCCAGCAATGCCCGTGATGGTTAAAACTCCAGCTTATCCGATTGTGGTTTCGCCTCCAGCCAGAGGGGTAGAAGGTCAGTGGAACAATACCAAGGTCGAGGGAGGCATGCAGTGCCTCTTTGAATCTGGCGATGGTCAGTTACTGGGATTTGCTTTACTCGGCTCTGCTACCGCAGAACGCGCCGCACTGGTTAAGTTACTGCCTCCTGTATTGGCATGAGCAGCGATTCGGTCAATGGCACGCAAACAACTGCGTATGCACTCATTGGCGGCGCCGAATCGATTCGGCAATTGGTTGATCGGTTTTATGACCTCATGGAGCTTGAGCCCGCATACGCCGTGATTCGGCAATTGCACCCCGCCGACTTAAGCACATCCCGCGACAAGCTATATTTGTTTTTGACCGGCTGGATGGGTGGTCCTGAGCTTTATCAAGAAAAGTATGGGCACCCTAAACTACGTGCCCGTCACTTGCCCTTTCCGATTGGATCAACCGAGCGCAACCAATGGCTTGATTGCATGCAGCGCGCCATGGATGAAGTGGCAATCGATGCGCAACTCAAAGCACGCCTCCATGAATCCTTTTTCGCAACTGCCGACTGGATGCGCAACAAGCCGGACTGAGTTTTTTTAACCCTAGAAACAAACAAGTCACCCGCAGGTGACTTGAATGGCGCAACGGTAAATCAGGTTTTACGCAAAGTTCTTTGCTGCAAAATCCCAGTTCACTAAATTCCAAAATGCCTCAAGGTACTTGGGACGTGCATTGCGGTAATCAATGTAATACGCATGCTCCCAGACATCGCAGGTCACCAAGGCTTTTGCATCGGTAGTCAATGGTGTCGCAGCATTACTAGTAGACACGAGGTCAAGCGAACCATCGGGCTTTTTAACTAGCCATGCCCAGCCTGAGCCGAACGTGCCCACCGCGCACTTGGCAAACTCTTCTTTGAACTTGTCAAACGAACCCCATTTGGCATTAATCGCATCGGCCAGTGCGCCAGTAGGAGCGCCGCCGCCGTTGGGCTTCAGACCCATCCAATAAAAGGTATGGTTCCATACTTGAGCGGCATTATTAAAAACACCGCCGGACGATTTTTTGATGATGTCTTCTAAGCTAGCGTTCTCAAAGTCAGTACCCTTGATTAGGTTATTTAAATTGGTAACGTAGGTCTGATGGTGCTTGCCGTAGTGGTACTCCATTGTTTCTTTTGAAATGTGTGGCGCCAATGCGTCCAGCGCATACGGCAATTGTGGCAAGGTGTGCTCCATGGTGTCTCCCTAATAAGTATGGTTTTGGTTAATGCGAATCTGTTCCGAGAACCGGTTTCGTTCTAACAGGGGCTATTTTATGCGGGCGCAGTACTTTTTGCATATTTATCCCCCTTTGCCTATAGACCCCCATGGGATTGGGCGCTCATCAGATACAGCATCGGAATCGATAAAATTGTATTAAAGCGCGATACCAGCATGGCGCGGCGGGCTGAGGCTGCTTTGACCGCTGGCTCGGCGGGCACGATCCCCAAGGCACGTTTTTGATTGGGCCAAATCACGAACCAGACATTGAATGCCATAAACAGGGCAATCCACATACCAAGACCAATTGCCCTAAAAGCAGGTTGCAGCGTAAACGCCTGATGCGCATAGCCAGCAACGATCGCGACCAAGATGCCTGTCACTACCGTAGCCAGGGCAGCATAACGAAACCACAGCAAGGCTCGTGGCGCGATGACCTTACTAATTGCCGGCTTTTGCTCGTCCGGAATCAAGGGCATCGACGGAATCTGCACTACATTGAAATACCACAGCAAACCAAGCCACATTACCCCAGAGAGAACGTGCAGCCATCGAAGAAAAAATACCAACCACTCAGGAGAACCGAGCGCACCTGGGTTGGCAAAAATGAGCAAAATAGCTGCCAGCAAGGCAAATCCAGCCAGGATGGTGCGACTGAGGGAGGTGAGGATGCCGATCATGCAATGTGTCCTTGTTTTGGTGATTTGATCTTCTTGAATGCAGAAACGGGCCTCAATCCATGCGGATCTGGCTGTAAGTATCAGTTTACAATCCTAGCTGTCGCTTTTTTTGCTAAAAACTACAATAAATACCCTATTATTTATCGAATTATTACAAAAATATGGCAGAATATATTGCACTGCAATGAATTTGTCTTTCCCTTCGAAAACCGCTTTTTAGGCCCCTATTATGACCGCACGCACCCAATGCCACAGCCTCCAAGTTGCTACCCCCCTTTACCGCTTTATTGAGGACAAAGTACTTCCAGGGCTGAACGTTAAGAGTGCTGATTTTTGGAAGGGTTTTGATGCGATCGTGAACGATTTATCGCCCAAAAATGCAGCCTTGCTAGCCAAGCGTGATCGCCTCCAGCGTGATTTGGATCAGTGGCACAAAGCCAATCCAGGCCCAATCAAAGATATGCCTGCTTATCGCAAGTACTTAAAAGACATTGCTTACATCGAAGATGTGCCTGCCAACGTGGTGGCCACCACTCAGAATGTGGACGATGAACTGGCTCTCCAAGCGGGTCCTCAGCTGGTTGTTCCGGTGCTCAATGCACGTTATGCCTTAAATGCTGCCAATGCGCGTTGGGGCTCTTTGTATGATGCTTTGTATGGAACAGACGTGATCTCTGAAGCAGATGGCGCCACTAAAGATGGTGCTTACAACCCTATTCGCGGCGCTAAGGTAGTTGCTTATGCACGTCAGTTTTTAGATGAATCCGCTCCTTTAGCTGGCGCTTTATATAGCGATGTAGTGGCATATAGCGTTAGAGATAAAAAGTTGTCCGTGAAACTTAAGGATGGAAACACAACGGGTTTGATTGATGAAAAACAGTTTGTTGGTTACCAAGGCGATGCCGTAGCACCATCCTCTGTTTTATTGCGCAATCATGGCATTCATATTGATATCCAAATTGATAAGACTAAAACCATTGGCGCTGCTGATGTAGCAGGAGTCAATGATGTGGTGCTTGAGGCTGCGCTCTCAACCATTCTCGACCTAGAGGACTCCGTAGCCATTGTGGATGGTGATGACAAAGTGCTGGCGTATGAGAATTGGTTGGGTATTCTTAAAGGAACCTTGGTTGAAGAAGTCAGCAAAGGCGGCAAGACGTTTACTCGCACACTGAATCCAGATCGTAAGTACACCGCAGGTATTGGTGCCGTCAATGCTAAAGATGGCGTTGTCACTTTGCATGGCCGCTCACTCTTGTTTCTCCGTAACGTGGGTCACTTGATGACGAACCCAGCCATTCTTACTGGCGAAGGTAAAGAAATCTACGAAGGCATCTTAGATGCAGTCGTGACTGTGTTGATTGCGTTGTATGACATCAATCGCCCAGCGACTCAGGCTATTGGTAATACGCGAAAAGGCTCTGTCTATATTGTTAAGCCAAAAATGCACAGCGCAGAAGAAGTAGCCTTTGCTAGCGAGCTCTTTGGTCGGGTGGAGAAGTTACTGGGCTTACCCGAGAACACCGTCAAGTTAGGCATCATGGATGAAGAGCGCCGTATGAGCGTCAACCTAAAAGCGGCCATTGCTGCAGCGGGTGCTCGCGTTGCTTTTATTAATACCGGATTCTTGGACCGTACTGGTGATGAAATGCATACCGGCATGTATGGCGGCGCAATGGTTCGTAAAGGCAGGATGAAGATTGGCAAATGGTTCGGATCGTATGAGCGTCGTAATGTGTTGGCTGGCTTAGATTGTGGTTTACGTGGTCGCGCGCAAATTGGTAAGGGTATGTGGCCTGCGCCAGATCTTATGAAAGAAATGGTTGAGCAAAAAGCGGCTCACCCCCTAGCCGGAGCGAATACCGCTTGGGTACCATCGCCTACTGCTGCCACCTTGCATGCAATGCACTATCACCAGATCGATGTGGCAAAGATCCAAGAGGATCTCGAGAAACACGATATTGCAGCTGAGTATGAGGCCTTAACCGATGATCTATTAACGGTACCCATTGCGCTTTATCCTGATTGGACAAAAGAGGAGATTCGCGAGTCTCTCCATAATAATTGCCAAGGTATTTTAGGTTATGTCGTTCGCTGGATTGATCAAGGTGTTGGTTGCTCTAAGGTGCCTGATATTTATAACGTCGGTTTAATGGAAGATCGCGCAACCTTGCGGATTTCGAGTCAGCATATCGCCAACTGGTTGTTACACAAGTACGTCAGCAAAAAAGAAGTAGAGGAAGCCTTGCAACGCATGGCTTCGATTGTGGATGGTCAAAATTCCGGCGATCCCTTCTATAAGCCAATGATGCCAAACTATAAAGATTCCTATGCATTCAAAGCTGCAAGTGATCTGATCTTTAAAGGCCTTGAGCAGCCAAACGGCTATACCGAACCCTTGCTGCACGCCTATCGCTTAAAAGTGAAAGAGGATGCGAATAGCTGCGTAGCGTAGTAAGGTCTTTGGGTGGAGCTGGATGCCTTATTGGGCTGTCCAGCCGCCATCCATATTCCAAGCAGCGCCGCGAACTTCGGATGCGGCATCACCACACAGAAATACGGCCAAAGCAGCAAGCTGCTCGGGAGCCACGAATTCTCCCGAAGGTTGCTTCTCCGATACCAGTGCTAACTTAGCAGCATCATTAGAGATCCCTTCCCGCTCAGCGCGTGCATCCACTTGCTTTTGCACCAAAGGCGTTAAGACCCAACCTGGGCAGATTGCATTGCATGTCACGCCCGTTCTGGCGGTCTCTAGCGCCACCACTTTAGTCAATCCAATAATTCCATGTTTCGCAGCAACGTAAGCTGCTTTTTGCATTGATGCAACCAGACCATGAACGGATGCAATATTAATGATGCGACCCCAATTGCGCTGCTTCATGCCAGGCAGAGCAAATCGAGTAGTGTGAAATGCTGAGCTGAGGTTAATGGCAATCACCGCATCCCACCGCTCCTCTGGGAAGTCTTCGACATTGGCAACATGCTGAATGCCGGCGTTGTTGACCAAAATATCAATCGCGCCAAAGCGCTTTTCCGTTGCTGCAATCATTGCCTCGATTTCAGCGGGCTTGCTCATATCAGCGCCGTGGTAATCCACTTCAACACCGCACGCCTTCACACTCGCCATGGCCGCGTCTTTTTCACCAAAACCATTCATCATGATATTGGCGCCCTGCTGGGCTAAAGCAACTGCCATAGCAAGGCCAATACCGCTGGTTGATCCGGTAACAAGGGCTGTTTTACCTTTTAGTTGTGACATATTCCTATTCGCTTTTCCGAGTAACTAAGTGACTAATCATATCCTCCCAAGCGCCTTCAGAATTTTTTCACAAGTAATGGGCTGATCAAATACTGCCGCATTCAATGGCGCCAATGCATCATTAATGGCATTCTGAACCGCCCCAGGAGCGCCAGCAGTGCCTGCCTCACCAGCTCCTTTGGCCCCAAGCTTAGAAGATTGAGTTGGCGTTTCCACGTGAGCTACCTCAATATCCGGCATTTCATTAGCCATAGGGACTAAATAGTCGGCCATATTGCCGTTACGAAGTAAACCGCTTTCGTCATAGAGGCATTCTTCAAACAGGACGCCGCCAATACCTTGCACAATGGCACCCCGTACTTGCTCGTCAACTAGCATCGGATTTAATACCCGACCGCAATCCTCCACTGCCCAATGTTTTAAGAGCTTCACAAATCCTGTATCAGGATCTACCTCAACATAAGAAGCCTGAACACCATTGGTGAAAATAAATGGATACTCTTTTTGTGTGTAGTGACGAGTCACCATTAAATCGGCAGAGAATCCTGCAGGCAAGGTATCTGTACGGAAGTAACCAATCCGCCCGATCTCACTAAATGGCAATAATTGCTCGCCAGTAGCTTTGTCTAAAACGTGGCCCCGATTTACTGATAACTCATCCAATGGTCTACTTAAGATTGCTCCGGCAAGTTTTAAAATATTTTCTTGCAAGGCCTGACAAGCCAGTAAAACAGCCTCGCCACCTACCCCAGCACCACGAGAAGCCCAGGTACCACCACCATACGGAGTGACATCAGTATCTCCAGTTATGATCCGAACATCTTCAATGGAGAGCCCGACGGCATCGGCAGCAATCTGTGCATAAATACCCTCAGTACCCTGACCCTGTTCACCAACCCCAATTAAGATGGAAACAACGCCACTAGGATCTAATCGCGCAGTAGCTCCATCCTGAGAGGCAATCCTCGCACCACCTACACCATAAAAAGCAGGACTTGGATTAGTTAACTCAATTAAGGTTGCAAAACCAATGCCACGATAGATGCCTTGTTTACGTAACTCGGCCTGTTCTTTTCGTAAGGCAGAATAGTCCATCATCTTTTCAATAGTACGCAGACATTGTTCATGAGACAGTACTTCTAATTTAATACCTGAAATGCCGTTACAAGGATAGGCATCGTCAGGGATAACATTGCGCTTACGAAACTCCAAAGGATCCATCTTTAATTTTTGCGCTGCTAAATCGACTAAGCCTTCCGTAACTGCACAGGCAATCGGATGCCCAACACCGCGATACTGGCAGGTCGGTGTTTTATTCTGAAAAACCACATTGAGTTTGGCTCGATAGTTTTGGTGCTTGTAGGGACCGCCAACCAAATTCACGACTTGATTTCCCTCGATAGCACTCGTTCTTGGGAACATCGAATACGGCCCAATCGCCGTCAGATCATCAATCTCAAAAGCTAAAATATCACCTTCTTTGTTGGCCGCGATACGCCCTTTAATGCGATGCTCACGCGCATGAATATCACTTGTAAATGACTCAAGACGATCTGCAACAAACTTAACTGGTCGCTCTAGCATCATTGCTAAACCTACTGTTGCAAAGTCGTCAGGGTAGGCATGTACCTTAATACCAAATGATCCGCCGACATCCTTACAAATGACACGCACATCCGATTCTGATAATCCAAACTGACGGCAATATAAATCTTGCATCATGTGTGGCGCTTGCTGGGAGTGATACACCGTCAGGCGACGATCACCTGAGTTGTAATCGGCAATCTGGCATCGTGGCTCCAAGGTCACACCAGTATGGCGACCAAATCCAAAGGTCGCTTCCGCAACAATGTCTGCCGATGCAAATACTTCATCTACTTTACCGACATCTAAGGTACGGGTAAAGCAAAGGTTATCACCCAGCTCCGGATGAATCACTGGAGTATCTGCATCTAATGCGGTCTCCATTGAAATCACTGCGGGCAATTCTTCCCACTCGACATCAACCAGCTGCAAAGCATCTTCTGCTTGCGCTCGAGTCTCAGCTACTACTGCAACTACTGGCTCACCTTGCCAGCATGCTCTGTCAATCGCTAAGGCATATTGAGGGGCCGATTTCATGCCAACTAGGTGGCCAAGGGTAGCAACCCATGGCTTACAAAGCTCTGCCATCTTTACCCCGTCAACTATCGCCAATACACCCGGCATTTTGTTCGCTTGCTCAGTATGAATTTTGCTAATTTTCATATGGGCTACAGGAGAGCGCCAGTAAACCACATGGCCCATTCGGGGTAATTGAATATCGTCAACGTAAGTCCCCTGCCCCTCTAAAAGGCGCCGAGCTTTATGTCGAGGCTCACTACTACCAATGTAGCGCTGGTCGTTGGTAACGGGATCAAGCACTAATCCTTTTAAATCAATTGGCTTATTCATAATCAGTTTCCCCTAGTCTTCTTAAGCGTGAGCAACAACGGGTTTAATCTTTTCGCCTCTGGAACGGGCTTCAAGTACAGCCATAATCGCATCCACTATTGAGTGGTAGCCAGTGCAACGGCAATAATTTCCAGAAATCCACTCACGCACCTCTTCACGAGAAGCGTTGGGCTGCTTTTCAACCAACTCTGCAGCGGCAAGCAACATGCCTGAAGAGCAAAAGCCACATTGCATAGCGTTATGCCGCATGAAAGCTTCTTGTAGGTCTGCCAATGCACCACTTTTAGTTAATCCCTCAATAGTTTCAACCACGCGTCCATCTGCTTGCACAGCTAGATATAAGCAACCACGAATAATTTTTCCGTCTACCTTAACGGTACATGCGCCACAAGCACCCTGCTCACAACCTAAGTGAGGCCCCTTTAAATGAAGGTCTTCACGCAAAAAATCGACTAGGTGGCGTCGCGGCTCAATCTCAGCTTGCACAAGCGATCCGTTAATGGTCATCGTAATTTTTTTCTTTAAGCTCATTTCAATCTCCGAACTTGATCCATATAAAGTGTTGTGATTTTTGTGTTGAATTTTTGTATTATTTTTTAGGTAATTAAATGCTTTAAGCCGCGTTCCAGCAAAACACCAATCAAATGCTGTTTTGTTTCTACACTATTAGTGATATCCGCAATCGCTTCAATTTCTGCTTTCGCAGTGGCAACGGCACTAGTAATGAGCTCTGGTGTCAGTGGCTTTCCATTAACTAGGGCTTGGGCCTTGGGTGCCATCACCGGCGTTGTACTAACAGAGAAAAAAGTAAAAGCGCAATCAGTCAGAATATTGCCCTGTCGATTAGCAACGAGTGCCGCACCAGCAACTGCATAATCCCCGTGTCGACGTGACAATTCATGAAAATAAAACTTTTGTTCATGATTGTTGAGTGGAATTTCAGTTGCAATCAGAATCTCATTGGGCTCTAAGGAGGTGGTGTACAAGTCAATGAAAAAGTCTCGTGCACCAATTCGACGCTCTCCATCAGGACCTGCAATTAATATCGTTGCATTTAAGGCCAAACTGCACGCAGGCCATTCGGCAGCAGGATCTCCGTAAGCCAAAGATCCGCCCCATGTACCGAGATTACGAATAGCCCGATGGGCGATGTGAGGGGCTGCCGCTTTCAGAAGTGGTGCATGCTGAGCAATCAACTTGGATTCTTCAATTTCTGTATGGGTTACCAAAGCCCCAATACGTAGCTGGTCGCCAATGACTGTAATGCCCTTGAGTTCATCTAAATTGGTTATATCGATCAAA
This sequence comes from Polynucleobacter sp., assembly GCA_044236575.1. Taxonomy (GTDB): domain Bacteria; phylum Pseudomonadota; class Gammaproteobacteria; order Burkholderiales; family Burkholderiaceae; genus Polynucleobacter. The sequence goes on along the minus strand of JBIIGG010000002.1, from coordinate 17,297 downwards.
ATACTTGGCTCAGACAAGCGCAAATTAAGCGTAGCTAATAATGTTTGCCCACCTGCCATCAGTTGCGCATCCTCACCCGCCTCAGCAAGCAAAGCTAGGGCTTCACCTAAAGCTTTGGGTTTTGCATAATCAAATGCTGCTGCTTTCATTGGATCTCCTCTACTACTTTTGTATTGATATCAGTTATGGTTATTTGGGCTCATCATGAAGCTCTACCGGAGCAAGCTCGCCACCCAATTCTTTTGCAAAACGCTGGAAAAAATCATCTGCTATTTTTTTAGCAGAAGCGCTAATTAAGCGCCCACCAATTTGACCCAACTTTCCCCCAATCGACGCTTCGGTCGTGTAAGAGACTAGGGTTCCGCCCTCAGCAGCCTTTAATTCCACTCGCGAACGGCCTTTGGCAAATCCTGCCGCACCACCCGAGCCTTCAAATGCCATCGAGCAGGACTGATCGGGAATCACGTCACTTAACAGTAACTTGCCTGAAAATCTCGCCCGTACTGGGCCAATCTTGAACATCACCTTAGCGTGTATCTCATCTGGAGAAATACGGCTAATTTCTTCACACCCAGGAATTGACTTCTTCAAGACCTCAATATCGTTTAAGCCCTTCCAGACCTCGGGAATGGGGGCAGTAATCAACTGCTCGCCGTTAAGTTCCATTGCCTCTCCTTGGGGTTTGTACGAATAGAGTCTTGTCCATTATTTGTTCAACAATGTACCATTATTTAACTTTTGGTCAATAAGCCTAAATTCGGGTAAACCCTGACAAAAATGAGTTTTACATCAGACCGCACTTTTAGAAATAACATCCCTAGCGATGCGGCTGAATTGATTGTGCCAATTCGTCGCAGAATGAGTACTGTGGATCGCAAGCGGCAAATACTTGACCGCGCAATTGAATACTTTGCAAAACATGGGGTTGATGGGCAACTCAGAAATCTGACCAAGGGACTGGGGATAACCCATACACTGCTCTATCACTACTTTCCCACCAAAGATGCACTGATCAAGGCGGTTTATGAGGACGTCTTCGAATCACGCTGGAAGCCTGAATGGGAGCAACTGCTTGACAATAAAAAACTCACGCCCGAAGAAAAACTCAATGTTTTTTATGTTGACTACTCCAACACCGTGCTGACTTATGACTTTGTGCGTATTTTGATTTTTTCAGGTTTAAGCGACCACTCAATTAGCGATAAATTCTTTGTATTGCTCCGCTCTCGATTGATACCCAGGCTGATTCGGGAAACTCGCAAATACTGTGAGCTCAACTCCAGGAGCAAGCCAAGCCAACGGGAGCTTGAACTCTTAATGGGATTACATGGCGGCATCTTTTATATCGGCATACGGCGTTGGATTTATGGCCAAGCAATTTATGACTCCGGCAATCCCAATACTGAACAAGAAATAATCCAAGATCGGATTCGCTCCTATCTCCTCTCAGCGCAAGCTCTATTTACTAGTGGGAAAAAATGATATGACGAACTTAAGCCTAAATCACTTTTCAATTCGCAGTTTAGAGATTGAGAAAACTACTCAGTTTTATAGTGACATATTTGGTTTTACCGTTGGTCCGCGACCAGATTTTCCATTTCCAGGAGTTTGGCTCTATAACGGTGATGAGAATGATTGGGCCAATGCGGTACTGCATTTAATTGCAATTGATAAAAATGATCCTAACGGCCTCAAGCAATATCTTGGCGAACGTGACCCCAAATCCCTTTATGGCTCGGGAGCCGTAGACCATATCGCTTTTTTTGCAAAGGGCTTAGAAACAAAACTTGTACTATTGGAAAAGCTAGGCATACCTTGCAGACAGCGTACAGTGCCCGCAATTCAATTACACCAAATCTTTATGGATGATCCCAATGGCATTGTGATTGAGCTCAATTACCCTGCTGCAGAAAAAGCTGCGCTGGATGCCAAAACTGCGTAAATAAACATGGCTAAAATTCTCGTTATCGGCGGATCTCTTGGAGGCTTATTTGCAGCCAACATATTGTTGCGGCAAGGTCATGATGTCACCTTACTTGAAAAAGCTATTGGGTCGCTGGATGGTCGCGGCGCCGGGATCGTCACGCATGATGCGCTGACAGATGCATTGCGAGAAGCAGGAATTTCTATTGATAATAGTTTAGGAGTCACGGTTTCTAAACGCGTTACCTTGGGAGCCAACGGGGAGAGTCTTGGAGAGATACCACTCCAGCAAATCCTAACGTCGTGGAGCCGACTGTATCACCTACTCAAAGAGAATTTTCCGAGTGAGCGCTACTTGCAGGGTAAACAAGTCAAGACAGTAACGCAAGATGCCAATAGCGTGCAGCTAACTTGCGAGGATGGTAGTCATTATCAAGCCGAGCTTCTGATTGCATCTGATGGTATTCGCTCTACAGTGCGCGCACAGGTCGCTCCGAATATTCAACCTCAATATGCTGGATACATTGCTTGGCGTGGTGTCTGTGATGAAAGCCATTTATCCCGTTACACCCTCGATACCCTGTTTAACTTCTTTGGCTTCTGTTTGCCCAATGGTGAGCAGATGCTCGGCTATCCAGTGGCAGGATCTGGCAACGACATCAGACCAGGAAAGCGGCGTTATAACTTTGTTTGGTATCGCCCTGCATCCGAAGATAGTGAATTAGTCAAACTCCTCACTGATGCTGATGGCCATTACTACCCAACCGGCATCCCTCCGCTTAAAGTTTCCTGGAGGCATATTGCTCAAATGCGCAATATAGCCCGTGACATTCTGGCGCCCCAATATGCAGAGATTCTTGAGAAAGCGCCGTCGCCGTTCTTGCAAGCAATTTACGATGTTCGCTCAGAGCAAATTGTCTTTGGACGGATTGCTCTCATGGGCGACGCTGCTTTTGTTGGACGTCCGCATGTTGGCATGGGCGTAACCAAGGCAGGAGATGAAGCAATCGCTATTGCACGCCATATTGCAAAGTTGGGGCCGACTTCAGCAGCGCTCGAGGCTTATAGTCAAGAACGCTTATCCCTCGGCCAACAAGTAGTCGCTAGAGCCCAATATCTTGGGCGCTATATGCAAGCACAAGGAGGTAAGGGTACAGGAGATGGTAGTAGCTTGAGGCGAAATGCGGATACGGTCATGGCAGAGACAGCAATCGATATCAGCATCTTGCTAGCAGAGGGTAAAGCAGTTCCGGAGTTGAATTAATTGATTCAGATGTAGTTTTGCGTTTTATCAGAAACATTCAGTTAACATTTATTTAATCAAAAGTAGTCTTATCAATAAACTGCTGTAAAAAGAGGAGATACCCATGAAACAAAAAGGAACTAGTCAAACTAGAAGAAAGATGTTGATCGGTGGAGCTGCTGTTGCAAGTACTCCGCTGTGGATAAACATGGCAAGCGCTCAAGCTGAAACTATCAAGATTGGTTTTCCGACTCCTTTGACGGGGCCTTTCTCTGCCGAAGCCCAGGATCAAGTAAAGGCCGCCCAATTAGCTATCAATGAATTTAATGATGCTGGCGGTTTTAACGGTCGTAAAGCAGAGCTTTTAGTTCGTGATGATAAGCTGAACCCAGGTGAAGCAGCCACTCGTACTCTTGAGCTAATCGAAAAAGACAAAGTAAATTTTGTCGTAGGCTCATTGTCAGCTGCAACCCAACTGTCTATCAATGCGGTTTGTAAAGAGCGCAAAGTGCTCTTTAATTCGATTAGTCAGTCTGATGCCATTAATGAAGTCAAGGATTGGAGTATTTATACATTCCACGAAGCACTGAATCCAACCATGACTGCCGGCGCATTGGCGCGCTATTCTATTCCCCGCTTTGGCAAAAAAATTGTCTTCTTGACCGCAGACTACGCTTATGGTCATGAGATGGTGCGCGCATTTGAGCGCGTTGGCAAGGAAATGGGCGCTACTACCCTGGCAGATATCCGTCACCCTCTGGGTGCCTCGGATTACTCTGCATTCTTGCCGCGTATTAAAGCCTTAAATCCCGATATTTTGGTACTCTGCAATTTCGGTCGTGATTTAGTCAATTCTGCCAAGCAATGTACTGACTTTGGTTTGAAATCAAGCATGAAGATTGTCACCCCAGTACTTCTTTACACAGCTCGTCAAGCTGGCGGCGCAGAGGCATTCGAAGGAATTATTGGTGGTACTTCATACTACTGGGGTTTAGAGGATCGCATTCCTACTGCTAAAACATTCAATGATGCATTCCGTAAGATGTACAACGGATCAGTGCCCTCTGACTATGGTGCGCTAGGCTATGCTGGAGTCAAAACAGTTCTTACTGCAGTAAAGAATGCCAAGTCTACTGACACAATGAAGGTGATCACCGCATTAGAGAATCTAAAATATGACTTTTATAAAGGTCCTGAGTATTACCGCAAGTGTGACCATCAGGCAGTACAGACGGTCATTATTATTGAATCAAAATCAAAGAATATGAAAGACAAGTACGACGTCTTTAATATTTTGACCATTGAACCGACTACCGAGAAAAATATGCGTAGTTGTGCAGAGCTAGGCCACAAGGCTTAAATCTGAAATTTCATGGCAGGTCCTCGGATTTGCCATGAGCCCTCCCCTGATACCGAGTGTTGACGGGGAGTTTTTCTGAGTACATATATGACTGGTCTTACATTCGAACTTTTATGCATGCAGTTGCTGACCGGAATTGCTCTGGGCAGTATCTATGCACTGCTAGCCTTAGGCTTATGTCTTATTTTTGGAATGCTCAACGTAGTCAACTTTGCTCATGGCGCCTTCTTTATGGTTGGCGCATTTTTAGGAGTCTACTTCTTAGGCATTACCGGTAATTTTTGGTTTAGCTTAATCTTGACTCCGATTGCCACAGGACTTATGGGCCTCATTACGGAGCGGTTTTTAGTACGTCCTCTGTATGGTCGTGGAATTGACTATCCTTTGCTGCTGACATTCGGCTTGTCTTATGTGCTGATTGAAGCAATGCGCGTTAGCTTTGGCATTGAAGGATTACCGTCTGTTACTCCTGATGGACTCAAGGGCACTATGGATGTTGGTATTGGATTCTTTCCAAAATATCGCCTCTTCCTCATTGCGGCTACTGCAGTCATTATTTTTGGAGTGTGGTTCTTAATTCAAAAAACCCGCTATGGCCTCATTATTAAGGCTGGTGCCGCTGACCAAGAGATCGTAAAAGTACTTGGTGTGGATATTGCTAAGGTATGGCTAATCGTATTTGGTCTTGGATGCGCAATTGCTGGACTATCCGGAATACTGGCATCACCAACTCGCTCAGTAAATCCAGAAATGGGGATTCCAATTTTGGCAGAATCCTTCGTAGTCACGGTAGTTGGCGGAATGGGCTCGCCAGTAGGCGCAGTAGTCGCTGGACTGTTAGTTGGCGTGGTCTATAGCATGACCTCCCTCTTTTTTCCAGACCTTGCCGAACTCTCTATTTTTATCTTAATGGCGGTAGTGCTCTTAATACGGCCACAAGGCTTATTTGGTAAAGCGGGAGCAATGGGTTAATTCCCTGATAAATATGAAATCATTTTTTCAGCTGATTGCACGTCACCGCGTGCTCGCAAGCACTCTCTTCTTGATGATCTTTCCCTTCATCATGCCGTATGAAGCTCTGGCCATTAATATTTTGATTTTTGGCTTATTTGCCATGGGATTTAATCTGTTGTTTGGTTATATGGGCTTGCTGTCTTTTGGCCATGCTGCCTTTCTGGGTATTGGCAGCTACCTCACTGGCATTGGAATCGTTCACTACGCCATGCCTTGGGGTGCTGCAATTGTGGTGGGTGTCATTGGTGCCGCTATTGGCGGCCTTCTCATGGGCTTTTTAGCGATTCGCACTAGAGGCATCTACTTTTCTATGGTCACTCTCGCCCTAGGTCAAATTGTTTTCTATGGTTTTTATAAAGCAGAAAGTTTAACTGGTGGCGAAAATGGCTTACGCGGAGTGCGTGTCGATACTTTTAATATCTTGGGTATCCCTGTTGATTTTCTGAATCCGCTGGTGAAGTACTACATCATTTTATTCTTTATAGTATTGGCGATCTGGCTTATCTCCCGCATTCTCAACTCACCACTAGGCGCAGTCATGGAAGCGATTCGGGAAAATGAAAAACGCGCGGCAGCCTGCGGGTTTGATGTGACGCGAACGAAACTGGTGGTGTTTGTGCTGTCCGCGGCGGTTTGTGGACTCGCAGGCTCATTGCGTGCCCTACACCTCTCGATTGTTCCTATCGACTCGCTTCACTACCTGCAATCTGGACAAGCAGTCATGATGAGTATTTTGGGCGGAATGGGTACTTTCTTTGGACCATTTGTTGGCGCTGCTGTGATGTTGTATTTGGAGGATGTAGTTACCACCTTTACTAAGCATTGGATGGCCGTTATTGGGTTAGTTTTTATATTCTTTGTGCTGTTCTTTCCAAAAGGAATTTGGGGAACTATTTTGAGTAAGCTAAACCTGAATCAGGATTCAAAATCATGAATAGCCCGCATCTCACTCCAATCCTAGAAGCTCATCATGTCAGTAAGAGTTTTGGTAAATTTAAGGCCCTGCAAGATGTCTCCACCAGTTTTATGCCCGGCTCTCTCACTGCGATTATTGGCCCCAATGGTGCAGGTAAGAGCACTTTCTTTAATGTCCTCAGCGGCGCATTTCCACCATCAAATGGTGAAATCTTGTTTAATGGTAAAGATATCACCGGCATGCAACAGCATGAATTTGCGCGCATTGGTATCTCCAAGAGTTTTCAGATTACAAATGTATTTAAACAGCTCACTGTTCATGAGAATGTGCGTATTGCTGCCCAAATGGAGACCGCACGCTACGACTTTTTACGCAATGCACAAAGCTATTTAAAGCCAATTGAATTAGCTGATGAACTGTTGCGGCGCGTTAATTTGGAGCATTTACGTAACAAGAAAACTGCTGATCTAGCTCATGGTCAGCAACGTGCTCTAGAGATTGCGATGGCTTTGGCTTGTAACCCCAGTCTGCTACTGCTAGATGAGCCTACTGCAGGCATGTCTCCGCAGGAGACCCTTGTCATGATGGATCTCATTCGCACGCTTGCCACCGAAAGAACAGTTATCTTAGTTGAGCACAAAATGAAGCTCATTATGGGTTTATGTAAACGCATCATTGTTCTTCATCATGGTGAGTTTTTGGCAGAAGGCACTCCTGAAGAAATTCAAAATAATGCAGAGGTACGTCGTGTATACCTCGGCCAAGGTTAAGGTACAGTCATGTTGCAAATAGAAAATTTAAATGCCTGGTATGACCGAAGTCACGTTCTTCAAGGCATTTCCTTGGAAGTAAATAAAGGTGAAATCGTTACTTTGATGGGTAGGAATGGTGCAGGCAAGACTACTACTTTGCGCTCATTAATGGGTTTACTCCCCAAAAGAGAAGGTAAAGCTTCAATTAATGGCGTTTCTTTTTTAGATCTCCCTGCGCATGCACGCTTTCATTTAGGTCTAGCTTATGTCCCGGAGGATCGACGCATTGTTCCCGGGCTGACTGTCAAAGAAAATCTAGAACTCGGTATTATTGCCAAGAAAAATCGTGGTGATATGAGCGCCTTAGTTGATGAAATCGCCGAAACCTTTCCTCGCTTAAAAGAAAGACTTTATCAGGACGGTACATCAATGTCGGGGGGCGAGCAGCAAATGTTAGCCATTGCAAGAGCGATGATTGCTAAGCCTACAGTGATCTTATTGGATGAACCCTCTGAGGGGATCATGCCGGTTTTAGTAGATGAAATGTTTGAGCTATTTTCCAAACTAAAGCAACGAGGTCTTACCATTCTTTTGGTTGAGCAAAATGTTCAACAAGCTCTAAAAGTTTCTGATCGGGCTTATATTTTAGATCAGGGAAAAATTGTGTTCCAAGATACCGCGCAGAATCTTTTAAATAATGAGGAGATTCAACAAAAGTATTGCGCTGTCTAGGCCTACCCTCCCCTTTTGCTGGTACTGAACATCTTTCAGTTCAAATTAAGCCAATGCCCTAGTTGGTGCCAAACACTACTAGGTATCAAGGTGAGTAGCCAAGTCATGGTGAGATAGCGTAAAAACTTACCAATCGCCATATAGATCAAACAAGCCTTCCATGGCATGCGCAACCACCCCGCCAAAGCGCACAATGGGTCGCCAATACCAGGCAACCAAGAAAGCAATAGCATCTTAGGCCCCAAGCTAGCAAGCCAGCGCTGCATGCGCCCTCCTGTAGCCCCTTTATAGGCCTCAAAGGCATTGCGTGCACCCAGGCCTAAGGACCAGTTCACCATCCCGCCAATGGTGTTGCCGACTGTTGCAATCGTAATGGCAGGCCAGAACATGCTTGGATTAACGCTGACATAGGCAAATAGAACCGGCTCGGAGCCCATCGGCAGCAAGGTCGCAGAAATCAGCGCGACCAGAAAGACTGCTGGGAGACCAACGGATGGCATCCCAAACCAATCTAAAAATGCAATGAGGTAGTGCTCCAATCCGCTATATCCTTCTCTTTATCTCATTCCCAACACAACAGCATAAGTCCATTTTCAGGCACTGCATTCGGGTGTCATTCGATATTGAGTCTGTATTTTCCAAGATTTTGTATTTTTGCTTAAACTAGGGGTCTATTGTGCCCTGCACGCGCACCAATTCCTGTTCTGAAAGATCTCAATGAATCACCCCATTCCAGCCCCCGATCAATACCAAGAGATTCGCGATGCGCTGCGCGACCTCTGCGGTCAGTTTGACTCCAGCTATTGGCAGAAAGTAGATCATGCGCGCGGCTACCCCGAGGCATTTGTCGATGCCGTTACCAAAGCCGGATGGCTTGCCGCATTAATCCCAGAAGAATATGGTGGCTCTGGGCTAGGACTGGCCGAAGCGTCGGTCATCATGGAGGAAATTAACTTTTCTGGCGGCAACTCGGGCGCCTGCCACGGCCAAATGTACAACATGGGTACGTTGCTACGCCATGGTTCTGATGCCCAAAAGAAGCTCTACCTACCAAAAATTGCCAGCGGCGAACTGCGCCTACAGAGTATGGCTGTTACAGAACCCACCACCGGAACCGATACCACCAAACTCAAAACGACTGCTGTTAAAAAAGGGGATCGTTACGTTATTAACGGCCAGAAAGTCTGGATTTCACGGATACAGCATTCTGACTTAATGATCTTGCTGGCTCGAACTACGCCACTGAGTGAAGTGAAACGGAAATCCGAGGGCATGTCGATTTTTATCGTCAACCTGGCGGATGCGATTGGCAAGGGCATGGAAGTACGTCCGATTGAAAACATGGTCAATCACGAAACCAATGAAGTCTTTTTTGATAATTTAGAAATCCCAGCCGAAAATTTGATTGGCGAAGAAGGTCGTGGCTTTAAATACATCCTCGATGGTTTAAATGCGGAGCGTGTACTGATTGCAGCGGAGTGCATTGGTGACGCCTATTGGTTCATTGATCGCGCGCGGCGCTATGCTAATGAGCGCGTGGTATTTGATCAGCCGATTGGTAAGAATCAAGGCATTCAGTTTCCGATTGCGGACTGCTATATGGAAACGGAAGCAGCCAACTTAATGCGCTTTAAGGCCTGTGATTTATTTGATCGCCACCAGCCATGTGGTCCAGAGTCTAATATGTCCAAATACCTCGCAGCCAAAGCCTCCTGGGAAGCGGCCAACGTCTGCTTACAAACCCATGGCGGTTTTGGCTTTGCCTGTGAATACGATGTAGAGCGCAAGTTTCGTGAAACCCGCCTCTATCAAGTAGCGCCCATCTCCACGAATTTGATTTATTCCTACATTGCCGAACACGTTCTCGGCCTTCCCCGGTCTTTTTGATATGAGTAGTAAATCTGCCGCACGGCCCCTGGATGGTATTACTGTCGTCTCGCTGGAGCATGCGATTGCTGCTCCTTTTTGTACCCGCCAACTCGCAGACTTAGGCGCGCGCGTTATCAAGGTGGAACGGCCTGGCGCAGGCGATTTTGCAAGAGCCTATGACGAACGCGTTTCTGGTCTTGCTTCGCACTTTGTTTGGGTAAACCGCTCCAAAGAGAGTCTCACGTTAGATTTAAAACAGGCTGAGGCGCTCAGCGCCCTAAAGACCCTGCTTAAAACGGCCGATGTCTTAGTGCAAAACTTAGCTCCTGGCGCAGCTGCCCGCATGGGACTCACTGCGGCGGAGTTGCAGCGCGATAACCCGGGTCTCATTTTGTGTGACATTTCTGGCTACGGCAATGATGGCCCCTATCGCGACAAAAAAGCATACGACTTACTGATTCAAAGTGAGGCAGGTTTCTTATCCGTTACTGGTACACCCGATACCCCCAGTAAAGCAGGAAATTCCATTGCGGATATCGCAGCAGGTATGTATGCCTATAGCAATATCTTGGCAGCACTATTGCAACGCCAAAAGACAGGCCTCGGTAGCAGCATTGATGTCTCCATGCTGGAGTCCCTAGGTGAATGGATGAGTTACCCGCTGTACTACGCCTATCAGGATGCTAGCCCGCCCCAGCGGAACGGTGCAGCCCATGCGACCATTTACCCCTACGGTCCATTTAAAGCCGGTGATGGCGCTACGGTCATGCTGGGCTTGCAGAATGAGCGCGAGTGGTTGGCTTTTTGCGAAGTGGTTTTAGATAATCCCGCATTAGCAAGTGATGCTCGTTTTGATAAAAACAGCAAACGCCACGAGCACCGCGATGCGCTGGCCGAGCTGATTGATGCGTGTTTTAGCAAGCTTACCAGCGAGCAAGTCATTGCTAAGCTGGATCAGGCACAGATTGCCAATGCGCGCTTAAACGATATGCATGGACTTTGGCATCATCCACAATTGGCAGCACGCGATCGCTGGGTATCGGTGGAGTCCCCTGCAGGACCGATTCCGGCCTTACTGCCGCCTGGCGCAAATGACCAGTTTGATTACCGGATGGATGCGATACCCTCGGTTGGGCAACACACGGACGCCATTCTGACTGAAATTGGCTTAAATCCAGATCAAATCGGCGCCATGAAAGCCACTAAGGCCATTTAAAGCAAGGGCGAAGTCAGGTGGGCTAGATTTTCAAGCAAAAGGCGCCAGCGTGGGCGTTTAGCCCACTGCGCCGCATTCACTACATCGGCATTCTTCAGATAGCTGTGGATTAGCTTTTCTAAATGCGCGCAAAAAACGGTGTCGTAGACGATGAGGCTGATTTCAAAATTAAGCCGCAGGCTGCGTTGATCAAAGTTAACCGAGCCAAATATCGCAGTCTTGCGATCAATTAAAAGGCTCTTGGTATGCAATAAGCCGCCATGGAATTCCGCAATCCGAACGCCCGCTTGCAGCAGGTCCTCGTAAAAACTGCGACTGCTCCAAGCAACCAAGGTGGAATCATTGCGTTTGGGCACGATGAGTGTCACCTTGACGCCACGGTGCGAAGCGGCCATCAAGGCCTGTAACAAGCCATCATCTGGCCCAAAGTATGGGGTGGTAATAACCAGCTCCTCGCGCGCATCCATAATGGCTGACAGCAATACTTGATACAAGATATCGTCGCGATACACGGGGCCAGAGGAGAACTCTTGGGCCAAAGTTTTGCCATCGTCCAGTGCAGGAACAAGGTGGTGGTCTTTGAAGCTCGAAACGGCTGGATTATCAACGCTCCAATCAAACAAAAAGGTGAGTTCAAATTCGGCGGTTACTGGCCCTTCAATCCGCACCATTGCATCGACCCACTCACCAACCCCTGAGTCTTGCTTAAAGGTACGGGGGTCAACCAAATTCATACTGCCGGTCCATACAATGCGGCCATCAATCACAAAAATCTTACGGTGCAAACGCAAATCAGCGCGCCGAAACTGAAAGCGCCCCAGCTGAATGGGCAAGGCCTCAGTGATGGCAATCCCAACCTCTTTAAAGCGAGTAGGCCAGCTGGATTTGAACCAGGCTTTGCTACCTAAAGAGTCCAGCAAAACACGGCACGCCACCCCCCGCTTCGCTGCACGTATCAGAGCCTCACCCACCGCATCGGCATCGCCACCTAAGGCCCAAATGTAAAACTCCATGTGCAAGCTAACTTTAGCTTCATCAATTTCGCGCACAAAGGTTTGCAGAATCGTCAGCGACTCAGTGAATAGCTCAATCCGATTACCAGCAGTTACGGGCGAACCATTTTGCGACTCAGCCAGGAGGCTTAATGCCTTTGCCTCGATTGGTAGCAATGCCCGATCGGCAGCATAATGGCGGCGCATTGTTTCGCGCAACTTGGAATGCTCGCGCTCCATCCGCACGATCTTTTTAGTCAGGCTGCGGCCCACCGGGCGCTCACCAAACATGACATAGAGCACAATCCCCAGAGCAGGCAACATCACCACGACTAAAAACCAGGCGAAGGATACGCTTACAGGCCGTCTAGTCCAAATCAAACGCAGGGCAAACAAAACCACCAATGCAGCGTGTGCCAATGCAAACCAAGGAAAAGACAGGTCGGCCTGTCGTCCAATCAGCATGTCAATGAAGTTCATAGCAGTTCCAATTCAGCAGCAATGCCAAGGTGATCCGATAGCCTAAACCATTCTTCCAAGATATCGGCAGTATGCACTTGTAAGCCACGCACATAAATACGGTCCATTGGCAGAAGTGGTCTTATGCTGGGGAATGTTTTGGCGGGTGATCCTGTTAAGGTCTCAAACACTTCTAAAAATCCAGCATCGCGCATTGGCGTACTAATGCGATTGCGCCAATCATTGAAGTCCCCCGCCACAATAGCAGGGCCGCCTTGGGTCAAGCTATTGATGTACGAAATAATCTCCAGTAATTGACGCTCACGACCGCGCTCAAATAAGGCCAAATGAACGCAAAAACAGTGAATCGGTATATCACTACCAGGTAACTGAATCGAGCTATGCAACAAGCCACGGCGCTCAAAACGATATGCCGAGATATCGTAGTTGAAACCCTTGTGCAAGGGGTGCTTAGAAAAAATGGCATTGCCGTGGTGCCCGTGGCGGTACTCCACATTTTTACCGTAGTGCCAATCGTGCCAAAATCCCTCCGCTAAGAAGTGACTTAACTCATTCGCAGGCCATTGCCCAAAGCGCCTGACACGACCGCGATGCTCTTGCTGAAACTCCTGAATGAAAATGAGATCGGGGTTATGCGATCGCATCTCCTGCTTCAAACGGTACACCGTGGAATGCGCATGCAGGGCTGAAACGCCTTTGTGCATATTCAGAGTTACAACGCGTACCCTATTTGGCGGTTCGGTAACCTTACTGGGATGCACTTTGACGGCGTACCTTGGCGTAATAAATCTCGGACTCCACAAGCTCTTGGCACTGCATGCATTTATTGCAGATCGATGCTTGCTCTCGCAATTCTTCGATGGAGTTAATCGGGTGCGTATCCAGATACTCCCGTAAATCCAGGTCGACTATGCCATTGCATACACACACCACCTCTGCCATTGTGCTTACCTAATCGTGCTATCGGTTGTACTTCATTACTAAAACCCCTATATCTGGATTGTGCCACCGCCGCTGATAAGGCTTGCTAGAATGTGGCATGCTCATCGCCTTTCAAGACGCCTTTGCCCTGTTAACCCAATTTGATCGGGGTGTTATCAGCATTGTGCTGGTCTCCCTGCAGGTCAGCCTAGCGGCCTTGGTATTGGGCACGCTGGTTGGCCTCCCCCTTGGAGCTTGGCTGGCAACCGAGCAATTTCGGGGTAAGCGCGCGCTCATTATTACGATCAATACCCTCATGGGCGTCCCCACGGTCATTATTGGGGTGCTGGTGTATTTAGTCTTATCGCGCAGCGGTCCCTTGGGCGAATTGGGCTGGCTGTTTACCGTAAAAGGTATGGTGGTGGCGCAATTTTTACTGACCACACCACTGGTGGCTGCGCTGAGTAGGCAAGTCTTGGAAGATGCCTGGCAGATTCACCGAGAAACCTTTTTATCCCTGCATTTCACACGGCTTGGCTATATGAAATGGCTGATTTGGGATTGCCGTTTCTCGCTCACGATTGCCGTCTTGGCCGGCCTGGCTAGAGCAATCTCTGAAGTAGGTGCGGTGATGATTGTGGGTGGCAATATTCTCAACTCCACCCGTACCATGACGACTGCCATCGCCCTGGAAACCAGTAAAGGCGATTTACCATTTGCTCTTGCGCTCGGCATCGTCCTGCTGGCCATCGTGCTATTGGCGAATTTACTCACCTTCGCAGTGCGATCGATTGCAGAGAAGCGTTATGGTTAATCCAATAACAAATTCAGTGAGGCGGATTGAGTTGCGAGCAATTCAAATCGTGCGCGATGAACGTACTATTTTAGATATACCGAATACCGACATTCAGCTGGGCGGAATCACTGCATGCATCGGCCCGAATGGCGCTGGCAAGACGACGTTTTTAAAGTTACTGCATGGGCTGATTAAACCCAATGCAGGCGGAAGTGTCAGCTACGCTGATGGCATACGCAGCGCATTAGTGTTACACCACACGCCCATGATCAAGGCCAGCGTGCGTACAAACATTGGTCTCAATGGTTTGCGTACGCCGAGCGATCTTGAAATCGATCGTGTATTGCAAGAGGTAGGCATAAGTCACTTGCAACATCAACCAGCGCACCAGCTCTCTGCCGGGGAAAAGCAGAAGCTATCCTTAGGCAGAGCTCGCCTGCAGAATCCCAATGTGCTGCTACTTGATGAGCCAACCGCCAATTTGGATCCAACGACAACAGCTCAAGTAGAGGCAATGATTCGGGAATTTGCCGCATCCGGTTGCGACGTCCTAATTTGCTCGCATCAACTTGCTCAAGTAAGGCGCTTAGCTGACTCGATCCTCTTTATCGATGGCGGGCAAATCATAGAAAAAGGGGCTTGCGCCCCCTTCTTTGCACAGCCTCAAACTGAAGCGGCGCAGCGGTACATGCAGCGCGAACGCACTGCGGATTAAATCACTTTACTTTTTAGCAGCCGCAGGAGCTGCCGCTGGAGCTGCTGCAGGAGCGGCAGCTGGTGCTGCAGCAACCGGAGCTTCAAATGGAGGCGGTGCTACACAAGCAGCGGGCGCAGGTGTTCCAGCAGTTTTGTAGCGATTCGCAACGGCATTTTCAGACATACATAACTGATAGGCACCGACCCTGCCAGCGTAAGCTGTTTTCGCAGCTGCTAACTGTGCTGCGGCAGCCTGTTCTGGTGTTGGTGCAGGTAATTTTGCAAATGCCCCACTTGCAGCCAATGAGCAAGCGAGAAGTGCGATGGTCTTTTTCATAGCCAATTCCTTATTTAACTTTGTGATACCACGCTTCATGGTGTTCTTTTGCCCAGGTCTCATCGACGTAGCCGGTTTTCATGCCGTCGATTGAACCTTGCATTCCAATACTACCGATATACATATGCCCAAAAGCCATTGCGGTAATAAGTAATGCGCCTACAGAATGAATAATGTGCGATATCTGCATGGTGCCGCGCCAATACTCAAGGCCCGGCACTGGAACAATCATGTCTAAAACCCAACCGGACGCCGAAACTAATCCGCCGAGGACGACCATACCAAACCAAAACCAAAACTTTTCACCCGGATTGAAGAAGTTGGCTGGCACATGCTTGCCGCCGAACATGCCGCCAAATGTTTTGATCCATTCCCAGTCGCCTTTTTCAGGCATATTGCGTTTGACAAATTGGAGGAAAAACGCAATCAAACTGATCGTAAACAGTGGGCCAACAAAATTATGAATGTTTTTGCTGACAAGCAATAGGAGGCTAAACGCACCAGCTCCCAAGAGATCGATCGCAAAGTACTTACCGTACAGAATCAATAAGCCAGTGATGGCAAGTGCAATAAAGCTAAATGCCATCGTCCAATGATTCACGCGCTCAAGGGTGGTGAAGCGCTTGATTTTTTTGCCTGTCATTGGCTCATGCAGTTTAATTTTTCCTTTGAGCACGAAGACCGCCAAAATTCCGCCGGACGCGAGTGCGAGTAACCAAGCACCATATACAGTGATAACGCCGTTACGAATCAACCGCCACTGCTGGCCGGATTTCTGAATCAGTACGCCAGCTTGCTTATCAGGGATGCTAACGAAGTTAACGTCATCGCTGTTTACAGTTCGCCAAATTGGAGCGCTATTTCCTGGCTGGTTTTGTGCCGCTTTACGTTGCGCTTCAATGGTTGCATCGGGTGCACGCCCTACATCCATGATGTTGGCGGACTGGACTTGTGGCAAGGTTGCGGGCGCTGGCTGGCTGGCCGGAGCTGGCTGAGCTAAGCTTGCGCCTGCAAAGACCGAGCAAAGCAGTCCTGTGGCTAAGGCCCAAGGACGGAGTGTTGCGCGAATAGATTGATTCATGCGATTTCCTCAACAGCAATTCTGTTATTTAATGTTCCGAATAAACGTACAAAAGTCCATTACTTGATTTTGCTGTACTCAGATTGTTGTTGATTGCGCTTATTAATCTCTTCTTGCCAGCTTTTAGCGTCGCCCGGCTTCCAGCCTTTGACCATAAAGCCATTATCAGCACCCATAAATGGAGCGATATCGGGCCGTTTGGAATTCAGAGCCAATGTTCCCGGCTCGTTATTACAGGCGCTCAAAAAACCAAGAGCTAAGAGTACTGCAGTTACAGTGCGAAACGTTCTCATATTTTGCCTCCACTCGGAGCTGCTTTAGCACCCGCTTTATCGGGCTGACCGTATGCAGTGGTCCAACCAAATACATCGGCGCCTGCATTTTTGCCTGCGGTTTGACGCTTCACTACCCGTGCGCGGAAGATGTCTGCAATCACATCGCCGTCGCCACCAATCAAGGCTTTGGTAGAACACATCTCAGCGCACAAAGGTAACTTACCCTCAGCTAAACGGTTACGGCCATATTTTTCAAATTCAGCAACGCTACCATTGGCTTCTGGACCACCAGCACAGAATGTGCATTTGTCCATCTTGCCGCGCAAACCGAATGTACCGGCACTTGGGAATTGTGGCGCGCCAAATGGGCAAGCATAGGAGCAATACGCGCAACCAATGCAAGTGTCCTTATCGTGCAGCACAACACCTTCGTCGGTGCGGTAGAAACAATCTACTGGGCAAACTGCCATGCAAGGTGCGTCAGCACAGTGCATACAGGCTACCGAGATGGATTTCTCCGCCCCGATTACGCCATCATTGATGGTTACCACTCGGCGGCGATTAACACCCCAAGGTACTTCGTTGTCGTTTTTACAAGCAGTAACGCAGCCGTTGCATTCAATACACCGTTCCGCGTCGCAGATAAATTTCATTCGTGCCATTGTGATCTCCTGACTTTAGCGGTTGGGCTTAT
>JBIIGG010000151.1:0-3447 GCA_044236575.1 Polynucleobacter sp. | reverse complement strand
AGCGGATCAGGCTCTGCCGCCTTATCAAAGCAGGCATCGTTGATGGTTTCCAGTGCCACTTCAATATCTTCATTAATGCGAATTTGATTCAGTAACTGGGCAAAATGAGCATCCTTTTGACGAAATATTTTAGTGAGCTCGATCATCGTAATTTCTTTACGATGCAGTGCCATGGCGCAAAAGAAATACGGACCCTCATAGCCGCGCTCGTGCAGAATGTGCATATCGCTACTCGATACCACGGGCGGCAATTGAAATAAATCACCGACAAACATGACCTGTATTCCCCCAAATGGCTCGCCTTTTTGGGGGCCGTTTTCGCGCAAGAAGAGGTCAATTGCATCCACCAGATCAGCTCGTACCATCGAGATTTCATCAATGATGAGTAAGCGAATGTCTTTATACAACTGCCGCTCACGCGAAGAACGCAGCGGCTTGATGTCCTCTTCCGGAAAAATCAAGCGCGGCGGCAGGCGAAAAAAAGAATGAATCGTGACGCCGCGCACCTGCAGTGCTGCAACCCCCGTAGGAGCCAGAACCACGACATTGCCAGCAATCGTTTTACGCAAATGACTAATTAAAGTGGTTTTACCTGTACCTGCCTTGCCGCTAATAAAGATATATGGATCGCCGCGCTCGACTGCATCTAAAGCCAATTGGTAATCTGGGGTAATCTCTAACTCAAGATCAGTGCCCTGGTTTTGCACTGCGCTCATGAATTTTCTGCCAAGGCAGCATCCATCTCAAACGCAGCCCAATCCCCTAGTTCCAAGCTCGCCTCAAGAAAAAATTCAGTAATTGCTTCTTTACTCTGTACTTTTGCTAAGGCATGGTGATCCGATAAGCGCTGACGCCAATAGCGCGACCCTGCCCTGCCATGGGCTAAGCCTAAGATGTGGCGTGTAAAGGCGCCGATGTAAAACGGCTTTCCCTTGGCCTGGCATTCATCAAGCCAGCGCCAGACCTGATACACCAAGCCAATTTGTACGCGATGCCATTCCGACTCGCTAAAGAGATAACCTGCAGCCTCGCCATTAGTCTCGAGCAAGTCATCCCAGCCGAGTAACATCGCTGGAAAGTGGTAGGCGGCGCGCCCCACCATAAAGCCATCAAAGTCATGCCAGTGGCCCGCGATTTGGTCATTGTTCTCTAGGCCGCCATTCAGCAGAACGGCCACATTTGGAAACTCCTTTTGAAGATCCAAGCGCAATTGCGCCGCCACGGCATAGTGCAATGGGGGCTTACTGCGGTTTTCTTTGGGCGAAAGGCCCTTCAATACAGCGTTACGCGCATGAATGGTGACTTGATGGGCGCCTGCATCGGCAACGGCCAACATAAAATCCAGTGCAAATTGGTAGTCTGCCTGATGTCTACTGGCGTCCATATGATCTAGGCCCAGGCGATGTTTTACTGAAATGGGTAAGTCGCATGCTGCGCGCATCGCTCTCATGCAATCGGCAACTAACTGGGGTTCTGCCATCAGGCAAGCGCCAAAGGCGCCACGCTGCACCCGCTCTGAAGGACAGCCGCAATTGAGATCGATTTCGTCATAGCCCCATTGGGCTGCTAAAGCTGCTGCTTTTGCAAGATCAGCTGGCTCACTGCCACCCAGTTGCAACACCACTGGATGCTGCTCGCTCGAATAATCCAGATGACGCGGCACATCACCATGCAGTAATGCACCTGTGGTCACCATTTCGGTATAGAGAACAGCTTGCTTAGACAGTTGCCGATGGAAAGAGCGGCAGTGCCGATCGGTCCACTCCATCATCGGCGCAACGGCTAAGCGCTTCCCTCCTGGATTGGCTTGCTGTTCGTTGTCGGATTGCATCATTGCATCTGAATCCATTGGATTTCTGTAGAGGGGCAAAAATTAAGATCAAACACTATTTTGACGCATATAAAGAGAAACCACCCGAAGGTGGTTTCGCTGGCATACGGAGTAAGCTACTCGCGCGAAGCCTTCTTGCGATCATGCTCTTTTAAGTAACGTTTACGCACGCGAACACTTTTGGGGGTTACTTCAACCAGCTCATCGTCGCTAATAAACTCTACTGCGTACTCCAAAGTCAGGTCGATTGGCGTGACTAAGCGAACGGCCTCATCGGTACCCGAAGAACGTACGTTGGTCAGCTGTTTCCCTTTAATCGGATTAACCACTAAGTCGTTATCGCGACTGTGAATACCGATCACCATGCCTTCGTATACGGGGTCACCATGCTTCACAAACATGCGGCCACGATCCTGTAACTTCCAAATCGCATAAGCCACTGCTTCGCCATCATCTTGACTGATCAGCACGCCATTATGACGTTCGCCCAAAATACCGTCTTTCGCAGGTGCGTAAGAATCAAAAGTATGGCTCATCAAACCATTGCCACGGGTCATGGTCATAAAGTCACCCTGAAAACCAATTAAGCCACGGGCAGGAATACGGTACTCCAGACGCGTACGTCCTTTTCCGTCGCTCACCATATCTTGCAGCTCACCTTTGCGCTTGCCTAAATCTTCCATCACGGCACCTTGGGTAGCGTCTTCAACGTCAACCGTTAAATTCTCATACGGCTCCATCTTCACACCATTCTCTTCATGGAAAACGACGCGTGGACGCGATACTGCCATTTCATAGCCTTCGCGGCGCATCGTCTCCACAAGAATAGTGAGGTGCAATTCACCGCGACCAGATACTTCAAATACAGTATCGTCATCCGTTTCTTTGACGCGCAGTGCCATATTGGACTTTAATTCACGATCTAAGCGTTCACGGATCTGACGGCTCGTCACAAACTTACCTTCACGGCCTGCAAAGGGGCTAGTGTTCACCATAAAGTTCATGGTTAAGGTTGGTTCATCGATCTTCAGCATCGGTAATGCTTCAGGCGTATCAACGGCACAGACAGTGGTACCAATAGCTAACTCTTCAATACCGTTAATCAATGCGATATCGCCAGCAAAGGCTTCGTCAACAACCTCTCGCTCTAAGCCTTTGAATTTCAATACTTGGTTAACGCGCCCTTTAAATGGCACGCCCTCTGGGCCATTTATGCAAATCACTTCCATACCTGGCTTAACGCGGCCACGGTTCACACGACCAATACCAATTTTGCCGACGTAACTGTTGTAATCAATCGAGGAGATTTGGAACTGCAAAGGACCATCCGGATTATCATCACGGACAGGAACATGCTTTAAGACAGCATCGAACAGAGGGCGCATATCGCCCTCACGGACATCTTCTGTCACGCCTGCGTAGCCATTTAAGCCAGATGCGTAAATAATTGGGAAGTCGAGCTGCTCTTCCGAGGCGCCCAGCTTGTCAAATAGCTCAAAAGTGGCGTTGATCACATAATCACAGCGTGCTCCGGGACGATCAACTTTGTTGATCACCACAATTGGCTTCAAACCAAGTGCTAGTGCTTTCTTGGTGACGAAACGGGTTTGCGGCAT
>JBIIGG010000031.1:0-12682 GCA_044236575.1 Polynucleobacter sp. | reverse complement strand
TATTCTTTGCGGGGCTCTATTGGCTCCCTTTAGCGGAAGCATCGTCGATCACGTTTACAGCGCCAATTTGGGTGGCGATTCTATCGCGACCCATTCTGGGGGAACATGTGGGACCGAAAGAATGGCTGATTGCGGGAGTCGGCTTTTTGGGGATCTTATTCATTGCTCGGCCCGGTACCGCCATTTACCATTGGGCTGCACTACTACTGGTATTGATGGCTTTAGTGAACGCCATCTTCCAGCTCATCACCCGAAAGCTCACCCGAGACTCGGCCTACACCACCTTTTTCTATAGTGGCTTGGTTGGGCTGGCGGCTGCCAGTGCACTACTGCCATTTGCAGAGCCACTCCCCCATTTATCGATAACGGCTTGGATGCTATTTGCTCTATTGGGCCTGCTAGGCGGCGTAGCCCACTTACTGGTGGTATTGGCTCTCTATCAGATGCGTCCGCATCAACTAACGCCGCTGGTATTTTTACAGTTAATCTGGGCGGTTGCCTACGGTTACCTTATCTTTAACGAGCTGCCCGATGGCTGGAGTGTCATTGGCATGATCCTCATCGCATCTTCTGGCGCTTGGTTGATCTGGAACCACCACGCCAGCGCGCCACAAAAAGCCCAAATTGATGGAAGATAATCATTGGAAGTTAAGACGTATACACGAGGAGCCAAGCTATGCCAGAAATTCTATCGGTCACATTTGTTATTCATGAACAGTGGGTGGCGGATTTTGAAAAAGCCATACTGATTAATGCACAGGCCTCACTGAATAATGAGCCGGGGTGCGATCGCTTTGATGTGTGTAGGGATGAAAACAATCTCACCGTGTTTTACCTCTATGAGATTTACCACGATCAAAAAGCAATTGATGACCATAAACTATCACCGCATTACCTTGCAATGAAGGAAACCGTAAAAGACTGGGTGATCTCATGCGAGGTCAAACAACTTACCTTAATCAACTCCGGAGCAGATAAACACGGCGATCCATTCGCATGAATTAAACCTGCGCTCACTTTTCTTCGGCGGATATTTCTATCAGGAAATATTTATTTCATAGATGCTAATAATAAGGACTTCTCCAAGTAAATAATTTCAAGTCATAGACTTTCTAAAAATCCTTATATGTAAAACGCGTTAATTTGGACATTAAAAATGTACTTTGGTACAGTTTTGAAGCAGGCAACATTGATTGCCCTGAATGATCTATCGAATTTATCAAAAAAATCATAAACTTAGATAGTCTAGTTGAGTCAAGAATGATTACTGTTGTAATGCAACCAATATGAATTCATTTGCAGCGCTCGGTCTCGCGTACTTTCTATTCACCCTGATTTCAAGTGGGCTATTGGTTGCTGCGTTTAGAACACGATTAGATCCTTCTGCCCATTACGTATTATTTTCAGAACTCTGCATGGTCATTAGTTGCGGCGTGATATTTTTAGTGAATATTAACGTTGCGCCTGTTAATGCGATTACGATTGGAATTCCAAATTATGCAGTCCTCGCATCTGAGGCGGCCATTTTATACAGCACGCTTTGCATCACCAGGAAGATGGATAAAAAGTGGCTTATCTTAGGAGTGGCTGTGCTTGGCGCACTTACGATAATTGCCGAAATGCATCGCGATGAATCTAACTACCGCTGGATCATCTTTGCTAATACGCTCATTTTGACAGGACTATTTATAGCGAATTATTGGGCATATAAACATGTGTTGTTACCAAAATTTCCAAATAATCAGTTTGTTCAATTTCTGAAGTGGATTGCATTGGGCTTAATTTGTTTTGGACTCATTCGGATCATTGCCACCTTTACAAGCGCCCCTATTATTCCCAGAGGAGAACCAAGCACAATGGCGGTCATCGCCTTTACGCTATTCATGATATTGGGTAGCTTTCGCTATTTAACCTACATAGGATTTCGGATTACTTGGGTCGATCAATCCAATCCAACCGAAAACATCCTCAATCAACCTCTCGTCAAAGCCATTGAAGAGAAAAATCAGTTTTTGCGAGGTTTGATTGCCTCAAACCGATTCATCGGGATTAGTGCGCTTGCTAGTTCACTGGCCCATCAATTAAGCCAGCCCTTGACTACAATTGCCATTCGAGCCGAAACAGCGCGTCGCGATCTATCACCTTCCGACAACAATACGCGCACCATTACATCTTTAGATGAAATCTGTACCCAATCGAATCAATTATCAAGCTTGGTACAAAATTTAAGGCAGCTCTTTGGTTCTAAGATTGAGAAATTTGAGTCAATCAATTTACAAAAAATCTGTAACGAAGTCCTTGAGATTATCAAACCAACGCTACAATCGAAACGGATTACTCTGCTTAAGCAATATGAATCTAACCCCGTTATTTTTGGTGATGGCGTTCAACTACAACAAGTACTTATTAACTTATTTAATAACGCAATCGATGCAATCAGCGAGAGTAATTCTGAGGTTCGAGAAATTTTGATTACCATCGGCAATAACGAGTCTTACGCCCACCTTTCTGTGGCGGATAGTGGCCTGGGTATCAATCCTACAGGGTTTGAATCCTTATTTGAGCTCTACAAAACAAGCAAACCAAGTGGGCTTGGAGTGGGTCTATGGTTAAGCAAAACCATTATTGAACGGCATCAGGGCAAAATTACCGCATCGAATCGTGAACGGGGTGGAGCATGCTTCGAGATCCATATTCCTTTAAACGAAACGGTAATTGTCAAATGAAGCCATTTCGGGTAATTCTGGTTGAAGACGATGCAGCCCTTAGGGCCAGCTTGACGGATTGGCTGTCAAAAGAGTATTTAGTTACCCAGTTTGAGTCGGCCGAGGATTTACTAGAAGCCCTAAACAACTTTGAAGTAGAGGACGGGGTTCCCACTTGCATCCTGCTGGATTTTCAAATGCCGGGCATGAATGGGGTTGAGCTGCAAGCTACGTTGAAGGAAATGAACATCGAATTCCCGATCATCTTTACAAGTGGTAATGCCCAACAGGCCGATATTATTGATGCGTGGCATGGCGGTGCCAATGATTTCTTGCTCAAACCATTTACGGGAGAGAAGGTTAGTCAAGTACTTCAGGCCCTATTTCAACAGTCGAGCGCAATGAAACTAGCGGCGACCTCAATGCCAATTAGTAAGCGTGAGGCTCAAGTTCTAATGCTGATCGGCAATGGTTATCGACAGCAGGAGATCGCTGATTTATTAAACATCACCCTACGTACCGTTAAATGGCATCGGACGAGTATCAAAAATAAACTCGGCTTAAATACACTCGTTGAAATTGCAAGGTATTGTGATCAGAACAAATCCTTGCTAGAAAAAGCTTCCCAAAGTCATAGCAGCTAAAGAAAAACCACCCGAAGGTGGCTTCTGTAAAACTAATTACCCGAATAAATAGTCGGTTTACGATGGATCTAGTTCTTGGGGCATCGATTCTCTAGCGGCTTTCCAGCAACCCGATCTTTAACCCAGGTCAGATACATCGGAGCTGAAACGCCGGGGGTTGAGAAATGCGTTTGCTCACCCGGCAACTGAATACGCTCAATATTGCCACCCATGGCACACATCTGCTTTTGATAAAGCTGGTGCATGATCGGAGGTACCGCCGTGTCTTTTGTGCCCCAATAGATCACCACCGGTGCGACCGGCTTTACAGGCAAAACGCCGCCATCAATTAGGGCTTTTACCCAGGGCATGGTATTGACAGGCTTATCACGCAAGAGTGTTTTGAACTGATTGCCATAGGTGTAATTGAGCGTATCAGCAACCACATGCATGCATTTATTCAAGAACACTTGATCGAGCACTTTGGAACCCTGATCTGTGAATAGATCACTGAGCTTTAGATTAGGATAGGCCGCTTGAGTGCCCCACATCGTCATTGCAAAATGGGAGAAATTAAATACATTGTCGGAAAACAACTGAATCAGCCCGTTAACCGCTTTATCAGCAGACGCCTGATCTTTAGAGGCATTCTGGATCATCACCGCAGCATCATCGGGGGCCATGGCAACAAACCCCAGCACCTGTAAATCATCGGTCACGGCACCCTTCTTATTGAGGTAGACGCCTAAGCTAGCGGCAGCAATCGTTGCCCCGCCACCCTGAGACCAGCCATAGAAAATGGTGCGCTTACTGGCGCCAGTATCTTTCATGGAAATTACCGCACGCGCCGAATTAATTAAATCACGGCCGTTTGTTCCAGCAACAGCATACTGGTGTTTACCGCCACTTCCTTGACCTTGATAGTCGGTAGCAACAATGACATAACCCTCTTTAATAAACTCTTCTAAGTTTGGAATACCATAGTCTGTCCACGAATTACCACCCACCAAGAAATACTGGTTCAATGGAACTGCGGGATTAGTTATCTGCGAAGGTCCACAGTTTTGCGCTGTGCCTGTTGTGCCGTGCGCCCATGCCAATACGGGACGTCCCTCTTTGGGGGCTTGCCCAACGGGTGCCACCACTAGGCCAGTAGAAATGGTTGCCCGCCCAGCAACATCCGATGAAATATAGGCAATCTTCCAGGCCTGTGCCCCCTTGACTGGGGTGGTAATTTTTTCTTGTTTGATGACTTGACCCAATTTGCCCTCTGGCGTCATTTTCATGACATCGGCATAGAAAGGTGGCATCGATGGATTGGCATTAACTACGGCAACAGAAAAACTCAAGGCAGAGCCAACGATTAATGTGGAAAGTAGCTTATTCATGCAAATATCCAAACAAGGGAAAGAAATTTATCGACAAAACTAATTCACTTACTTCAAAATCACCACGGTTGCAGTAGCCCGTGCACCCCAGCCCGATGGACCGCCCGGTGTATTGCTCACGTAGTACATGGGCCCTCCACTAAATGAAAACGGTATGCCGCCCAGTACCAGCAGTTTAGAGGCCCCGACATAAAGGGGGTTTGAAGTACGGCGCGTATCGTAGTTATAGAGCGCCTCCATATTCGTTGTGAATGTCCAGGCTTCTTTCGTGGTGTAGGCAACAAATGGCTGACCATAAAGATTATTTTGCGTCCCAAAAGCGGGATTACCGCCGGCGCTCCAAGACTGATAGCCGAGTAATCCATAAGTCCAAGGGCCGGCACGATTGAGAACTACGCCAGTTGCACCAAGGCCAGTTTGCTGCGAACCAAATTTACCGCTATTACTCACTGGGGAGACGGCATAGGGGCCAAGACCCCAAATCCACGAGGAGTTGGTATTGGGTGCATAAAACGATTCGATAGTGACGTTCGCAATACCGTAGCCAGAATACGGTTGTCCGCTGGCGCCTTGGACATTCACTTCCCTTACGCCTGCAACAATCGGACGCACAATAAAGGTATCGCCACCGCCTAAATTAAATGGCATGACCGGCTGAAATAAGAGGGTTTGCTCTGAGCCGCCCTGGGTTGCCCCCACTCCGCGACTGAACTCATACTGCAATGGTACTGAGATCATATTCGCAATTGGGTTTGCTAATTTTTTTGCAATGCCCACCTTGTCAACATCGCCGCCAGCTGCTGGTGCGGTGGCGGGCTTTGCCACTTGTGCAAACGCGGCAGTAGCAGAGAGTGTGGCTACTAATAAAGCAGCCTTAATGATGTTGAAGGTGTTCATAAAGGAAATATATGTGAGGATTAGAATTTAAAGGTGACGGCTACTTGTGGCCCAAGCATAGTGGTCTTTTGCAGCACGCCACCGTCTTTCATATCGTAATAAAGCGCGCGATACGTTAGAGAAGCATCCACCACCTTATTAAAGGTCTTCCCAATGCCGGCCATAACTTGCCAAGTTAAATCAGTGGTGCCGCCGCCACTGCCAATGTCGCCATAAAACGGGATATACCAGCTAGAATCCGCAATCCGGTATCGACCCTTGGCACCAATAATAGGATCAACCGTTGAGGTTTTCTTTGAGATCGACCGCTTTATAGAGGTGCCATCGACATTTAAACCTAGGGTTGCAGTGACATCAATTGCCCGCACGCCCAACAAGGCATCAACGTAGGCATCTTTTGTATTGGCAAGCGTATACGTAAAGGCGCCCGTTAAGATGGTTTGCTGAACAGTCACCTTATCACCAATCGTAGCCCGGCCATCTGGCGTTTGCACTGGAACCGATCCTGAGTTTTGCAAGGTGGCAGCGACCAAATCGCCCATGATTCCCCACTTGCCTTTGTGCGCTTCAGCAGCAATCATGCCGCCGGACTTGAGGTCACTGAGAACATTACCAGAGGACATATCGGCCGACTTCGCTGCGCTATCGTTCAGATTGACTGTGCCCTTAATGCCAGTACCCCATAAATAGGGGGTTACTTCAAAGCGCCATTCGTCCGAGACTTTGGGAATGGGGCTAGGATCAGAATTGGCGTAAGCCAAACTGAAGGCGCCACAGAATACGGTTGCAAGTATGGCTTGTAAGGGGAGCAGCAAACGGGTTGGAGTTGCTAGTTTCATGGTTGAATACTTTCTCATGGCTAAATAATTAATTCAAAATAATGGATATAAGCCTATATAGCAATGTACTTTAGTACAGTTTTTATCAGTATCCAGTACCCACTTACCCCTAAAAGCAATATAGCTTCCAGTAAACATATTTTTAGGCCTTGCTATTTTGGATGCGCTACGAATGATTACCGTTGCATTGAAATAATAAATAGGAATGCGTTTGACTAATAAGCAAATCTGTAATTTTATTCATGTACATTATGATCAAAAGCGTTCGGCATCTATTTGATAACAGAATAATTACCCACTTCTTTTTATTACCATTTGCAGATTTATGTCTATCAAGCCTGTCCTAGTTTGCAATCAATGCGATTTATTGCAATATGAGACCGAACTCCAATCCAATGAAAAGGCTAGATGCGCTGGTTGCAATAATGTTTTGTATCGATCTCAACCTAATGGCTTGAGACTAAGCCTTATTTTTGCAATCACTTCAGTCGCACTACTATTTATCTCAAACGCCTTCTCCATTGTTACCATTAGCTCTCAAGGTTTAACCAACTCGACAACCTTACTTGAAGCAGTTGGTAGATTAATTGAGGATGGCATTCCGAGTATTGCGCTATTAGTCTTTATTACGACTTTTCTAATGCCTGCATTCGAAATTTTTATCTTGATTTACCTGCTGGCCCCGCTTAGCTTTGGTCGTATTCCATTTGGGCTATCGGTTGGATTTAGGTTGATATGCCTCGTCAAGCCATGGGCGATGATTGAGGTATTTATGATTGGTCTCATCGTGACCATTACAAAATTGAATGCCCTAGCTTCGGTATCTCCTGGCATTGGGTTATTTTCGTTTGTATTGCTCATGATTTCGTTAACGGTGGCTACGGCAAATTTTGACTCCCACGCCTTTTGGCGACAGGTTGATTTGCTTAAAAAGAGTGGGGTGAAGGCATTATGAATGCCGCGTCTCAATCCATCGCCTCTTGCGAAGCTTGTAACTTGGCGCACCGGATATCAACTACAGATGACGTATTGAAATGCACTCGGTGTGGATCGCGTATTCATCTGCGAAAACCAAATAGCATTCACCGCACCTGGGCATTGGTGATTACGGCGTATGTACTAATCATCCCAGCCAATTTAATGCCAGTCATGGCCACCGGATCGTTATTCGGTACAGAGAATGATACGATTTTTGGAGGCGTTCTTTATTTGTGGGAATCAAACTCCCAACTATTAGCAATCATCTTATTTTGTGCCAGCATCGTCATACCCTTTGCGAAGTTATTTTCACTGACGTTTTTATTGATTTCCGTGCAACGCCGTTCTGCGTGGAATCCTGTGTTTCGAGCCAAACTCTATCGCATCGTTGAATTTGTCGGGCGCTGGTCCATGATCGATGTCTATGTGGCTACGATGCTAACCGCATTAGTGCAATTTGGTAGTTTGATGTCCATTCGCGCTGGAGCGGGGGCGATTGCATTTGCATTGGTGGTGGTTATTACTATTTTTGCAGCAAAGAGTTTTGATCCGCGCCTCATTTGGGACAACCTGAATGCGCGTCCATTGAATAACAGAAAAATTTCTAAGGAAGCGCATGTCTGATATGCCCAACGATCGCAACCTGCCATCTGCTATTGCGGAAAAGAAACGCCGCTGGACGGCGCAGATGATTTGGATTATTCCGATTATTGCAATCGTGGTGGGGCTAAATTTAGCCTATCAAGCAATGGTCAATCAAGGTCCATTAATTACGATTGCGTTTAAGACAGGCGATGGGCTAGAAGCTGGCAAAACGGTTATTCAATATAAAGGCGTCAATATAGGACTGGTTAAAAAAATTACCCTTTCGGATGACAATCAGCTTGTTATTGCAACCGCCCAACTGAATAAAGATGCTGCGGATTTTGCCAAGGAAGACACCCGATTCTGGATTGTTCGGCCTCGTGTGACGTCTAGCGGTGTATCGGGCCTTAGCACACTGTTAAGTGGGCCTTATATCGCCGCTGAAATCGGTCAAGCTCAAAATACCCGCACGGATTTTTCCGCACTCGAAGTACCTCCAATAATGACGGGGGGTATTCCGGGTAAAACCTTCGTTCTTAAAGCAACTACCTTGGGTTCGCACGATATTGGAACGCAGGTATATTTTCGCAGGCTTGTGGTGGGTGAGGTTGTTGCCTATGACTTAGATAAGAATGGGAAAGATATCGCAATCAAAGTATTTATAAATGCGCCATACGATCAGTTTGTGACAAGCAATACGCGCTTTTGGAATGCCAGCGGTATTGATTTGACATTAGGGCCCAATGGAGTTCAGTTGCAAACCGAGTCATTGATGGCAGTGGTAGCTGGCGGTATTGCATTTGAATCGCCACAGAACGATAGCAGTATTGCTGTAATTTCTAGTTCAAATAGTGCCATACCACCACCCGAGTCTGCGAAAGCAACTAATGTGTTTGAGTTGTTTCAGACCCGAGCGTTGGCCATGAAACAGCCGGATTCGGTCACACAAGCCTTTGTGGTTTCATTCAAGCAATCTGTTAAAGGACTTTCGGTCGGAGCGCCCGTTGATTTTCGTGGGGTAACCATTGGAGAGGTGGCGCGGATTGGATTGGCCTACGATCCAAAGACGTTTGAGCTATACCAGCCGGTTGAGTTTTATTTATATCCAGAGCGCCTGCGAGCTTATTCAACGGCGTCGGGCGAAGTGATTCCCTTTCCTAAAACTCCGGCAGAACAATTAAAGCGTGTCAAAGCTTTTATTGATAAGGGCTTGCGAGTTCAGCTTCGCACCAGTAGCTTTTTAACAGGTCAGAAGTATCTCGCCATTGATATGTTCCCAGACGCTCCAAAATATTCGTTTGATATAGCAAAAATTCCCATCCAAATGCAGGCGGTTCCAGGGACGTTTGATGATTTAGAGCAATCTGTTGCAAGTGCATTGAAAAATACAGATACCTTGATTAAAAAAATTGATGCCGAAGTGCTTCCTGAGCTAAGCCAATCGCTTAAAAATATTAATAGCATCACGGCTACTGAGTCACCTTTACAGCTCGATATTCGAGACTCGCTGAGGGAGATAGCAAAAGCGGCAAGTTCAGTACGGGCACTCACCGATATGCTGGAACAGCAACCCCAATCACTTATTTTTGGAAAACCATCCGAGGGGTCAAAATAATGCGACTGTTACTTTGCCTCATGCCCTTCATTCTTGTATTAGTCGGATGCGCTTCGCCAACGCCTACTTTTTATTCGTTTAACGCTGTCCCGATCCCTCAGGCTATACCGGCAGCCAAGAGCACCAGAATAATGGTGGGTCCGGTTACCTTACCGGCAATATATGACCGGCCTCAGCTGGTGATGAAAAATGCCAATAACACCGTGCAAGCCTATGAATACCATCGCTGGGCCAGCAGTCTTAAGGGAGATATTGCCAATGTGGTTGGCTCCAATATTGCAATTACTTTAAAGATTTCGAATGTATGGAGTTTTTCGCAAAGCATGCAAAGCAATTTTGATTACCAGGTTTTTCTTGATGTGCAAAATATTGAGAATAAAGCTGGGGAGGTGGTGGTTGTAGATGTATTGTGGTCCATCAAGCCGTCTAATAATATAAAGACCCCAGCGAAGCCTTCTGCTAATGTAAATGCTACTACTGCTACGAATGTAATCATGGGAAGGTCTTTGATCAGGGAGCCAATAACAGAAGGTGGGCTTAATGCACTAGTTGCGGCACAAAGCCGAGCCTTTTCAAAAGTAGGACAAGAGATTGCCCGATCAATTCCATAATAATTTCTTTAATGATTAATCGATTGATCTATTTATGAACATCAACCTCGTTGGTTCTGAGCTGTTACTGAAGGAGTCCTTTTTTGGCCTCGGCATAATGGCTTTAGTTGCAATTTGCAATGTGTATGCCTTTGCAGCCGTTGCCTTGGCATATCGCAATAGGCTCAGAACGGCTACCTATCGTGGAAAGCATATTGAAATTCTTCGATTTTCCTTATACACAATGCTGTTGATCGTTGGAATGTTTTTGTCCCTTACTGTATGGGTCGTGGCACTCAGTTTGTTTGAGATTGTTGCTAATTGGGAGGCGGCTGTGTTATTGACCGTAAGTTTTTTTACCTCCGTAGGTAATTTTTCGCAAGACCTGCCATTTGGTTGGCGCTTAATACCGTCATTAATTGCATTTTCTGGCTTGTTCTCTTTTGCCTGGGCCACCGCTTCCTCGATCGGCATGGCCCATCAGCTATTAGTTTATCTTGATAAGCACAAAGATCTTTAACGGTTGTGTTGATTAAGAAATGAATCTAGTTTAGAGGGGATTCTGCCCTTGCTAAACGTAACGTGGGGATAGGCTTGCCAACGACTCAAAACGGATCGCCAATTAAAAACCACCCGAAGGTGGTTTAGTGAATTCGCTTATTTTAAGAACTCTGCCGTTAGGTCATTCTTAGGATACGGCAACTTATCAATCAGCCAAGTTTTGGATTTTCCGGACTTGAATACTTCATTCAGATTAATTTCAATGAAGTTTGTACGATTTGCATAGTTTGCAATTCTCATCCGATTATTCTTTAAGTCCTTGAGATTGACCCACTGTGTGTAATCAGAAACAACCTGCTTGCCATCCGACGAGCGAGCTACACCAACCGGAATATCCACGTTGTTCAAGATATGGCCAGCAGTTTGTATCGCTTCTGCGCTATTGCTTGGCTGATAGGTAAACTGCTTTAGATAAGCTGCCCTGACGAAGCGCGATGGTGGGGTGTAATCTGCGGGTAAACCGAGTAAGCCACCGCCCTGACCTAATTCAGTAACGTTCGTACTACCTACCGTTACCGAAGCAGTTGCTGTGGTTGTGAGTGACAAATAATTACGCACATTGTTCAAGTGCCAGTCATAGGTTGGCGCGTTAG
Organism: Polynucleobacter sp.; assembly: GCA_044236575.1. Taxonomy (GTDB): domain Bacteria; phylum Pseudomonadota; class Gammaproteobacteria; order Burkholderiales; family Burkholderiaceae; genus Polynucleobacter. The sequence continues at coordinate 1,308 of JBIIGG010000031.1, read as the reverse complement.
TCAGTACACCAGCAAGGTTATTGTGGATCACCATTTGACCTTTAACAAACTCAACAATAATACTGTCACCACCGCGATCCGTTAACACAAGATGCAGCCAGGGTGGGGTTGGTAATCCTTTGACTTCACTGGGATCAAACCACACCTTATATTTAGGGAGCTCGCTACGCAACTCTTTCACCGTACTGAACATTCCTAAAATAAAACCACCCAAGTTCAGGATAGAAACGTAGTTCTTATCTTCTGGGGTCACAGTTTGATATTCAGTAAAACCGGGTAAAAAATTTCCACTAATCGCAAGGCCTGCTTCATTTTGACCTTCGAGATAGGCAGGAGGACCCGCTAAAACGCCAGGCGCAACTGCGACAAAAGCATATTTACTGGATAGGCTTGTTGCGGGCAACTTAAGGGAACTTGGGGCGCTGAGGGTGATGGGGGTGCCCTTCGGATTAGCAGTGAGCTGCCACTTCATATCAAAAGCCCATTCCATGGTTCTTCCCGCTACAACCGAGCCATCTTTTGCGATGATATTCACAGCGGTACACGCATGACTTGCCATCGGGGCAATCACCAGAGCGATAGAAACGGATGCAGCGACTATCTTTTTAATCATGGTCTGTTTCACGGAGATTCCTTAGAGCAGGTTAATTGAATATGAAAAGCATAGCATTGATGAGGGGCTGATCATTGCCATTCTCCTAATAATCATAAGTATAGGTTGCTCCAGTCAAAATAGTGGCGCAATATAAAAAGCCACTAACGCTTTCACATTAGTGACTTTGTTGCTGGTGTGCCCACCCGGACTTGAACCTAGGACCAGCCGATTATGAGCCCTGCTCTAATCAACCGTCATTTTGGAAGTTTGGATCACCCTACCCCAGCGATCCAACTCTTTCCGTGTGAACTCCCCCAGCTCAGCAGGCGTCATCGTTTGAATAGTTGTTCCAGCACTGTCCGCTTTAGCTTGGGCTTCTGGCGATTTCAGAGCCGATCCCAAAGCTAGATTGAGCTTTTGGATGATCTCCGGATTGGTGCCTGCAGGTGCAAATAAAGCAAACCACGAATCTAATTCATAATTGGGTAAGCCTGCTTCATCTGTCGTTGGCATCTGTGGCAAAGCGCCAAGGCGCTTCTTTCCAGTGACAGCTAAACCACGCAACCGTCCAGCTTGAATTTGGCTGACAACGCCAGCGGGAGTTGTAATAAACATATCAACCTGCCCACCCATTAAATCTTGAACTGCAGGGCCCGATCCGCGATACGGAATATGGGTAATGAATGTTCCTGTTTGTTGTTTAAAGAGTTCAC
>JBIIGG010000150.1:0-3478 GCA_044236575.1 Polynucleobacter sp. | reverse complement strand
AAGATGGCATCAATTGGCGCTTGGTGCTGTTGCAAAATTTCTTGTGCGATGGTTCCTTGGCCGGCAATGACGTCAGGATCATCAAAGGGGTGAACGAAGCTTAAGCCCCGTTTTTTCTCTAATCCTTTGGCATGATCAAAGGCGTCGCTATACGATTCGCCAAACAAAACGAGCTCAATCCAAGATCCGCCACGGGCTTTGACGGCATCGATTTTGACTGCAGGTGTAGTTACTGGCATCACGATGACCGCCTTGCATTTCATCTTGGCGGCGGCGAGGGCTACGCCTTGGGCATGGTTTCCGGCCGATGCAGCGATGACGCCACGCTTGAGTGCGGCAGGGCTGAGTTGCGCCATTTTGTTGTAAGCGCCACGCAGCTTAAAAGAGAACACCGGCTGGTTGTCTTCTCTTTTTAGGAGGATTTGGTTCCCTAGGCGCTGCGATAAAGCGGGCGCTAGCTCCAATTCAGTCTCGCGCGCGACGTCATAAACGCGAGCCGTTAAGATTTTCTTTAAATAGTTGATTGCCATGCGATGAGCGTACCACGGATGGCCCCTAAGCCCTTAGTTTTGCAAGGTTTTATTGGGTTCGTCAGCCGAATTAGGCAATTCCTGTCAGGATCGGATTACTCCTTTAAAATGCCTATTTAACGAACCCCACTCCATGAACGCCCCACTCGGATTAAATCAATTGCTCACTGCTGAGGCTGGGGAGCCCCGTTTACGGGAAATTCCGTACAACTACACCTCATTCTCAGACCGTGAAATCGTCATTCGCCTCTTAGGACCGGAGTCTTGGCGCGTCTTGGATTCTCTGCGCGGTGTCCGCAGGACTGGTCGCTCAGCCCGCATGCTGTTTGAGGTCTTGGGTGATATTTGGGTAGTTCAGCGTAATCCCTATTTGCAAGACGATTTATTGGATAACACCAAGCGCCGCAACATGCTCATTAGCGCGCTGTGGCATCGCCTAGGCGAAGTCGAAAAAAGAATGACTGGCGATTCGGCCGAGCAAGTTGAAATTTTGATTCGGGCAGCACGGACTGCGGTCGAACTCTTTGAGCAGAATTTTGAAACGGTTGCGCAATTACGCAAACGCGCGCTAAAAGTATTGGGGCGCCATACCGGGTTAGATAACGTTGCCTTTGATGGCATGTCGCGTGTCGCTCATGTGACGGACGCAACCGATTGGCGGGTCGAATATCCATTCGTTGTTTTGAAGCCAGATACCGAGGCAGAGATACCTGGATTAGTGAAGGCCTGTATTGAGCTTGGGCTCACCATCATTCCGCGCGGGGGCGGCACTGGCTATACCGGTGGTGCGATTCCCTTAGTCGCCATGTCGGCGGTCATCAATACGGAAAAACTGGAACAAATTGATCCTGTGGTTAAAGTAACGCTGCCCGGTTTAAGTGGGTTAGTACCAACCATTTTCACAGGCGCCGGCGTTGTAACGCGCCGCGTTGCCGAGGCAGCAGAGCGAGTCGGTCTGGTGTTTGCGGTAGATCCCACTTCGGCTGATGCGAGTTGCATTGGTGGTAACGTCGCCATGAATGCCGGCGGTAAGAAAGCGGTTTTATGGGGTACTGCCTTAGATAATCTCGCTAGCTGGCGCATGGTGGACCCGGAGGGTAATTGGCTCGATGTAATTCGTGTCAACCATAACTTAGGCAAAATTCATGAGGCTGATTCTGCACAGTTTGATCTGATCTGGTCCGATGGCTTGCAGGAGCCAGGTGTAAAAGTACTGCGACGCGAGACATTGAATATTGAGGGTCGTCGCTTTCGGAAAGCGGGTTTAGGTAAAGACGTAACCGATAAGTTTTTATCGGGACTGCCAGGCGTTCAAAAAGAGGGGTGTGATGGTCTGATTACCAGCGCTACCTGGATTCTGCACCGCATGCCGCAATACATGCGCACTGTTTGCCTGGAATTCTTTGGCCAAGCGCGAGAAGCCATTCCGAGTATTGTAGAAATTAAAGCCTACCTCGATGGTTTAAGTCGCGACGGTGGCCCTATCTTGGCCGGCCTTGAGCACTTAGATGATCGCTATTTAAAAGCAGTGGGTTACTCCACGAAGTCCAAACGCAACACCTTACCTAAGATGGTATTGATTGGCGATATCGCTGGTGATGATGAGTCGGCCGTCGCCGCTGCGACAAGTGAAGTGGTACGCATGGCCAATTTGCGCGTTGGCGAAGGTTTTGTTGCCGTTAGTCCTGAAGCCCGCAAGAAATTTTGGTTAGACCGGGCGCGTACCGCTGCGATTGCACGCCATACCAATGCCTTCAAGATTAATGAAGACGTGGTGATTCCGCTGGATCGTATGGGTGAATACACCGACGGTATTGAGCGTATCAATATTGAGTTATCCCTTAAAAATAAGCTGCAGCTATTGGATGCGCTGGAAGTATTCTTGCGCAAAGGCAATTTACCGCTGGGTAAGGCCGATGAAGACGATGACATCTCGCCCGCAGAAATTTTGGGTGATCGCGTAGAGGGTGCACTGGACTTAATTCAGCAAGTGCGGGCGTGTTGGGCTGGCTGGTTAAATGACCTCGATCGTTTCTTTCCTGAGTTACAAAACTACACCTTACGTGCATCGTGGAAGACGGATGTGCGTGCGGAGCTACGCATTATTTTTGGCGGCGCTGCCTTTGAACAGATTTTGGCTGAGCTAGAAAAGACCCACCAAGCTATTCTGCGTAAGCGTGTGTTTGTGGCGCTGCACATGCATGCCGGTGATGGCAATGTGCACACCAATATTCCAGTGAACTCCGATGACTATGGTATGTTGCAAGACGCACATCGCTCGGTTGATCAAATTATGGCCTTGGCGCGATCCCTTGATGGCGTCATCTCAGGCGAGCACGGCATTGGTATTACGAAGCTTGAATACCTCACCGAGGAAGAGTTAAAGGATTTCAGGGCATATAAAAATCGGGTTGATCCGGAAGGTAGATTTAATAAAGGCAAGTTAATGCCCCATGCGGATTTGAGCATGGCCTATACCCCCAGCTTTGGATTAATGGGCCATGAGTCCTTGATCATGCAGCAAAGCGATATTGGTGCGATCGCCGATAGCGTGAAAGATTGTTTGCGCTGTGGCAAATGCAAGCCTGTCTGTGCGACCCATGTACCGCGGGCTAATTTGCTCTACAGCCCACGCGATAAGATATTAGCGACATCCCTCTTGATCGAAGCGTTCTTGTATGAGGAACAGACCCGGCGCGGGATTTCAATTCGCCATTGGGAAATGTTTGATGACGTAGCGGCGCACTGCACGGTCTGCCATAAGTGCGCTACGCCTTGCCCAGTCAAGATTGACTTTGGTGATGTAACCATGAATATGCGTAACCTGCTGCGCAAGATGGGTCAGCAGCGTTTCAATCTCGGTACAGCCACATCGATGTTCTTTTTGAATGCAAGTAATCCCGATACGATTCGCTTAACGCGCAAAGTAGTGATCGAGTGGGGTTATA
>JBIIGG010000030.1:0-12814 GCA_044236575.1 Polynucleobacter sp. | reverse complement strand
GTGTGTCGACGCTCAACAATGCCGCTTACGATTTGAAGTGGTTTTAATAAACTATCGCGCGATGTATTTATAAGTTGCATTGCTTTTAAATCCTTGTATATATCTAACTAGTAATAGTAATAAGCCTCAAAAAAACGGTGGATAACCCACTAAAGACTTACACAACAACCACTTATAACTAAAAAAACCTGTGCACAACTTCGGTATAAATGAAGGATAGATTTGGGATAACCTTTTCAACCACCTCTATTTTTGCATATCGGCGCCGTTTTCCCCAATTTATGCACATGAAATTAACCTAGTTACACACAGACTCATCCACACACTTATCCACAACCAAACTATGCCTTCAGGGTCTGCTCAATCACATGAATTTCATGGTTTAGTTGGCTGTCGTGGGCGCGCTCTTCCGCAATTTTGCGGACAGCATGTAAGACAGTGGTGTGGTCCCGCCCACCAAACAACTCACCAATTTCTGGAAGGCTTTTTTGGGTCAACTCTTTCGCCATAAACATGGCGATTTGGCGGGGTCTGGCAATGTTGGCGGGCCGGCGCTTAGAATACATATCCGCCACCTTTATGTTGTAAAAATCGGCTACGGATTTTTGGATATTTTCAACCGAAATTTGACGGTTTTGAATGGACAGCAGGTCTTTCAGGGCGGCGCGAGCAACATCAATTGTTACGTCCCGCCCATGAAAGCGAACAAAGGCCAAAATCTTCCGCAGCGCGCCCTCAAGTTCACGCACATTCGACCGAAGGTGTTTGGCCACAAAAAAAGCAACATCTTCCGACATTGGTATGCCCTCAGCCGCCGCCTTTTTCATCAAAATGGCTACGCGCATTTCCAATTCAGGCGGCTCGATTGCCACTGTGAGACCAGAATCAAAGCGAGAGATGAGGCGATCATCGATTCCAGCCATCTCTTTGGGATAGGTGTCGCTGGTAATAATGACCTGTGCACGATTACCTAAAAGCGCCTCAAATGCATAAAAGAACTCTTCTTGGGTGCGCGATTTGCCGCTAAAGAACTGAATGTCATCAATTAGCAAAAGGTCAAGGGAGTGGTAATACCGCTTAAAACGATCAAATGCCTTCTGTTGATATGCCCTTACGACGTCTGACACGTATTGCTCTGCATGGATGTACCGAATGCGGGCATTTGGTTTTTCTTTTAAAAGATGGTTGCCAATTGCATGAATTAGGTGGGTTTTGCCCAGACCAACCCCACCATACAAGAACATGGGGTTGTAGGATGTGCCCGGGTTGTGCGCCACCTGAATGGATGCGGCGCGCGCCAATTGATTTGCCTTACCTGTAACGAAGGTTTCAAACGTCAACATGGGGTTGAGTTTGGAGTGGTCCTCCAATTCAAAGGCAGACGACTCACCCAGCTCCGCTTCCGGCGCGGCTTGCAGATAATCAGAAGTCGCCACATTTGTCTCTTGGGGGGCGCTCGAGGCGCGCGCACCCAAAGCGCCTGGGGCTGATGTGGAGCCGCCGTCATCCAACACAAACATTAATGTGAAGGGCTTACCAAAATAGTTTTGGGCAAGCTCCTGAAAGCGATCAGAAAACGTTTTTTTCGTCCAATCCAACTTAAATCGGTTTGGCGCAGCTATAGTAAGCAAACACTCACTCTCATCCAAACCACTTAATTTAAGGGGTTGAATCCAAGTCTTAAATTGTTGTGGGGATAACTCGCGCAGCAGGGTGGCGGTGGCGTGATCCCAAAAGCCCAGCGGGCTTAAGGAAGAGAGGGTGACGTTATTTTCTAGATTGCTCATTTTCGGAGGATTGATTGTAGCGATTTTCTAAAGTTATCCACAAGCCATAAGTGGGTGGAAAACCTGTGGATAACTTGTGGCCAAATAATAAAAAACCTTATAAATCAAGGAAAAGAGAAAAAAACAAAAAATAAAATAAGGGAAAAGCCCAATAAGAGCACATCTTAGGTTGACCTTTTAAGCGCCACAAAGGAAAATACTTGGCTTTCCCGAGGTCAATCATGAAAAGAACATATCAACCATCCGTAACCCGCCGTAAACGCACCCACGGGTTCCGTGTCCGCATGAAAACACGCGGCGGCCGTACCGTTTTAAACGCACGTCGCGCCAAGGGCCGTAAACGCTTGGCAGTGTAAGCGCAATCGCTTGAATAGCGCACGCATATCCGAATTACTTAAAACAAATCCCAAAACATCAAAACACTGGGGTTTGTATTTAGGGTCTCGCAGTCAAGGCACGGATGGCGCCCTAGGAATTGCTGTAGCTAAAAAACTAGCTAAAAGAGCGGTTGATCGAAATAAGCTCAAGCGCTTTATACGAGAAAGCACGCGCCAACCACACAGTGCAATATTAGAGGCCCACGATATTGTCATTCGACTTAAAAAGCCGATTGGCCAAACAACACGGGGACGATTGCGCTCCATGGAATTTGGCATACTTAAACAGCAATTAGCGGAGCTAATTTAAGTGCAGATCATTAACCGCGCAGCAATAGCAATGATCCGAATTTACCAAATCGCATTGAGCCCATTTTTTGGCTCTCAATGCAAGTTCGAGCCGAGCTGTTCTCAATATGCATGCGATTGCTTTAAAGCCCACGGCAGCGCAAAAAGTGCCGGACTGATCGTCTGGCGGCTATTGCGATGCAACCCTTGGAGTCATGGTGGCTATGACCCAGCAATTAACCCACGCAAGATTAAAGAATAAATACATGGATACGAAAAGAACCATCCTCTGGGCTGTTTTCTCAATAGCAGGGCTGCTCCTTTACAACAACTGGTTGGCATACGAAGGCAAAACCCCGCTGTTCGGACCACAAAGCATGAGCAAGCAAGAAGCTGTGCCAGTGAGTGGAGATGAGAAGAAAAATGACGTCCCAGTATCGACGGCCACCAGCACCAACACCGCACCAGTGCTTGCACCCAAAGCAATTCCAGCGAGCATGGCACAACTGGCAAGCAAAGAACGCTTTACTTTACAAAACGATGTCCTGGTAATTGAGGTTAGCGCAGACGGCGCAAACGTCGTGAGCGCAACCTTATTAAAAGAGCTGGACGTCGATAAGAAGCCAATGCGACTGATGCAAGTCACGCCGGGCCACCAGTATTTTGCGCGCTCCGGACTGATTGCCGCAGGCAATACAGACCTGCCGAACCACACCAGTGAATTCAAATTGCAAACCAGCGGCAAAGATGGGTCAGGCCGACCGTTCTTGGTTGTTGCCAGTGAGCGCAACGGCGTAATCCTTGAAAAAACCTTTATCTTGAATTCCGGCAGCTACGTCATCGATGTGATGCACCGCGTAACTAAAAATAATGCGGCAGTGGGACCGCTCGTTTTATATACCGAATTAGTGCGCGATGGAAGTAAGCTCGACGAGAGCGAGTTTTACAGCACATTTACAGGTCCGGCGGTCTATACCAATAAAGAAAAGTTTAATAAGCTCGAATTTACCGATATAGAGAAAAACAAAATCGCCATACCAAAACAAGTTCCTGCTGGTGACCCTGCATGGGTGGCGATGGTGCAGCACTACTACGCCAGCGCATGGATACCCAGCGATAAATTAAATCGCGATATTTATGCTGGAAAAATCGATACCAATGTGTATCGCGTTGGGATACAAACCCCGCTCGAAGATATTGCGCCTGGTAAAACAACCGTCGAGACAGCACGCCTCTTTGTGGGGCCACAACAAGAAAGCACGTTAGAAGCAATTGCTCCTGGACTCGAGCTGCTCAAGGACTACGGATATTTAACCATTCTTGCAAAGCCCATCTTTTGGACCTTGGAGCGTATTCATGAATACGTCAATAATTGGGGTTGGTCAATCGTCATATTGACCTTCTTGATTAAGCTCTTGTTCTACCCCCTGTCTGCCGCCAGCTATAAATCAATGGCGCGCATGAAAGAGGTCCAGCCAAAAGTAATGGCGATGCGCGAAGCCAACAAAGGTAACCCGCAAAAAATGAACCAAGAAATGATGGCCTTATACAAAAAGGAAAAAATCAACCCACTGGGCGGCTGTTTACCAATGCTGATCCAGATACCGGTATTTATTTCCTTGTATTGGGTTTTGTTGTCATCGGTTGAAATTCGCAATGCACCTTGGATTCTTTGGATCCACGATTTGGCGGTGCCAGACCCCTATTACATTTTGCCGGTCATTATGGCGGTATCAATGTGGGTTCAAACCAAACTAAATCCAACGCCACCAGACCCAATTCAGGCAAAAGTGATGCTATATATGCCCATCATATTTTCCATCATGTTCTTTTTCTTCCCAGCCGGATTGGTGTTGTACTGGGTAGTCAACAACATATTGTCGATTGCGCAGCAGTGGCAGATCAACAAGATGATTATTAAACGAGCAATGTAATACCGCATTCAGTATCAATATGTCAGCAATGGGGCCCGCATCCAGAAAAATCCCCATTGTTGCTATTGCTACCGCGCCTGGCAAAGCCGGCGTAGGTATTGTCCGTATCAGTGGCGCAGGCTTGCAAGAGCTTGCCTTTGCCATAACCAATACACGACTACAGCCTCGCAAAGCCACTCTGGTTGATTTGCGTAACCAAGATGGTCGTATTATTGAAAGGTGCCTTGCCATTTACTTTGCGACGCCCCATTCGTTTACGGGCGAGGACGTTTTGGAATTGCAGTGCCACGGCGGACCACAGCTACTTGATTTGGTCGTGCAGCGCTGTCTGCAATTGGGCCATCAAGCCGGCCTAGCAATAGCCGACCCAGGCGAGTTCTCATTGCGCGCCTTTTTAAATGAAAAAATTGACCTAGCCCAGGCTGAAGCCATTGCCGATCTAATCGATGCACAATCACATGCTGCTGTCATGGGCGCAGCGCGCTCGCTTCAGGGCGCGTTCTCCGATGACATTCATCAGTTAGTACAGGCCCTAACGCAATTGCGCATTTTGGTCGAGTCGACTCTCGACTTCCCAGAAGAAGAAATTGAATTTTTAGAGAATGCCCATGCGCGCCAACAGTTAAACGACATTCAGGAACAGCTTCAGCGTTTGCTTGGCGCTGCAAAGCAGGGACAGATATTGCGTGACGGCGTGCAGCTGGTCTTGGTGGGCACCCCCAATGTGGGTAAAAGCTCTTTATTAAATTGCCTGGCGGGCGAAGAGGTTGCGATTGTTACTGCTGTAGCTGGAACAACGCGGGATAGGGTAAAGCAAAGCATCACCCTCGATGGCGTGCCAATACATATTATTGATACTGCTGGTCTGAGGAAGACGAGTGATGAGGTCGAGGCAATTGGCATTGAGCGCACCTGGGCGTCGATACGCACAGCCGATTTGCTGCTGTATATAGAAGCCCCGGATGCGGAAACATCCGATGAGGCACTTTATGCCGAAGTGGTAGCGGCACTGCCTGCTGGTTGTACGTCTTTGCGATTACTCAATAAAGCAGACTTACTTGGCGCAGTTAATAGCGCCACAGAACCGGATACGCTTTTTATCTCTGCCAAAACCGGCGCCGGTATTCCCGAGTTAAAAAATGCCATCTTGACCCGCGTCGGTTGGCGAGCCGGCCAAGAAGACGTTCTTATCTCTCGACAACGCCACATCGATTGCTTGAAGCATGCGGAGGCTGCTTTAAATAAGGCCAGCCTCTATGCGCTCCAAGGTAATCGCGCATTAGAGCTGTTTGCAGAAGAGCTCCGATTGGCACAAGAGCATCTTGGCCAAATCACTGGCCGCCTATTGCCAGACGATTTACTGGGAAAAATATTTAGTCAATTTTGCATCGGAAAATAACGGAGGCATTGCCTATTATTTTTTCGGATATTTCTTCTTGCGCCAGTAAAAACAAGGGCTTGCAGCTCTACAGGCGATGAAAAACGCCCACAGGAAAATGCTAAAATCGTTAGATTCAAAATATTAAAAAAATGCGAGGGCTTTACATGAACCAACCATTAACGCACGATGCTATTTCAGTTGCTGCACCAGAATACGTGAAGAACCAAAAACTCATAGAGTGGGTTGCCGAAGTTGCTGCGCTGACCAAGCCGGACAACATTCATTGGTGCGATGGTTCGCAAGCCGAATATGACCGACTGTGCGATTTGATGGTGGCCGCTGGCTCATTCAAGCGCCTCAATCCAGCCAAACGGAAAAATTCATTTCTGGCAATATCTGACCCACAAGACGTGGCCCGCGTAGAAGACCGCACCTTTATTTGCTCACAACATAAAGATGACGCTGGCCCTACCAATAACTGGGTAGCTCCTGATGAGATGCGCGCAACATTAAAGCCTTTATTTGCGGGCTGCATGCGCGGTAGAACCATGTATGTGGTTCCCTTTTCAATGGGCCCGATTGGCTCGCCGATTGCGCACATTGGTGTAGAGCTATCAGACAGCCCATATGTAGCCATCAATATGCGCATCATGACCCGCATGGGCCGCGCCGTGATTGATCAGCTCGGTAGCGGCGGGGAATTTGTGCCCTGCATTCATACCGTCGGTAAGCCGCTTGAGGCCGGCGAGAAGGATGTTGTCTGGCCCAATAACCCAACCAAATACATTGTTCATTACCCTGAGACCCGTGAGATTTGGTCTTTTGGTTCGGGCTATGGCGGCAACGCCTTGCTGGGCAAGAAGTGCTTTGCATTACGCATTGCGTCTACCATGGGACGAGATCAGGGCTGGTTTGCAGAGCACATGCTTATTCTTGGCGTTACCTCACCACAAGGAAAGAAATACCACATCGCAGCCGCTTTCCCCTCGGCGTGTGGCAAAACCAATTTCTCCATGATGATTCCGCCCAAAGGATTTGAAGGCTGGAAAGTGACCACCATCGGTGATGACATCGCCTGGATTAAGCCGCGCAAAGACGCTGCGACTGGCAAAACGCGTTTTTACGCAATCAATCCAGAGTCCGGTTATTTTGGTGTTGCGCCAGGCACCAATCTCAAAACAAATCCCAATTGCATCGATTCGCTTAACCAAGACGTTATTTTCACCAACGTGGCGCTCACCGATGACGGCGATGTGTGGTGGGAGGGCTTGACCGAAACACCGCCAGCGCATTTAATCGACTGGCAAGGAAAAGACTGGACTCCGGCGGACGGAGCGGCTGGCAGAAAAGCCGCTCACCCCAATTCGCGTTTCACCATGGCAGCAACCAATAATCCAGCGGTTGATCCCAACTGGAATGACCCGGACGGCGTACCCATTGATGCGTTCTTGTTTGGTGGTCGCCGCTCTACCACCGTACCGCTGGTAAGTGAAGCCCGAGACTGGGAAGAGGGCGTTTATATGGCCGCCACCATGGGTTCGGAAACCACTGCAGCCATCACGGGCCAAGTCGGTGTTGTGCGCCGCGATCCATTTGCGATGCTTGCATTTGCGGGCTACAACATGAGTGATTACTTTCAGCATTGGCTCAGCCTTGGCAAAAAACTAATAGCCTCGGGTGCAGAGCTACCGAAGATTTATTGCGTCAACTGGTTCCGTAAAAACGACGCTGGTCAGTTTGTATGGCCCGGCTTTGGTGAAAACATGCGTGTCTTGGCTTGGATTCTTGAGCGCGTCGATGGCAAAGCAAAGGGCAAGGAAACCATTTTTGGTATCTGCCCTGAGTATCAGGATCTCCATTGGGATGGCCTTGATTTTTCAGCCGAGCAGTTCAGCGACGTGATGTCGTTAAGCAAGTCAGATTGGCAGGCCGAAGTGCAATTGCATTCGGAACTATTTGAGCAGCTAAAGCATCGCTTGCCAGCCGAGCTTTTGGCAACGCGTAGCAAAATTGAGCAACGCATAGGAAGCTAATTCCTGCTCACCAGATGATCGCCCCCCAGCACCATGACATCGTGGTGATTGGGGCTGGCATCGCAGGCGCAAGCATTGCGCACGAAATCATTTCTCGGGGTCACCCGGTATGTGTTCTTGAGTCTGAAGGTGCCCCTGCTAGAGGATGCTCAAGCCATGCCTATGCTATTGCCCATCCTCATATCACTCGTGGTTCGGCAAAACTACTCCAATTAACCCGCATTGCATTTGAGCTCGCATTGGCGCGATGGGGCGATCAATGGGTACACCGCGGCGCACTGCACCCCATAAAAAATGGCCTTGATTTTGATCGGGATGTCATAGCCCGGCAGCTTGAGGGGCTTGGCCTATCGCCAGAAATAGCATTCCCTGTCTCTGCAGAACGCGCAAGTCAGTTGGCGGGGGTGGCGCGGGCAGGCGTTTGGTTTCCCAATGCGGGAATGCTGAGCTTAGAAAAAACAACACAACAGCTATTGCAGCCCTGCGCGAAATTAACGCAAATAGATAATGTGCAGATAGACACGCTGGAACGCGAAGGCAATTATTGGCTGTTAACTGATGCAAGCAAAAAAATCACTATACGCGCAGATAAGGTCATTGTTGCTGCTGGCCTGGACTCCAAAAAATTACTGAGTAGCATCCAAATCAAGTTACCTCTTAAGCCGGTACGCGGTCAGCTGAGCTTTTTTCAGGTTGATTCTAAGAGCGACTGGGCGGCTCGTCTGCCTCGCTCTATTATCTGTGGCGATGGTTATTGCATACCAGCAAGTCGCTTGGAAAATGGGAATATGCGCTGGATTGTGGGCTCCAGTTTTGATGAAAACGAAAGCGACGATCATCCCCGTTCTGAAAGTGATCACCTCAATCAAGCGCAGGCGGCCGGCCTAATCAACTTCGCCGAAGGTGACCAAGACGAACTAATGCCAGACGGACAGTTTGTTGGCATTCGTTGTGTTGCCGGGGACCGGCTGCCCATCATCGGCGCCCTGCCGCAGCGTCCCGGTATCTTTGTGGCTACTGCACTTGGGTCGCGCGGTATTTTGTGGTCTGCATTGGCAGCAAAATTAATTGCAGATCAGGTTTTGGCAGGCGATTTTGCTTTACTAACGCGCTTGGGCTTTACCTCTGCCTTGGCTGCAGCACTGGCGCCTGACCGTTTTTTGGCAGGTGCCGCACCACCCGCTTTGGGCGCCTTCGCCTCAAATTCAAAGCCAATTTTGCCGCCCTCGCCAAGAGCCAGATAGGCCTTAAAGCCACGTCCAGTGCGGTTGGATTTAAAGTTGGTTAACAAGTCCGTTTTGCCGGTGGTCAGCAGCTTCTGAACTTGCTCCGTCGATATCTCTTGCTGCAACACGACCTTCCCCGTTTTGAAATCACAGGTTTTGCTAGGTCCCGTATTGCGTTCACAAACATAACGCATACCATCTTCATAGACTGCGCCAGAACATTTTGGGCACACTCCTAAAGCTGTGCGACCAGTAAAGTCGATGGCCTCTGCATCATCCTCTGCAGTATTGCCAAAATCGAACTCCAATTTAAAGCCCGCGTTGGGATAGTCTTTGTCGTCTTCCGGAATTTCAGTTAGCTTAATGATGGCTGCAAACGGACGGCCGATTTTGCTGCGAAATCCTTGCAATGGTCCGATGGTCTTGTCACGCAACAGCGTTTCGACTTCGTCGTATTCAAATGCCCGCCCACCTGGCGTTTTACTAATCGTAAAGCCGCACTTTTCGCAGGCAAAGCGTCGGTAGTTCTCTTTAACGGACCCCTTGCAATGGGGGCATGGCGTAGTGAGGGTCGCATAGTCGCCTGGAATGGTATCGCTGTCGTACTCTTTGGCGCGCTTGACGATGCGCTGCGTCATCTGTGCAATTTCCTGCATAAATGCATCGCGCTTCATTTTTCCTTGCTCAATCAGCGAAAGCTTATTTTCCCAATTGCCGGTAAGGTCTGGGCGCGTTAGCTCTTCCACATCGAGGCCGCGCAATAGGGTCATCAATTGGAATGCTTTGGCGGTGGGTATGAGTTCCCTCGCCTCACGCACCATGTATTTTTCTGCTAGCAGCCCTTCGATGATGGCGGCGCGGGTTGCGGGAGTGCCAAGACCCTTTTCAGCCATCGCCTCACGCATATCGTCGTCATCAACCCACTTACCGGCGCTTTCCATGGCCGAGAGTAAGGTTGCTTCACTATAGCGGGCCGGCGGTTTTGTTTTTAATGCAAGCGCCTCAATCGTATCGCTTTGTACCGTTTCATTTTCTTGTACGGCAACCAGTTCGTCATCTGCTTGATTGCTGCGGCCATAGACGGCCAACCATCCTGGGTGGACTAAAACGCGCCCTTCGGTTTTAAAGTGGTGCCCGGAACATTCCGTTATGCGCGTGGTAACGCGGAACTCTGCTGCGGGAAAAAACACGGCCAAGAATCGCCGTACAACTAAGTCGTAGAGCTTTTGCTCTGGCTCGCTGAGGGTCTTAGGCGACTCCAGCGTCGGAATGATGGCGAAGTGGTCTGATATTTTGGAGTTATCAAAAATTCGCTTATTGGGCTTGATCCAGCCATACCCTTTTGTTTTGGCAGCACTATCTTTTCCATCGCCTTTTAGTATGGCATTGGCATGAGGGCGGTATTCGTTGGAGTGCGCCGCTAAGTTTTCCACCGTCTGCTTTACGGTTTCCAAATAGTCTTCTGGCAGCGCCCTTGAATCAGTTCTTGGGTAGGTAAGTACCTTGTGGCGTTCGTATAAAGCTTGAGCAAGCCCCAAGGTATTTTTTGCGGAAAAACCAAAACGTGCATTCGCCTCACGTTGAAGGCTGGTTAAATCAAACAGCTGGGGAGCTAACTGCGTCGCCGGCTTTGCCTCTTCGCGCACGCTGGCCTTCTTGTTACGGCAAGCAGCCACAATGCTGTTGGCCGCAGCTTCGCTCCACAGACGGCTCTCCCGCAAATCCGGCTCTGCGGCATCTTTCTTAAACTTCGGATCAAACCAGCGACCCTCATAAACACCGGCTGAGGCCAGAAAATCAGCCTTAACTTCCCAGTAATCTTTAGAAATAAATTTACGAATCAGCTCTTCGCGCTCGACCACAATCGAGAGGGTTGGTGTTTGTACGCGCCCTACCGTCGTCAGAAAGAAGCCGCCGCTTTTACTATTGAAAGCTGTCATGGCGCGGGTGCCATTGATGCCAACCAACCAGTCTGCTTCAGAGCGGCAGCGGGCAGCATCGGCCAAAGGCTGCATATCCGTATCGGAGCGCAGTGCGCTAAAGCCCTCGCGAATGGCGTTGGGCGTCATTGATTGCAGCCATAGGCGTTTGATGGGTTGGCTTGCCTTGGCATGTTGGGCAATCAACCGAAAAATTAGCTCACCCTCGCGACCTGCATCACACGCGTTGACCAGCTCAGCGATATCTTTGCGCTTGATGAGTTTTTGTAACACCTTGAGCCGCGATTCGGTTTTTACAATCGGCCGCAGGTCAAAATGGGGGGGAACTACCGGCAAATTGGCAAAGGACCACTTTCCGCGCTTGACGTCATATTCCTCGGGGGCAGCAATCTCCAAAAGGTGACCCACCGCAGAAGAAACCACGTACTGGTCGTTTTCAAAGTAATCGTCGAATTTAGTAAAGCCGCCTAGGGCCTTGGCAATGTCGCTGGCAACCGAGGGCTTTTCTGCAATGATCAGTGTTTTAGGCGTGCTGCCTGCAGTCGATTTGGATGCGGTTTTGGTAGTTGCTTTAGCCACGCGTGAACCTAAATTAAGTACAGATTAGTCAAATTAAAGCCATCCATGCGGCGCTCATTTGCGGCGCACTTCCTTTTTTATTATTAACCGATAAATCAAGAACTGTCCAAAATGCCGACTTTTCCCTGCATTTGCAGCTGATTTACACCGTTTTTATTGGTTAGGATCCCCTATAAATTAGGGCCCTGGGGCAGTTCAGCCAGAATATCCCCCAAGGTATGGACTAGCTTGGCACCGTTTTGAATCAGGCTGTGGCACCCTTCTGAGTAGCCCCCAAGGATTGAACCAGGCACTGCAAACACCTCTCGGCCCAGCTCTGCGGCAAGGCGTGCGGTGATGAGCGACCCTGATCGCTTGCTCGCCTCAACCACCACTACCCCTTGGGCAAGGGCGGCAATCAGGCGGTTGCGTCTCGGAAAATGAAACGGCCGCGGACCTACTCCAGGGGGGAATTCCGATATGAGTAGGCCCGAATGAGCCACGGCCTGTGCGAGCGCAAGGTGTTCGTAGGGATAGACGCGATCAAGCCCAGTGCCACAAATAGCGCTGGTTTTGCCGAGCGGCGATTTTAGGGCCGCACGGTGTGCTGCCCCATCAATCCCGCGCGCCAAGCCAGAAACGACCAAAAAACCAGCCTCTACTAGCCCCTTTGACAGCTCGGATGCAATGTACAGGCCTTGAAGACTGGCATTGCGTGATCCCACAACGGCGATGGCCGGCCGCCCAAATAAAGTAGCATCACCGCATATATATAGAGGGCTAGGCGGATCGCTTAAATCAAGCAGGCGTTTTGGATAGTCCGGCGAGCCGGGGTAAAGTAATCGCATAGGTAGGTGGTTTTGCATAAACCAATTTTTGAGCACGGGCTTTTGTTTGCCAATCAGCCCGGCCTGATTAGTCTGTAAGATAATTCTGATATGACTGTGTTAGCCGTTCTCCATTACCCCGATCCCCGATTGCACAAGGTAGCAAAGCCTGTTGCTGTCGTTGACGATCGTGTGCGCAAGATCGTTGCCGATATGGCCGAGACGATGTACGCTGCGCCCGGCGTTGGTCTGGCTGCGACTCAAGTGGATATTCATGAGCGCATCATCGTGATTGACGTATCAGAGGAACAAAATCAGCTGATGGTCTTCATCAACCCAGAGCTCGTCTGGGCAAGTGCGGAGAAAAAAGCATGGCGCGAAGGCTGCTTGTCGGTGCCTGAGTACTACGATGAAGTAGAGCGACCCGATCAAATTCTGGTGAAGGCGCTGGACCTTAACGGCA
>JBIIGG010000029.1:0-12818 GCA_044236575.1 Polynucleobacter sp. | reverse complement strand
GATGCCATCTTGGAAGGTAAAGCAAACTCAGTACAAGAGATTTTGACTGCCGTTAAAGAAGGCGAAGAAGAGTTCGTTGAAGAAGGGAAGGCTGAGTAATGGCTGCAATTACCGCTGCAATGGTTGGCGATCTTCGCGCCAAAACCGACGCTCCGATGATGGAGTGTAAAAAAGCATTGACCGAAGCCGATGGCGATATGGCTAAGGCAGAAGAAATTCTGCGGGTGAAGTTGGGTAGCAAAGCTAGCAAAGCCGCCTCCCGCGTTACTGCTGAGGGCGTAGTGGCTGCCTTTATCAATGGCACTACGGGCGCTTTAATTGAAGTCAATTGCGAAACCGACTTCGTGTCGAAGAACGATGACTTTTTAGCATTTACGGATAACTGCGCCAAACTGGTTGCCAACAGCAATCCCGCTGATGTGACCGCCTTAGCTGCATTACCACTCGAAGGTGAAACGGTTGAAGCCGTTCGTACCAAGTTGATTGGTCGTATTGGTGAAAACATTACCCCACGCCGCTTTCAGCGTTTTTCTGGCGACAGCAAGTTGGTTTCCTATTTGCATGGAACCCGCATTGGTGTGATGGTCGAGTTCACGGGCGATGAAGTCGCCGCGAAAGACGTTGCAATGCACATCGCTGCCATGAAGCCCGTTGCCTTGTCTACTGCGGATGTTCCAGCAGAAAACATCGCGACCGAGCGCAACATTGCGGAGCAAAAAGCAGCCGAGTCGGGTAAGCCTGCCGATATCGCTGCCAAGATGGTTGAGGGTTCGGTACAAAAGTACCTGAAAGAGGTATCGCTGCTCAATCAACCCTTCGTGAAAAACGATAAGCAAACCGTGGAGCAAATGCTCAAGGCCGCCAATACGACGATTAAGTCATTCACGATGTTCATCGTAGGCGAGGGCATTGAGAAGCGGCAAGATGACTTTGCTGCGGAAGTAGCTGCCCAGGTGGCTGCCGCAAAGGCAAGCGCTTAAATGACCTTGTAAACGCAGGGAGCCATTAAGCCCTTGTATTGATTTGGTTTAGTACCCGAACAGGGCGTGGAAGCGAAAGTTTCTACGCCCTTTTCTTTGCCCTTTATAATGGAAATCAACCATTAAAAAATACATATAAATCAATAACCTAAGCAGATTAAACGACCATGCCAGCATACAAGCGCGTACTCCTAAAACTTTCTGGTGAAGCGTTAATGGGTGAGGATGCTTTTGGCATCAACCCAACCACCATCGACTCCATGGTTGCTGAAATCACTGAGGTGGTCCGCCTAGGGGTTGAGTTGGCCATTGTGATTGGCGGAGGTAATATTTTCCGTGGCGTTGCGGGTGGCGCTGCTGGTATGGACCGTGCTACCGCAGACTACATGGGGATGTTAGCCACCATGATGAACTCCCTAGCGCTCCAAGATGCCCTGCGTCAAAAGGGCGTAGAGGCTAGAGTCCAATCGGCTTTGCGTATGGATCAAGTGGTGGAGCCCTACATTCGCCCAAGGGCCATTCGGGCGATGAGTGAAGGTAAGGTAGTGATTTTTGCTGCCGGCACTGGTAATCCCTTTTTTACGACCGATACGGCTGCGGCATTGCGTGGCGCCGAGATGGGCGTTGACATCATGCTCAAAGCAACCAAGGTGGATGGCATTTACAGCAGCGATCCCAATAAAGACGCGAGCGCGACACGGTATGACTCGATTACCTTTGATGAGGCCATCATTCAAAACCTGCAGGTAATGGATGCAACTGCATTTGCCCTATGCCGCGATCGCAAGTTGCCGATTAAAGTGTTTTCAATCTTAAAACCGGGAGCCTTGCTGCGCGTAGTGCAGGGCGAGCCCGAAGGCACCTTGGTGCACGTCTAATAGGAGAACAGCATGTCCGCAGTTGAAATCAAAAACACGACCGAACAAAAGATGCAAAAGTCGCTCGAGTCCTTAAAGAGTGGGCTGGCAAAAATTCGTTCGGGCCGAGCTAACCCCGGCATCTTGGAGCACATTCAGGTTGATTACTACGGCAACCCCACGCCCTTATCGCAAGTCGCCAATTTGGGCTTAGCGGATGCGCGTACGATCAATGTTCAGCCTTTCGAAAAAACCATGGTGGCGGTGATTGAAAAAGCCATTCGGGATTCTGACTTGGGTTTAAATCCGGCATCGCAAGGCACGATTATTCGAGTGCCCATGCCAGCCCTGACGGAAGAGCGTCGCCGTGAACTAACCAAGCTCGTCAAAAGTGAAGGCGAGGATGCCAAGATTGCGGTGCGTAATTTACGCCGGGACGCCAATGAGCACTTAAAACGCTTAACCAAAGATAAAGAAATATCCGAGGACGAAGAGCGCCGCGCTACCGATGACATTCAGAAGATGACCGACAAAGCGGTTATCGACATCGACAAAATTGTGGTTGATAAGGAAAAGGAAATCATGACGGTCTAGTTGCTGTCAGGATTCCTATTTATTACATTCCATGGTTAAACACGCTAGCTCAACAATTGAAATCCCTGAGGTGAGGGCAGTGCCACGCCATGTAGCAATCATCATGGATGGCAATGGCCGCTGGGCAAGTAAGCGCCACATGCCGCGCGTCGCGGGTCATTCTGAAGGTTTGGGCGCAGTTCGAAAGGTGGTTGAAGAATGCCGTCGCCAGGGCGTGGAATTTCTCACAGTGTTTGCCTTTAGTTCCGAGAATTGGCGTCGTCCTCCTGAGGAAGTCGGCTTTTTAATGAAGCTCTTTCTTAAATCTTTGCGCGGCGAAGTGGGCCGCTTGGCAGAGAATGGCATTCAACTCCGCCTGATTGGCGATTTAAGTCAATTCGATCAGTCGATTCAAGAGATGATTGCCTTCTCCGAAAAAAAGACCGCCCACTGCAAAGACCTCACCTTGACGATCGCAGCGAACTACGGTGGACGCTGGGATATCTTGCAAGCAACGCGCGCAATGTTGCGTGCCAATCCCAACATCGAAGCCGATGCAGTAACCGAAGACCTGCTGCAGCCGTATTTATCCATGGCCTACGCACCCGAACCGGATTTGTTTATTCGTACCGGAGGCGAGCAGCGCGTGAGTAACTTCTTGCTTTGGCAGCTGGCCTATACCGAGCTGTACTTTACCGATACCTTGTGGCCAGACTTTAGTGCAACCGATTTACAAGACGCGTTTGATTGGTTTAGTCAACGCGAGCGCCGCTTTGGTCGCACTAGCGCCCAGCTTGCTTCAGATATGCTTTCTAATTCAGCTTCCGCTTAAGCGACCTTATGCTTAAAACCCGGGTAATTACTGCAACTGTTTTACTGGCAGTTTTTTTACCTATCCTGTTTTTATTGCCACCGATCTACATCAATGTCCTTTTCCTTGTCATGATTCTTTTAGCAGCATGGGAGTGGAGTCGCTTGATTGCGCCCGGCGCTACTCGAGCGGCATTAATCTATGCTGGCCTGTGCTTCATTGCGATTGCAGCCTTGCTCTTCTTTTCTAATGTGGATGTAGACATTTCATTGCTTTTATTGGCAATGGTGTTTTGGATCATTGGAGCGCCACTGATCATGTCGCGTGGTACCCAACTAACGCTATCGAAATGGCAATTCTTTTTTGCTGTGTTGGGTTTAATCGTCCTGCCAGCTACGTGGTTTGCTTTGGTGTTCTTGCGTGAAATGGGTTTGCTTTGGCTACTCACCGCAATGGCGTTGGTTTGGGTGGCGGATATTGGCGCTTATTTTGTTGGTAAAGCATTCGGACGTCGTCGCTTAGCGCCTCAATTAAGTCCGGGTAAAACCATTGAAGGTGCCTTAGGCGGAATTGTGCTCTGCTGTTTGTTTGCGACCCTATGTGCCCTGTATTTGCCGCCAACGGCAACCATTTTTGGTGCCTTCGCAGTCAGTTGGGGTTGGCTACCGATGTTTTTATTGGTGATCAGCCTAACGGTGCTTAGCATCGTGGGTGATTTATTTGAATCCCAGCTCAAACGCCTTTCTGGGGCAAAAGATAGCAGTAATTTATTACCGGGGCATGGCGGTGTTCTCGATCGCATCGATGCGCTTTTACCAACCATGCCCATCGTTGTATTGCTGGTTGGACTCTTGAAATGACTAGCACCCCCAATCCCTCTTTGCGCCGCCGCGTTGCGGTATTAGGTTCTACCGGTTCAATCGGCGTCAATACCCTGGATGTGATTCGGGCACACCCCGACCGCTTTCAGGTGGTGGCGCTGACAGCAGGTCGACAGGTCGAGCGCTTAGCGCAGCAGTGTCTGGAATTTAAGCCCCGCATTGCCGTGGTAGCTGATGCCAAGGGCGCTGCGCAGTTAAGGCAATTGCTTGCAGAAAAGGGTAGTGAACTGACGATCCTCCACGGCCCAGAGGCACTACTCACTGCTGTTCTGGAATCGGATTGCGATACCGTCATGGCGGCAATTGTCGGCGCGGCTGGCTTAGCACCCACCTTGGCTGCGGCGCAAGCAGGCAAACGTATTCTGCTGGCCAATAAAGAAGCCCTCGTGATGTCGGGCGATCTATTCATGAGCGCAGTCAAATCAGGCGGCGCAGAGCTATTGCCGATTGATAGCGAGCACAACGCCATTTTCCAATGCCTGCCGGATCGGTTTGGCTCCACATCGAATGGAAATACACGTGACCATTTTGGCGTCGAGGAGTTGTGGCTGACTGCATCGGGCGGCCCGTTTCGGGAGAAGAGCCTTGATGCGCTCAAAACCATCACGCCCGATGAAGCGTGCGCCCACCCCAATTGGGTGATGGGGCGTAAGATCTCGGTTGATTCAGCAACCATGATGAATAAAGGTTTAGAGGTAATTGAGGCCCATTGGTTGTTTGGGCTCCCTTTATCTCAAATACGGGTATTGATTCATCCGCAGAGCGTAGTGCACTCCATGGTGCGCTATCGCGATGGCTCAGTGATTGCGCAATTGGGTCAGCCCGATATGCGCACTCCGATTGCCTATGGTCTAGCCTGGCCTAATCGCATCAATGCTGGCGTTGCGCCATTGAATTTAACGCAGATGGCAAACCTGCAATTTTCGGAACCTGATTTCGATCGCTTTCCGTGCTTGGCGCTGGCCTTTGAGGCAGCAAAAGCGGGCGGTACTGCTCCAGCCATTCTGAATGCCGCTAATGAAGTGGCAGTGGCGGCATTTTTGGAGCAACGCTTGCCGTATTTACAGATCGCTAACGTGGTTCGCGAAACACTCTCCGCTATTCAATCGGTTCCTGCCAGTTCAATTGAGATTGTGCTGGGTGCGGATGCGCAGGCACGTCAAGTTGCAGCGCAGCTCGTCCCTACACTAGCGAATTCATAGAGGCATCGGGTGCAAGGACTCATTACTCTTTTTACCTTCGCCGTCACGATCGGGATTTTGGTGGGCTTTCATGAGTATGGCCACTATGCGGCGGCACGGATGTGTGGGGTGCGTGTGCTACGGTTTGCCATTGGTTTTGGTAAGCCTTTATTTCGCTTTACCAGCCAAAATAAAACCGAATGGGTCATTGGTTTAATTCCACTGGGCGGCTATGTCAAATTACTCGACGGCCGCGATCCAGAACAACAGATCGATGCAGTAAATGAGGCGAACGCCTTTGATCGCAAGCCGCTTTGGCAACGCTCCTTTATCGTGGCTGCCGGACCGCTGGCTAATTTTATTTTGGCAATTGTTTTTTTGACGGTGATTTACCTTGCCGGTGCAACTCAATTGCCAGCGCGTCTGCAGGCTCCGCCCGCGGCATCGGTCGCCGCAAAGGTGGGATTGGTTGCGGGCGATGTGGTTACGGGTTGGCGCGATATTGATGCTGCGTCAGCGAATTTTGAGCCCGTGATTAGTTGGAACCAATTACGCTGGCAACTACTGGATGCGATTACGGGTGAGAAGGGCTTTGTTTTGGAGCTGACGAGCCCTAGCGGTGGCCGCATTGCCGTGCCATTTCCTTCTGACGCTTTGCCGCAGGTTCAGCCTAAGCAAGATCCGTTGCAGGCTTTGGGGGTTAGGCCGGCAAGCGCCAAGCCAGACGAGATGGTGATGCTGCGTCTGGGTCCAATGGATGCGCTGATGTATGCAAGTGAACGGGTTTGGCTGATTACCGCGGTTTCAACCAAATTAATGCTGGGTCTAGTTACCGGAGAAACCTCCTTAAACCAGCTGGGCGGGCCCTTAAGCATTGCCGATATGGCAGGCAAGTCGGCGCAAGTAGGGTGGCAAGCTTTTTTTGGGTTTTTAGCCCTGATGAGCATCAGTATTGGCCTCTTGAATTTGATCCCCATCCCCATGCTCGATGGGGGTCAGCTCCTGTATGATGCATGGGAGTTGGTATCCGGAAAACGCTTACCTGTTTCAGTACAAGAATGGCTTCATAAATTTAGCTTTATCTTATTGATTTCGTTAACACTTTTTGCTTTATTCAATGACTTACAACGGTATTTCTTATCTTGAATTTGTCCCTACTAGCCCCTCGATTTAGTCTCCGACTACTGATCCAAGCAAGCTTTGTTTTGCTGACCAGTTTTGCCATGCCATTGCAGGCTGCTGAGAGCTTTGTGGTGAAAGATATTCGGGTGGAGGGTCTGCAGCGGGTAGAGCCCGGTACCGTTTTTAGTTATTTGCCGATTCAGGTGGGAGAAACCTTCACGCCGGCTAAAGGCGCCGAATCCATTAAAGCCCTTTACAGCACCGGCTTTTTCCGTGATGTGCAAATTCAAGCACAGGGTAATGTCCTAATCGTCATTGTGGAAGAGCGGCCCACCATTTCCCGTATCGAATTTACGGGAATGAAAGAATTCGATCAAGAGGTGGTACGTAAATCCCTCAGAGCGGTTGGTGTTGCGGAGGCTCGATTTTACGATAAGGCGCTGATTGATAAGGCAGAGCAAGAGCTCAAGCGCCAATACGTCAGTAAAGGCCTTTACGCGGCTGAGGTGGTGGCTACCGTTACTCCAGTTGAGCGCAATCAAGTGGCCATCTTTTTCAATGTGGACGAAGGCCCGGTCGCCAAGATCCAAGAGATTAACTTCATCGGCAACAAAGTATTTAGTGAAAGCACGCTTCTCGGTGAAATGCAGTTAAAGACCGGTGGCTGGCTATCTTGGTACAGCAAAGACAATCTGTACTCCAAGCAAAAACTCACAGCCGATCTGGAAACCATTCGTTCCTACTATTTGAACCGGGGTTACCTTGAGTTTGTAATTGACTCTACTCAGGTCTCGATTACGCCAGACAAGAAAGGTATCTTCCTTACGATCAGTATTAGTGAGGGTAAGAAATTCACGGTCAAGAACATGCGTCTGGCTGGTGAGTTGCTTGGAAAAGAAGCAGAGCTAAAACAAGTCCTGGCCCTGAAAGCAGGCGATACCTTTTCTTCAGCAAAGTTGGCGCAAACAACCAAGTCCATTGCAGAAATTTTAGGTTCCTATGGCTACGCTTTTGCATCGATTAATCCCCAGCCGGACATTCGCCGTGATTTGGCCGAAGTTGACATTACTTTGGTGATTGATCCCGGTCGACGCGTCTATGTCCGCCAAGTCAACATCACTGGCAATGCAAAGACCCGCGATGTGGTGGTGCGGCGTGAGATGCGCCAATTTGAAAGCTCTTGGTTTGATAGCGACAAGATTCGACTCTCAAAAGAGCGTATTGGGCGCTTAGGTTATTTTACTGAAACCGATATTTCTACTGTCGATGTACCGGGATCACCCGATCAGGTGGACGTCAGCGTTGCCGTAAAAGAAAAGCCTACTGGCGCTATTAATGTCGGCGCCGGTTTTTCGTCAACCGAAAAATTGATTTTGTCTGCGGGTATCAATCAAGAGAATGCCTTCGGAACTGGGACTGCGATTGGTTTGAATTTCTCGCTCGGCAAGATTAACCAAAACTTGACCTTATCCCAGTTTGACCCTTACTTTACGGACGATGGCATTAGCCGTTATACGGACTTGTACTACCGCTCATCCAAGCCGCTTTACTACACAGGCGATCCGGATTATCAGATTAAGTCTGTTGGTTCGAATATCAAATTTGGTGTGCCCTACACCGAAGTGGATCGGGTTTTCTTTGGAACAGGATTTGAAGTGTTTCAGATCAAGTCGAGTGTTAATACGCCAACACCTTATCTCAGTTACATACAAGACTATGGCGTTGCAGCTCCAGGATACCCTGCAACATTAAATACCTACAACATACCGGTTACTGCAAGCTGGGCCCGTGATGGTCGCGACAGTGCTTTAATACCGTCCAAAGGCTCACTCCAGCAAGTAAGCGCGGAGGTCGGTACCCCGCTCGGAAATATGATGTTCTATCGCCTTTTTGGTCAGTATCAGAAGTACCACTCTTTCTCAAAAGGGAACATCATGTCCTTTAATGGCGAAGTTGGGTACGGTGAGGCCTATGGTAAGTACCCATTCCCAATTACTAAAAACTACTTTGTTGGCGGTATCGGATCCGTTCGGGGCTATGCCCCAGGATCACTTGGCCCCACTTTCCCGAATCAAGTTACAGGCCTGAATCAACCTACTGGCGGGCAATCTAAAATCGTCACGAATGTGGAGTACACCTTCCCTGTGCCTGGCTCCGGGGTGGATAAAACCCTGCGTTTATTTACTTTCGTGGACGGCGGTAACGTTTTCAACGAAAATATCAATCTAGTTCTGCGGTATTCTTATGGCTTGGGTTTATCATGGATATCACCGCTGGGGCCCTTGAAGTTTAGTTATGGTTTACCTGTGAATGCCCAGCCAACCGATAATATCCAGCGTTTGCAGTTCCAGGTAGGTACTGCGTTTTAATTGTAAGGAACGATTTATGAAGCATCAAAACTCCATTCAGTGGGCCAAGCGCAGTTTGGTTGCCCTTATTTCCGCTGGCATGCTTGCGCCGGTCATGGCCCAGGAAGCTGGGAATAGGGTTGCGGTAGTGAATTCGGAAAAGGTCTTCAACGAGTCTAATTTGGCCAAAGCCATGCAAACGCGTTTGCAGAATGAATTTACAAAGCGCCAAAACGAGTTACGTGACAGCGCACAAAAAATTAAATTGGCTGCTGAAAAGTTAGACCGTGATGCAGCAGTGATGTCTGAGTCAGAGCGCATTCGCCGACAGCGCGAGCTGGCTGATCAAGACCGTGAATTGCAGCGCAAACAACGTGAATTTACTGAAGACTTGAATCAACGCACCTTTGAAGAGCGCGCCAAGATTGCGGAACGCGCAAACCTGGTTCTCAAACAAATTGCTGAGCAACGAAAAATTGACGTTATCGTCCAAGAGGCGGCTTACGTTAGTCCGCGCGCTGATATCACCGATGATGTCATCAAGGCCCTTAATAACCTGAAGTAAGTTATGCCCACTGCCATCGAGCTGGCCAATCAATTTCAAGCCAGCTTGGTGGGCGATGGCTCCATATTGCTGGACTCCTTAGCGCCGCTGGAGCGAGCCACAGCACATCAAATTTCCTTTTTATCTAATCCTCTTTACCGTCAGCAGGCAATTCATAGTGCTGCCGGTGCATTGATTGTTGGTCAGTCTGACCTAGATTACCTGCAGGCGACTGACGCCGCATCCAAAGTAAGCCGAGTTTATTTTCTGGCCCGGAATCCCTATGCTACATTTGCGCGCATGGCTCAGTATTTTGCAGCGCAAAAGCCAAACCAGCGTCAGCCCGGTATTCATTCCCAGGCTGCAATTGACCCAAGCGCAACGGTTCCAGCATCCTGCCATATTGGTCCCTTCGTGCATATTGCTAAAGGAGCGGTACTGGGTGAGCGCGTTTCGATCATGGCCAATACAACGGTGGCTGCGGGTGTGCGAATCGGTGATGACAGCCTTATTTATCCATCGGTGTCGATTTACGCCGATTGTGAAATCGGACAACGTTGCATCATTCACAGTGGTGCTGTAATTGGTGCGGATGGCTTTGGCTTTGCGCCTGACTTCAACACCACTGGCGGCGAATGGGTGAAGATTCCGCAGACCGGCGCAGTGCTCATTGGGGATGATGTGGAAATTGGTGCGTCCACTACCATTGACCGTGGCGCCATGAGCAATACCGTGATTGGCTCCGGCTGCAAAATTGATAACCAAGTCCAAATTGGCCATAACGCAGTGATTGGTGTGTGCACTGTGATTGCAGGGTGTGCAGGCATCTCCGGGAGCACCACCATTGGCAACTATTGCGTCATCGGCGGCTACGCTAGTTTTGCTGGCCATTTAACCATTGCGGACCGTACTACTGTTTCGGGTGGAACTTCCATTATTCGCTCGATTACTGAGCCAGGGCAGCACTTTACGGGCGTTTACCCATCCATGCCCCATTCTGCGTGGGAGAAAAACTCCGCAATTGCGCGCGGTCTAGATAAAATACGGCAACGCTTACGCCATTTAGAGAACTCGAAGACCAAACTGGACTAGGCTATCTCGGTCTGCTAGTTTGTTCGCCACTTAATTTAGCCCTTTTTATTGGATTGCATTTATGAGCAACGCTGTTTCCATCGACATTAATCAGATTCTGAAGCTCCTTCCGCACCGGTATCCCTTCTTACTGGTCGATCGTGTTTTGGAGATAACTCCACGCGTAAGCATTAAGGCATTAAAAAATGTCACCATGAATGAGCCCTTCTTTCAGGGGCACTTTCCGGATTTTCCGGTGATGCCGGGTGTATTGATTATTGAGGCCTTGGCCCAAACCGCGGCATTGCTGACTTTTTCGGAAGCGAAGGCAGAAAATGCGATCTATTACTTTGCTGGCATTGATGGTGCGCGCTTTAAAAAGCCAGTATTGCCTGGCGATCAACTCATTATGACTGCTATCCTAGAGCGCGAAAAGGCGGGTATCTATAAGTTTCAAGTTAAGGCAACGGTGAACGATGAGCTGGCAGCAGAGGCGAACATTACCTGCGCCGTTCGGACTAAGGGTGTGTAATGAGCCGGATTCATGCCACTGCGATTGTAGATAGCAAAGCCCAGTTAGCCAGTGATGTGGAGGTAGGGCCTTATTCCGTCATTGGCCCCCACGTGCAAATTGGCGCAGGCAGCAAAATTGGCTCGCATACCGTGATTGAGGGCCACACGACCTTAGGCATTGAAAATACCATTGCCCATTTTGCCGCCATCGGTGGCGCACCCCAGGACATGAAATACCGCGGAGAACCAACCCGCCTGCAGATCGGCGATCGCAACACCATCCGCGAGTTCACCACCATTCATACTGGTACGGCTCAAGACGATGGCATTACGCAGCTGGGTAACGACAATTGGATCATGGCGTATGTGCACATTGCACACGATTGCAAGATTGGTAATAACACGATTTTTTCGAGCAATGCGCAAATTGCTGGTCATGTACATGTGCATGACTGGGCCATTATGGGCGGTATGTCGGGCGTGCATCAATTTGTTCGCATTGGTCAACATGCGATGCTCGGCGGCGCTTCAGCGTTAGTGCAAGATATCCCGCCATTTGTGATTGCCGCCGGTGATAAAGCGTCGCCCCACGGAATCAATGTAGAGGGTCTTAAGCGCCGTGGTTTTTCACCGGAAACCATTGCAGCCCTACGACAAGCATACAAAGTACTGTACAAGGATGGCTTGAGTTTTGAAGAGGCCAAAGTGGCGATTCAAAAAATGGTTCATGAGAGTAGTGGCGATGCAGCCACAGCTCAAAAATTGACTGAGTTTCATGACTTTATAGCCGCCTCGACGCGCGGTATTATTCGCTAGGATTGCATTGCCTAAGTTAGCCTGCGTTGCCGGTGAGCCTTCGGGTGATTTATTAGCTGCACCGGTATTGCATGCGCTTAATCAGATACCCGAGATGGCCAATCTTTCTGCCTATGGTGTGGGTGGCCCCTTAATGCAGGCAGAAGGATTTGATTCGCGCTGGCCAATGGAGACACTGAGTGTGCGCGGCTATGTTGAGGCATTAACCCAGCTTCCCGCAATTTTGCGTTTACGCAAAGACCTACTAAATACCTTCATTCATTTAGACCGCCCTGATGTGTATCTGGGTATTGATGCACCCGATTTTAATTTGGGCGTGGAGCTAAAGCTGCGTGCTGCGGGTATTCCGACGGTGCATTTTGTTTCGCCATCCATTTGGGCTTGGCGTGGCGGCCGGATTAAAAAAATCAAGCAGGCAGTGGATCGCATGCTTTGCATCTTTCCCTTTGAGACCGAGATCTATGCCCGTGCCGGCATTGCTGCAAGTTATGTTGGTCATCCATTGGCCAGCGCTATACCCATGGAGGTTGATTTCAAGGGCGCACGCGATCGATTGAGTTCGTTTCCCGAGGTGAAAAGTGCTGGAATAGAGCGAGCTGATTTAGATGGGCTTGTAATTGCTGTTTTGCCTGGTAGCCGCAGCTCTGAAATTGAATTCATTGCCCCGGTTTTTTTTGAGGCGATGGGCTTAATTGCCGGCCGCCTGCAAGGACAGCCCCTGCAATTTGCAATTCCCGTTGCAACACTCCGTCTACGTCCCGCCCTAGAAAATTTAGCGGCACGGGCTCGCATGCAATACCCCACTATTCAGATTCACCTCGTTGACGGTAATGCCGATACGGTCTTGGAGGCTGCCGATGTAGTGCTGATTGCTAGCGGTACGGCAACCTTGCAGGCCGCACTTTGGAAAAAACCGATGGTGATCTCGTATAAGGTGCCGTGGCTCACTGCGCAAATTATGAAGCGCCAGGGTTACTTGCCTTATGTCGGCTTGCCGAATATTTTGGCTGGCGAGTTCGTCGTGCCTGAACTACTGCAAGACGATGCCACGCCAGAAAAATTAGCCAATGCTGTTTTGCACTGGCTGGATAAGCCGCTTGAGGTCGCTCGCCTAAAAGAAC
>JBIIGG010000149.1:0-3525 GCA_044236575.1 Polynucleobacter sp. | reverse complement strand
AGGACGCTAACAACCTGGCCCCATGGGTCAATCAGCATCGTATTACCCCAGGTGCGGCGCTGATTTTGATGAAGTCCCCCTTGGGCTGATGCCAAGACATAGCATTGGTTTTCAATCGCCCTGGCGCGCAATAAGATATCCCAATGGTCTTTGCCGGTGGTGTAAGTAAAGGCAGCTGGAATCAGGTGGCAATCCACCAATCCAATCGCACGATACAGTTCGGGAAAGCGCAAGTCGTAGCAGATGCTAAGACCAAAGCGCCACTCCACTCCCGCAACCGAAATCGACACGCTCCCGGGCTGATCGCCTGGCGCAATCGTTTCTGATTCTTGATAGCGCTCTTCGTTTGTCTGAAATCCGAACAAATGGATTTTGTCGTAGCGGGCGATTTGCACGCCATCTGGATTAAATACTAAGCTAGTGTTGAGCACCTTGTTTGGATCGCTGCACTCCAGCGGAATGGTGCCGGCAACTAAATAAATACCATGTTGTTTTGCAAGGCTGGATAAACGCGCTTGAATGGGACCATGACCCAATTTTTCTCTCGCCTTGACCTTGTCGGTATCGGCTAGACCCATCAAGCAAAAGTATTCTGGCAACAGCACAAGTTTGGCACCAGTTGCGGCAGCCTCTACAACCCAATGCGCTGCCCGATCGAGATTTTCTGCAAGCAGCGGCGTAGACACCATCTGAATCGAGCAAACACGCAGTTCGGACATGGGCGGAATCAGTTAAAAGTAGGAATACGTCAATCGTACTGCTTAACTTTAATTGGGGGTGGCGATTACGCCAGAGCCAGTAAAGGACTCAATGACACTTTGCTTGCTGGCGGGCACAGGGGCAGCTGGACTGGGCGCGCTTGGCTTAGTCTGTTCTTTGAGTAAGCCCTTCGCACGAATGCCGTCGAGCACCTTAGGATCTAAGGGTTGGCCCTGCTGGTTGAGGGGAATAATTTCTGGATCCGTCCAGGAGCCTTGCACTAAATAATCGGACTGCATTGCCTTGTTGATTCGATTGGTTACCAGGTATTGGCCAATTAAGGCGCCTAGCCCAGCAATTGGATTAATCGCAAATACTGCCAATGCGCCGGAAGTTGCGTCAATGCTGGGGAAAACCGTAATGCGCAAATCCTGATTTTCTTTTGGGGCATCAATGGAGCCAGCCATCGCGACGCGGGCCTGATCAAGCTGAAGTAAAAAATTATCTGTCTTCGCAATGCCTTTGTTGACTACAAAATCACCCGTAATGGTTTTAAAGGCAGTCCCTTGCGATACCACCGTTCCAAGACTGCCTTGTAAGTCGAGGGTAGCAAAGCGTAAGAGGCTTTGTAGGCTGAGCACGCTAAACAATTTAGCGGCAGTGGTGTCTACTTTTAAGAGGCGACCTTTTTCGAGCGCAACATTGATCTTACCGCTCAGCGTTGTAAGTTGCGGCTGAAATACTGAGCCATTCCATGCCAATTTTCCGCTAATGTTACCTTCACCACCCTCAATTGACTTGGGGTTGCCCCAACGGGCTGCAATCGGGCCAAGATCTACAATCGCCATCGTGACATCAATCTCAGTACGCTCTTTCTGGGCGCCATCGCTACCTCGCCAAGCCCCACTAATGACAGTGGTGTCTTGCGGATTGCTCACTTGCAGATTATTAATTATCAATGCGGTGGGCGAGCGAGTTGCTTTTAGGCTCACCTTCCCAAGGGACTTGTCGCCATATTGAAAGTCATCGATGGCAACATTGATGTTGGGTAGTTCGCTTACCGATACTTGGAGCGGCTCTTGTTGTTTGGTCGCTGAATTGATGCTGGCGGCAGACCCGATGGCTTCGGGAATGCGCAGGGCGCTTAACTTACCGCTGAGTTGCCCCGCAATATCCATTTTTTTCCTACCTTGCCACTGAATTTGCCCTGCTACCTGTGGTGATGTGATTTGCAACTGCAGTTGCGCATCTTTTTTATTTGCGCTTAATTGCAGGTCAGACCAGTGACGATTGAGTAGTGTTAATTTTTTTACTTGCGCAGTGATTTCCAATGGCACATTAGCATCGGCGTATTGTGATGAGGTGGGCTCGCCCCCTTTTTTCGTTGCCGCATCACTTGCGAGGCTTGGTTTTAAAAACGCATACCAGGCATCCAGATCAAGCTCATTGGTATTAATCCCAAAAGCAATACCATTTTGAGGCAGAGTGGCCGGCATTCCAATGCCATAGGCTTGTCGTACTGGACTTCCGGTAGTAGAGCTGCCTTGCATAAAAATACGCTCACCAATTTGACCGGACCAACTCAGCGTGCTACCCCCACTTTTTTGATCTGGGTTGCTTTTTAAATTCAAGCGGGCAGTGAGGGGGGTATTGATTACCTTGTTTAAGGGCTCTGGGGCATTTAAGCCAAATGCATTGAGATTAAAGCGGACATTACTATCGATATTGGATTTGTCTATACGAACTTGGCCGTCATAATTAATCCTGCCTGTCATTGCGCTTAAGACAGGAGCAAAGGTCAAATCGCTTTTATCTGCCAGGTGTTTTTTTAGTTCATTTGTATTGATGCCGCCAGCAATCGTCAGTAGCTTTTCTGTTCCTTTCACTGACTGACTGGTCACCTGGAGGTTACCACCCAAAACTTCGGCACGGATCGTTTCCGGCACCGGAAAGTCATCCTGTATTCGCAGGCTGCCTTTGGCATTTACCAGCGGCGGGAAATCGGACCACTGTATTTGATTGCCTAATAAAGTTAAGCGAATGTCGAGATCGGGATCTTTTGATCCCGATAGTGGAATTGCTAAATCGACGGTTAAATTGGCAGGGCCGCCGACACTGAGTAATTGCGCAACGGAGGACCGCTTCTGCAAAATGGGGGTGGGTTTGATGTAGTCCAGTAATTCATTTAGGTCGCCACTAGCGGAGCCCGTTACTTTTAGATCTGAATTTGGCGCGTTTATGTCATCGATCGTGGCTTGAATCGATTGCAAAAGAACATTTTGGTAATTTGCCTTATCCACTCGCACTTTCAGCGCCGACTCCTTCATCATTACTGTACCGCTGGTGTTGGTAAATGCTGGCCAGCTACCTTGACTAACGGGAAGCGTTGGAACAGGATTAAAAGTCGTGTTTTTAATTGGCAGATTAAGTGTGAACTCGCCTGGGAATTTAGCAGAGTAGGGAATTTGATTTGGATCCCCTTTAATCGATAAGCTGCCTTGTTGAATTTCACCAGCAGCAAATGCTTTACTCAGGTAGGTGCGCGCATCGCGATCCATTTCGACTGGAAGATACCGATGCGCCTCAGTAAGCGTGGCGCGCTCAAATTGCATATTCAGGGTCAGCGAGTCGGTTTGCTTGGGGTCACCAAAGAGGTAGTTGGCAGTTAGGGATGCGCTGACATCGGGATTACTGAATGCAACATCTTTCCCGCTGATTTGCCATTGCCCCTTGATCTTTTGCCAAGCAATCTGACCTTTTGCAGTTTCGAGTTTGAGTTTTGGATCCACTAAAAAGCCGCTGATATCGAGCTCGAGATTGGGGGAG
>JBIIGG010000001.1:0-44080 GCA_044236575.1 Polynucleobacter sp. | reverse complement strand
ATTTCTGGGGCAAACAAAATGAATATTGCTGACGGAACTGAGGCTATAGCCAATAGCGCCAATGTTACTTTTCGAAAATAAGGTATTGGATTCTGTTTTTGATGAATTAACTCTGCAATTTTTTTTAGATTTACCTGAGAAATTGCTTCTGATATGAAGCTTAAGGGCGCAACCCCAACTCGAATGAGAAGTGCGTAAAAACCAACGATATCTTGTGAAAAATAGAACGCAATAAAAAAAACAGGCAGCGAAGTCATAAATCCATTTAGGGTGCTAGTAGTTGCATTCACAATTGGATACTCCTTGTGAAGCAATGCAAGCTTCCATCTACGCTTGTTCCAGCACCATTCATAGTTACGAAATAAATCTCTAAAAACATACCCCAAGTAAGAGCAGGTTAAGATAAGTCCGAACAAATTAGCATACAACAATCCATCATTTAGGGCTTGTGTAAACCCAAGCGTAATGGCAAGAAGTGCCACACCAAGAACTTGAACGACACTGGAAACGCTTATTGGGGCATACTTTTTAATAGCGTTTGCCCATGAGCGAAGTATGGTAATAGCACTTGTCAAAAAGAGGGCCAGTGGTATCAACCATATCCACCCTCCCAAAACTTTCGCATTCATTAACTCCACTAGAGGCGAGAGTGCAACCATCAGAAGCAACAATATCAACAAACATAAAATAGTGGTCACCCATTTAGCTATAAAGACAAAGTCGCGAGCCTCACTAGTTTTTGGAGATACTACCGCAGCCATTTCATAACGCCCGCCAATGCCTGGAGATAAAACAGCAACAATTGAAACAAAAATGGCTAACTTACCGAATGCCTCAGGAGCATAGATCCTCGTCAATACAGGGGAAGCTAGCAGTGATAAAAGTTGCGCCAGCACAGTACCGGACAGCAACACGGCTACGTGCTTTAGATAATAATTTTTCGAAAGTTGACTAAGGGTAATTTTAATTTTTGATTCACTTATTAAGCATGCATATATTTAATGTGTCTTGCGGATGATCCTTACGATTTAGCGGATAAACGTATCCGCAATACTTCTATATGTCATGGTTTTGCTAACAAATCACGTAAAGCAGCCGTCTGCGACTGCAGCTCCCAAACAGCAGCACTACGAGAGTAGTATCGTGCGACAGTTTCTTCGAGGGGTCGAGCGCGATCCTTGATGCGCAGTTCCTCGTTAACAAAAGGTAATAACCAACCTCGCGCAGTCAGGGCGGCAAAGTGCTCAATAAGCTTCTGGGAAACTACACCCGGAGGTGCCAGCCGCTCTAACTGAGCCAGCGAAACTGCGTCCATACTACGATAGGTAATGTGAGCTAAAGCCCCGCGGTCCCCTACCCAAGCGGGCGTATTCAGTGAAATGCCACTCTGCTCCTTCCACCCAGTACCCCCAGTAGCAGCCCAGTAGCGCCAGGTAACAGGCAATTTTCCACTAAATTCTGAGTCCAAAATGAATCTGGCTAGCTGTCGTGAACGTTGTATGCCGCTTATGCCGCCATCAGCCAAAAGGCCCGACATATAGCCCGATACATAGTTGTGGGGCACGTTTGCCCCATCAGCCCAAAAAGGCAGACCACGGCGATAGGCGAGTGTAGGCAAGCCATTATCCACAGCAGAAAGTAATATTTGCTGCTCGACTGTATCATCAAGCGTTAGTAGCTTCTGCTCAAGAGCAGATAATGCACTCTTCATGGTTGCGTCTGATACGCCGGCGTCTTTCACGTTACCCAGAAGATGGGCAACGCGCCCCAAATGCAAAGCAAACGGGAGGGCTTCCCGATCGATGGAGTAGCGACGCGCCGCAAGACCAGGGTAGTCATTTCTGGTAAGGCGCGCGATGTAATCGACTTCTGCCTCTAGACGTTTCCGTACAGCAGCATTCAGAGATTCATCAGTTACTGGATGCGCCTGCAACAAACTAACAAGACCCTGCAGGTAATAGACCTGACTCCAAGCTACTCGTCCTTCATGATTATTGACACCAAAATCCATTACGCCAGAAAAAGGCATGCGCGCTAGATCGTAGCGTAACACCGCTCTATAGTCAGCTTCTCGACGCGCAATCCGCAGCACAACAGAGTCTCCCTGCCACTCAACCCCCCACGGGGTTCCCTGATTTACCGGGAGTGACTGTAAAACTACGCCGGTTGGTGTAAGTATGGCCAACTGAAAGGGTTCGGAAGGGATGGGTGAATGCGTATCTAGTTTTTCAATGGTTTTTTTTCGAACCAGAGCCACAGCACCTTGAGCTTGACCGCGGAATGAAAGCTCCACCAAATCATATGGGACCAACACTCCAAGCTCCCAGGTCACAACCTTACCTCTGGGCTTGACCGTTAAGCACCGGTTGCTGCCGCACAGGTCAACTTGCTGACCACGCACAACACCATATAGCAGCGTATCTATTCCACCTAGTTGCAGATTTTCCGCTAAACGTTTCGACTGTCCCTTATCGGTAGCCTTAATTAAATAAAGGTCGAATCCTTCACGCACCCCTTCCAGACGGCGTCCAGATGGAAGGTTAGAGACTACGTCATAACCAACCAAGAACAACCCCACGGGGGATTCCATTGCTAGCATCGGGTGCGTATTACGGCGCCACTCGAGGTCGAGCTCCAGACGACGCCAGTTACCACCATCCGCTACATAGACATCAAGGTAGCCACTAGGCACCCTCCTTAGCACTCGCCAATGAGATGATGCATAAATGACAACACCTTTATCAGCTCCGGGAAGTTCCAAAACCTCCGGTACGCTTGGCACGGATTGATCCATCAATGCGGGCGGAGTACTGACAACCATTACCGGCGCTGGGTTCGCATGTACCTGCCCACCAACAAAACAAAGGGTAGTCAACAACGCAAGCACCAAATACCTTGTCAATGATAGAGCGGCAAAGTACGGCATAAGCATCCTTGTTTATTAAATGTCAACAGATTGTTTATTTCTGCGGAGATATGAGAACTGGAACAGTTCGCCGGTATTTATCAAAACGTGGGCTATCCAAACTTTCTCGCGGTGAAATCCAAGTACCTAAGCGTTTACGAAGCCAATAGTATTCAAATGTAGGATGATCGTCAGTATTCGAGTCCACTTGTGGTGCAGATCCCGGATAAAACTCCATTACCTCAAGCGTGGAAGGATGTGTTGAATCCACCTGATCGGTTCCAGGTATTTGACGCTGCCACGCAGAAGCGATGTCTTGAGAAATAATAGCCTGGCTGGCTGGCTGGATTTTGCCATTTTTGAAGAAGAGATGATAATAACCTGGGAATAGTGCCCCATCAAAAACCTGAAGACCATCGGATAGGTGACCAAATAATGGCCGCACACCTAAGTAGCCGCCGTCCGCAAGCAACTCCTTAACCATTCGAAAAAATTCCACCGTAAATAAATTACTAGCGCCTGAGTGCCAAGGCTCGTTGATTTTGATCTGGACGAGATCAAAATGGTCCCCGCGTTTAAGCGCAGACTGGACGTAACGGCGACCATCGCCATAAAGAATCTTCACCCGAGGGTCTGTAAAGACGCGACTAGTTGAACTATTTGTGTGCTTCTTCACTGCAGCCACTATTTCCGGGGATAAATCCACCACCACTATTTCCTCTACCGAAGGCAAATCTAGCAGAGCATGTGGAAGATAGGCATGACCAATACCAATTACCAAAATACGGCGAGGTCGGAAAGTGGGATCAAGCGCTAGCAGCTCAGTGTGATTCCATCGCCAGGCTTCATAATGATCCCCTGGGCCTGGGTCACGCACCAAAGCAGAAGCTGAGGCAGTGCGACTCATATCGATAATTGAATAGAACGCAGTTGCATGGGGAGTGACGGTCACAACACCAACCCGACCTTCAAAAACATCTACAACTTTATAGTTGCCAAGCTCAAACTTGCCATAGTAATTTAATGGCACTAGAAACACTATTAGCAAACCAGCGCTAATCAGACCTCTGCTAAACCAAGATGGCATAGCGAGCGCCTCCACATGCATATTCGCCAATAACCAAGCACCAGATCCCACAATGGCAATAGCAGAGATAGCGGCGCCGGGCGTGCCCACCCAGGCAAAAATCAGGGTGCCGGTAAGAAAGGCGCCAACCACATTCCCAATCGTATACATTCCATAGAGGCGACCGAAGCTAGCCCCAGCCTCATCAATATGGCGAGTGGCAGCTTTCAGTAGGACAGGGAACAATGCTGACCAGGGGATTACCGACAGCATAAATAGTAATGAAAAGGAGAAGGCTCCCAGCACCTGGGGATCACCAATCAGGTGGGCATGCTCGGACACTAGCTGGCCGTTGAAGGAGGTGAAGCGTAATGCATTAAAAGGTATGGCCCAACTGGGCGGCATATTCAGCGCCAAGACCATCAGAGCAGAACCTGCAGTGAACAACGCAGCTGACACTACAGTAAGTTTTTTTGTGAAGCGATCAGCTAGCCAACCACCTAACCACTGGCCTGAAGACATTAGCAGTAGGTAAGCACACAACACCAGCGGAAAAACCAGCGTTGAAAGGGTTAGATAAGCATGCAAAATTCGAAAAAATAGTACCTGCATTGCCAAGGTACCAAAACCAAACAATACTGCTGCAACATCTATGCGCCCAAAAGATAAGCGTTTATGATGCAAGTTTAAGATAGCTTCTAGCGGAAGTCTTCGTATGGCTAGTAGCGCAGCGGCCGCAGCAATTAGATTGAGGATGGCAGCAAGCATCGTCACCCCCTGCAAACCAAGCCATTCAATGAGCACCAATCCACACACGATCGCCCCAGTGGCAGCTCCAAGTATATTGAGACCATACAAAGAGCCAACTGTTCGGCCGAAATTGCCCAAGGCTTGGCGAGCAATATGCACAATCAACGGGCTAGTCATTCCCATACCAATAATGGGTAGGGCTAGCACCAACATATTAAGGAAAAAATCCACCCACACAGAATCTATACCCAGCCCTGCGAGAGCCGCATTGGCAGCTCGTAAAACAGGTATCGAGACAAGTCCGCAGAACGCGATTAAAAACTCAATGGCAGCATATGAGAAAGCCACACGCCGACGGGAGTGGCGAAGTAGGATCTGTGACAGAGCTGCGCCAACACCTAACCAAAACATAAATATGGTGACGATCAATACAGTAGCGGTTGCATCGGAACCGATAGACTGTGTCAATACTCGCTGCCACACAACTTGATAACATAGAGCAGCAAACCCTGATAGTAGAATTGCAAACCCAAACAAGGTTGAAGTTAATTTAGTCGCACTCATCAAATCAGCCCCACTTAAAATTGACCAGGCGCACTTAAACAATATCTTCTTGCTTGATTAATTGCTAAGTCCACAGTAGTACCTCTATCTATCTCAGCATAGGACGTGGACTTTAATGGGGGTAACAACTGCAAGAACCCTTGCTGACTAAAGGTAGGCAGTAGAACGAGAATTATCATTTAAGCCACTAAAATAGTCGGATGATATGTTCAGTGCGTATTTATAAGTTCTGCAATTCTTGCCAAATCAGAAGACGCCAATCCTGAGCTCATTGGCAAACTCATCACTCGCTCAGCAACCTGATCTCCCATCGGTAATTGAACAGAATCATCTGCTACTGCAGGCTGCTTATTCAATGGGGCCGGGTAATACACTACCGTGGGAATACCAGCAGCTTTTAATTTCTCTTGAACAGCTTCTCGATTTGAAATTTGGATCGTGTACTGAGCCCAAGCGCTTTGGTTGTGCTTCTCGATAAAAGGTGTTGATATGACGCCAGCGTTATTG
Source organism: Polynucleobacter sp. (assembly GCA_044236575.1). Lineage (GTDB taxonomy): Bacteria > Pseudomonadota > Gammaproteobacteria > Burkholderiales > Burkholderiaceae > Polynucleobacter. The sequence continues at coordinate 38,288 of JBIIGG010000001.1, read as the reverse complement.
AGCAACTCTGTATAACGATTAGCTAATTGATGCTTCATGTCAATTTCTTCATCCAAAATTGCCAGCTTTGGCAACAAAATGGCAGCCTGAATTGTGTCCAACCGACTATTAACGCCAACACGTATGTGGTGGTACTTACGATCTTGGCCATGACGAGCAATTTGTCGCATAACTTTTGCTAACTCATCATTATTGGTGAATATGGCACCACCGTCACCGTAGCAACCCAGTGGCTTGGTTGGAAAAAAGCTAGTACAAGCGATCGTACTGAGATTACAACTCTTATGGCCTTTATAGGTAGCACCAAAACTTTGAGCAGCATCTTCAATAACTGGAATGTTATATTTTGCTGCAATACTGTTAATGGCATCAAAATCAGCGCATTGGCCAAAGAGGCTAACTGGGACTATGGCTTTAGTGCGCGGAGTGATAGCGGCCTCCAATAAAGCAGGATTTATGTTGTAGGTACGGGGATCGATGTCAACATATACGGGCTTAGCTCCCAGCAATGCTACTGTCTCAGCAGTAGCAATATATGTAAATCCGGGAGTAATAACCTCGTCATCAGGGCCAATACCCAAAGCCATCTGGGCTATTTGTAAGGCGTCGGTTGCATTTGCAACCGTGATGCAATACTTGGCGCCTGTATAGGCGGCAAGCTTTTCTTCTAATTCAGTCACTTCAGGCCCAAGGATGTATTGGCCGTGGTTAAGTACGCCCAGAATACCAGCATCAATCTCTGTTTTTAAGCGCAGATACTGAGATTTAAGATCTATAAATTCCATACTAATGATTGCCTTGCTTTTTTAGTGCGCCATCCACTAATTCGTATATCAAGCCAGTGTGAGGGCAGTTATATTTACTGCTTCCCTGAATAGGCAAAGGAATTTGCTCTCCATGCTCGCTCATCCAGCCGATTTGTTTTGCTGGCACCCCAACCATCAGCGCATAAGGTTTTACATCTTTGTTGACTACTGCACCAGCTCCAATAAATGCATATTCGCCTATGGTGGTGCCGCACACAATAGTGCAGTTAGCACCCAATGTAGCGCCTTTTTTGACTAGGGTGTCTCGGTATTCACTTTTGCGCTCAATCAATGAACGAGGGTTATAGACATTGGTAAATACCATGCTTGGACCACAAAATACGCCCTCTTCTAAAGTGACATTGTCATAAACGCTCACATTGTTTTGAATTTTACATTTATCGCCTATAACAACTTTATTGCCTACAAATACATTTTGTCCAAGCGAAACACCTTTTCCAATTTGGGCACCCCCGCATATATGAACGTAATGCCAGATCCGTGAGCCCTCGCCAATTTTGGCGCCCTCATCAATAATGGCACTTGGGTGCACAGAATAGGTCATACGAATCGCCCTACAAAAGGATGGGCCTCATTAGCATTGCCTTTGACTATAGGGGCTGTTCGTATAAAGTCGACGGTTTCAACGGAATGGCGGGCGTCATTTAGTCCGTATCCACGCCCTGCAAGAATTTCTGCGTAGCTGGTAGTGTGCAAATCAGTGAACCCATCACTGAATTCTAATTGCTCGCCACTGATATCTATATTGCGATAAGTTGTTTTTTTGCCCTGCACGTCTGCAGGCAAATCAGCTGCATCAATCGACAGAAACCATTTAACGCGAGCACGTTCATACTCAAGATAGCCTCCAGCTCTGTGATTATCGGTGAAATGAACCTCATTTCGCACAAGCTTACCAAAGATAAAGTGGAGCATATCGTAAAAATGAACTCCGATATTGGTTGCAACACCGAAAGATTTCCGGCTATCGCCCTTCCAGCTTTCCATGTACCACTTACCTCGACTGGTGATATAAGTCAGCTCCACATCAAACTTCTTGTCAGCAGGTACTGAGGACACTTTATCGCGTAATTTTAGAATCGCATCATGATGGCGTAGTTGTAAGATGTTATAAACGCGCTTTCCAGTCTCTTGCTCCACCAACATTAGTTCATTTATGTGCTCAGGTGTTGGTACTAAAGGCTTTTCACAGATAACATCACATCCCAAACGAAGGCTTGAGGCAATGTGTGCATGATGCAAATAATTGGGGGAGCAGATAGCGACATAATCAAGCTTAGTCAGCGGATTGCGTCTTGCTTGATATGCAAATTCTTGAAAGCGCTCGAACTCAGTAAAAAATTCGCTCTGTGGCGAAATACTATCAATAATGCCTACAGAATCATTAATATCATAGGCTACAGAAAGATTGTGCCCAAGGTCTTTAATGGCTCGCATGTGGCGTGGAGCAATATAACCAGCAGCGCCAATGAGTGCAAAGTTTTTCATATCAATTAGTGCCTATAGACGGAAAACAGTAAAGCCAGCATCGGCAAGCTCATGTCGATTAAATAAGCTTTTGAGATCGGCAATGACGGGCTTGTGCTCAGACTTGCAATAACTTAAAAGCGTATCAGGGCTGAGAGAGCGAAATTCTTCATGTCCAACTGCCACAATTAGGCTGTCAACCGGCTGTGAAGGATTGATATTGCCAAGAGCAATGCCGTATTCGTGATTCACTTCAGCCGCATCAGCCCATGGATCAGTAACAACCACCTTTACCCCCCAATCCTGCAGCGCCTTCGCCAGATCTGCAACCTTGCTATTGCGAATATCAGGACAGTTTTCTTTAAAGGTGATACCCATTATGCCCACTGTACTTTGAGCCACATTAACACCATTTTGCAGCATTCGCTTAACTATGGCGCTTGCTGCGTAAGTTGCCATCTCATCATTTATGCGCCTTCCGGCCAAGATAACTTGTGGATGGTAGCCCAGCTCTTCGGCCTTGTGCGTAAGGTAATATGGATCAACGCCGATACAGTGCCCGCCAACCATGCCGGGACGAAATGGCAGGAAATTCCACTTACTTCCTGCCGCATCGAGAACATCAAGTGTATCGATACCAAGACGCTCAAATATGACAGAAAGTTCGTTTACGAAGGCAATATTTAAATCGCGCTGGCTATTCTCTATTACTTTTGCGGCTTCGGCAACCATAATGCTCGTGGCTGGATAAGTGCCTGCCGTAATAATGCTTGAATACAAGTCATCCACTTCTTTTGATACGCCTTGATTAGATCCGCTTGTAATTTTTTTTATTTTGGTTAGCGTATTGACTTTGTCGCCTGGATTAATACGCTCGGGACTGTAACCGCAAAAAAAGTCGGTATTAAATTTCAAACCAGAAACCGCCTCCAGGACTGGCACGCAAATCTCTTCAGTGCAACCGGGATAGACGGTAGATTCATAAACAACAATATCGCCCCTTTTCAGCACAGCCCCAACTGTCTGGCTTGCCTTAATTAACGGTGCTAAATCAGGGCGGTTTGCAGTATCGATCGGAGTCGGAACCGTGACAATAAAAATTTGTGCGTCCGCAATATCTAAAGAGTTTGAGGAGTAACTCAAACCAGTAGCTAGACCTAACTCACTTTCATCCACCTCGAGGGTACGATCAACCCCAGATTTCAACTCGGTGATACGCGCTTGATTAACATCAAAACCAATCACTGAATATTTTTTGCCGAACTCAACAGCCAAAGGTAGTCCAACGTAGCCTAAGCCAATAATTGCGAGTTTTTTTGTTGTATTAAAGGGTTTCATTTAAAGAAGTGGCTATTATGATGGGCTTAATTAAATAGTATATGGCAAAACTATAATTTTCACCCCTAATTCAAAGTGACAGTCTTAAATTAAATAAACATAAAATTTATATAAAGCTCTTAAGGCATTAATTTTACTTTTAAAAGGCAGTTATTTATAAATTATGTGGATTTTTAGGTCTGTAAGTTTAAAAGTGCGATTTTTTCAACCATTTTCAGCATGATGTAAATTCCGAAGCAAACTATAGCCAAGAATTGATAAGGCGATAAATCATCAATCGAACTAAAAATCCTGCATAACATCAATTAGTGTTTGCTAAGTTGTGGAACCAGCCCTTTTTAAGCTGCCAAAAACTTTTCTACCCAACAAAAATACCAGCATTAAGAACCCAAGGCCCACAAGCCCTCCCGCTATGGCTTTGAGCATCCCGGTCTTTTTGGTCACTGGAGCGGTGTTGGCCTCTAAACCCTTAGTAAAGCGGGCCTCAATAGTTAGAAGTTGACTGCGCAGCTGATCTAGAGCCTGCCTATTTTTAATATCGGCCGTAGGTAAACCTTTGCGGAGTTTGTCTTCAATGCTGAGTAAGGATTTGGAGAGCAAAATACCATCCAGTTCAGTATTAGCTAGGGGCAAAGCTTCTACTAAAAACTGTTTCATTAAGACAATTTGATTGAGGCGATCGTTCAAACGAATTAAGTTCTCTTTATTCTGATTGATGTCATTGTTTACTGCAATGATTTGGGTGGTGATAGGCAGGTATTTGGCGCCTGAGTCCTTAGGATCAACCACCTGTTGATTTGCTCCCGTGTTGCCCGGAAAGCGTTTATGTAGCTCCTCTAAACTCTTGACACGTTCTTTAAGGTAAATCTGTTCAATTTCAGTGGCGGTGATTTGATTTTGAATATCGGCTGCCGTGCCAATAGCTTCACCTTCATGTGCGTTTAACACGCTTTTAACTTGGAGATAAGCGCCGCCTGATTTAATAAATTTAGCAGCTAAACGCGCATTATTGAGTGAGCTCTCACTATCACCCCCGCCAGTATAAATATTAAGCGCCAATATGGTGGTACTTGCGGCATCCAGCCCTTTACTGATACCAGCTAAATCTTTTACGTCAGCTTTAGAGATAGCATAGGTGGGAACAACGCCTTTAGACCACCACGCGGCATTGTCCATTTGACGATACATTGCCTTCGCATCAGAACTTAGCCTCTCATCTGCACGCATCTGAGAAGCTAAGTTAGGCAAGCTCTTTTGTAAAGTACGCCAAGTTACTAAATCTAATCCGTAGGTGTTGGTGTTGGTGTTGGTGTTGGTGTTGGTGTTGGTGTTGGTGTTGGTGTTGGTGTTGGTGTTGGTGTTGGTGTTGGTGTTGGTGTTGGTGTTATTAAGCAAGATTAATTCCGCCTTGTAACTCCCAAAAAAAGACCAGGCACCAAAACCCAAGGTAGCGCCAACAATGCCAGCGGCTAGTAGCGGCTTCCAGCTTTCCTGTATAAACTCGACAATGTCAGAAAGGGATATCTCGCTTTCATCAGCCTTCATAAGTAATTGCGCTTGATCTGAGTCTTTTAATTGCATAAGAAATCTAATATGTTTCGATTAATGGGAATGAATAATGGCAATAGTATCACCCCAACGGGGGCATAAGACCACATTTATTGTGTGCATGAACCCTAAATCCGAACCTGTTATTTGAACCATAATCGTTGTTTCTAGCTCATCCTTCCATAGCTATCCTCAAAACGCACAATATCGTCTTCCCCTAAATAGCTACCCGACTGTACCTCTATGATTTCTAAAGGCGTCTTGCCGGGGTTAGCTAAGCGATGAGTTTGTCCTTGCGGAATGTAGGTACTTTGATTTTCAGTAAGCGTAATGACCTGATCGCCATTAGTAATTTCAGCGATCCCTTTAACCACAACCCAATGCTCAGCGCGGTGGCGGTGCATTTGCAGCGATAGGCTACCGCCCGGCTTAACTTGTATGCGTTTCACCTTAAATCGCTCGCCCTCATCCACACTATCGTACCAACCCCAGGGTCGGGCTACTTTGCGGTGTAAATTCTTTTCTTCACGCCGCTGCGATTCCAGCTGACTCACGATACTTTTAACATTTTGGCTATTCTTTCTGTCGGCTACTAAAACCGCATCGGCTGTTTCAACAACGATGAGATCTTCAACGCCAACGACGCTTACCAAACGGCTGCTAGCATGTACTAAGGAGCTCTTGGTATTGGCGAGTAAAGCATCGCCCGAAGTGACATTCCCTTCAGCATCTTTTTGACCAACTTGCCAGACTGCATCCCACGCACCTAGATCGTTCCAGCCTGCATCGAGCTCCACCATCTTGACCTGATATTGACTACCAGGGCACTTTTCAATTACAGCGTAGTCAATCGACTCGCTCGGAATGCTGCCAAAAAATGCTGCGTTGGGTCGCACAAAGGGTGTGCCGTCTGCTTGGTCTTCGGTCTTGTGATCCCATGCTTTCTGAGTGGCATCCAAAATATCAGGGCGAAATTCCTTTAGTGCAGCTAGCCAGGTACTAGCGCGCAGCACAAACATACCGCCATTCCAAAAGTAGCTTCCTTCTTCTAGATAGGCCATGGCAGTTTCTAAATTGGGCTTTTCTGCAAACTGCTCGACGGTGTATTCAGCGAAACTTCCTTTATTGTCGGCTCGCTTAATATAGCCATAGCCCGTCTCTGGTGCGGTTGGTGTAATGCCTAAAATGGCAATCGTTTTATTGCTGGCATCGCCTGCAACAACTGAGATACAGCTCTGCAAGGCCCTTATAAATGCTTCGCTATTTTGAATAGTTTGGTCTGCGGGAGCAATGACCAAGATCGGATCATGATTCGCATCGATGCTGCCTTTAGATGCATAGAGTGCAGCTAATGTCAGCGCTGGGGCAGTATTACGGCCAGCAGGCTCTAATAACAAAGTTGCATTAATCCCATCCTTCTCACGTAATTGATCCAGCACCAAAAAGCGATGGTCTTCATTGGTCACAATCAAAGTGCTACCGAGATTGATGGATTCAGAGTCAAATTGGTTGAGTCGTTCGACCGCTTCCTGAAACAGGGTTTTTTTATCCAAATTGCCGGATAGCGCCAAAAACTGCTTCGGAAATCCAGCCCGAGATAAAGGCCAAAGCCTAGTACCGGAGCCGCCACACAGAATGACTGGAATAACTAAAGGCTTCATGACCCAAATCTTAACAAACTGGGTGGTGGTGCGCCAAATTGCATTAATATGAGCGCTTACAACATTCGCTTCTTTTAAGCGGACTGTTTTTGAAAGAATAATTACGATCAATGAGTCCCATTTACAAATTTTTCCGTTTTTTTAAGGTCTACACCATAGGCCGCAAATCAATGGGCTCCTTGATTGATTTACCTAACGTGAAGTCGGTTGATGCTTGTTTGGCTGGGCTGATCGACAGAAATGCTGATTCCCGGGGAACTATGGCACTGGATTTGGGGTGTGGCTTAACCCCGCGTAATCCATTTCATGCTGAGCGTGCCTACGGTATTGATGTTCGCGAGAACGCTTCTAGCAGCATTAAATGCGCAGACCTAAGTCTTGAGCCAATCCCGTTTGAAGACAACGCATTTGATTACATTACTGCATTCGACATCCTGGAGCATATCCCAAGGGTTATCTATGCCCCCAATCGACGATTTCCCTTTGTGGAGCTCATGAACGAGGTTTGGCGGACCTTGAAGCCAAATGGCTATTTTCTTTCCCACACACCGGTTTACCCCTACTCAGAGATTTATAGAGATCCAACGCACGTTAATGTAATTACGCATGAAACATTTACAGCATATTTTGATGATGCGCACAGAGGAGCGGAAATGTATGGCTTTAATGGATCCTTCAAAGTCATTAGCCAGCACATCAAAATCCCTCACTTAGTTAGCGTTTTACAAAAAATGCCTAGAAGTTTATGAGGCATCTTCCCCAGTTAATTTACAAAGATACCGGGCGTCATCTTAATTTGTCCAATAACACATGCTTATAGAATTTATTCAATGCATATGCTAACAACAGCAATTGGAACAATAAATTTATGCATTGAATAATTCGCTAGGGTATTTCTTCCTGCTCTAATTAGAGCGAGTAGTAGTTTTGTGCAGATACCTTCTATATACGCCCCGAAAGGCATCTATTTAAAGTATTTTTTTAGTCGCCTTCTTAGAAACGGCTTTTCAAATAGATGCAGTATTTTCCCCATACTGAACTTAATATGAATCTTTGCAAATATAGCAGATAAGTATTGATTTAAATTGCTTGCGAAATTGTCATGGTGGCAAAAATCCTCCGCATCTAGAGTTTGTCCTTTGTTTGTTATTGGGCTATTTTCATAGCATTTTTTTCGGTCAACGCTAAAACTCACTATTGAATCGTAAAAATGAACTGAGTAAACCAGATCCCGAAACATTTTTTCCTTTACTTCGACTCCGGGAAAGCGCGCATTAATGCCATCTATAAATAATTTAGCGTAATTAATGAAGGAGTAGTGAGATGGGTTGCCAAAGCCAGCTTGATAGCTTGCATGGACATCTTCGACAATCAAAAGACCGTCGTCTCTAATAAATGGAAGGGAATGATATGTTGTCACAATTTGTTGCTCATTTGTGTGGCCGCCATCATCTAACAAAACGTCTACCATACCCACCGTATCGTAGAATTCGTCCCAAAATTGAGGGCTACTTTGGCTACCAACGAAAATTTCAAAGCCATCTTGCTCCCAGCGTTTGGCCAAAGGATTTAGATCTACCCCAATAATGCGCGCTTGCGACCCAAAGAAGTCACGCCACATAAACAATGATCCGCCGTTTAAAACACCAATCTCCACAAATGTAATTGGTTTTCCACGAAACCTGGATAACAGCTCTTCATAAACCTGAAAATACGCTGTATGCTTTACTGATAAATAAGGGGATCGTTGGTATGACTGATATATATGCAATGCATCCAAAGGAGCATCCAATTGATTCTTGGTGCGTAATGTAGTCATATCAATTATGGTAATCGTTTATTTCTAATTTTTGTAAATTATAGTTAAAAATCTAACTTTCGTTACAAATAATGCCGTTACCAACTCTTATTGCCCCAATCACATCCTCAAGATTTGGGGCCTTTTTATAGTCTCCTACATTGGAAATAGCTGGGCTCCAATACCCTTCCGTCTTCCACCGCGGTGAGTCGCAATAAATTTCTACGGTGGGCTTGCCTAATACTGCCGATAAATGGGTTAATCCCGTATCCACCCCAATAGTGAGCGCAGCATGTGTGACTAATCGATAAGCCTCTTCAATCGAAAAGGCCCTCGGCACAACAGCTCCAGGAACTTGGCTAGCTATAAGTGCACTGATTTTCATTTCTTCAGGGCTGCCCCAAGGAAAAAGTACTTGATAGCCCTGGCTCGAGATGAACTTACCTAACTCAATCCAGCATTCAGTGGGCCAGCGCTTGGCTGCCCTAGCGGTCGAATGAAAGCACACCACATACGGCACAGCCATGCCATTAGGCTGCTTTCTTAAGCCCTCAAATAGAAGTGGGGGCAGCTGCTGCACAAACGACTGAGGGTAAAAACGCGGGGGCTCATCGTTACGATTGAGTAGCGGCCAATCAAACGCTGAGCACATTACCCAGCGCGAACGATCAATCGCATGGCATTTCATGGGCACATGAACCGATTGGGTATAAAACATTCTCGCCATTGGCTCATAGCCTGAATGCTCTGTCGCATTTCCTAGGCCAGCCACAATGCCACTGTCTGATTTTTTAGCCAGTGCGCACACCAAAGCAGACTTAAGTAAGCCTTGCGTCTCGAGAACAACATCGTAGGTGGTAGCTTGCAATACTTTGCGCATGGCAAAAAATGCACGCCAGGTTTTAATGGAGAGGAGATTTTTTCTCCAGCGCCGAAAGGCAACCGGAATAATGCGATCAATACCTCTAAATGTTTCGGTTGTTTTGAGGGGTTCCAGTAGATTTACGTAGCCCTCCTCCACAATCCAATCGATTTGGGCATGAGGTAAGCGCTTGCGCAAATCCCACACGATCGGCAAGTTATGCAACACATCACCAAGCGAGGAGAGCTTCACCAATAGTATTTTTGGCGATTGAGAGGCTTGCACTAATTCAGAAGCTGGGGTTTGAAGCTGACTAGTCATACCCGCATTATCGTATTGTTTGCCAACGACGAAGACAGTCAATTCACCGCTGTGGGGATATTAGAACTTCGGTGCCTGAGCCCAGGCCAATCCTGCAGCGTCTTTAGCATTAAGTAGTGCCTGTTTACCCAGCGGAATAGGCCAATCGATGTTGATTGTGGGATCGCACCACGACAGGCATGCTTCGCTACTAGGATCATAGTAATCCGTTGTTTTGTATAAAAACTCGGCAGTTTCCGTTAACACTAAAAACCCATGGGCAAAACCAGGTGGCACCCACAGCTGTTTATGGTTTTCAGCTGAGAGCTCTACGCCCACCCATTTGCCAAAATTGCTGGAGTCTTTTCTCATGTCAACCGCGACATCAAATACCGAGCCAACAGTGACTCGCACTAATTTGCCTTGGGTATGCTTAAGCTGGTAATGCATGCCCCGTAGCGTCCACTGCCGAGAGAAAGAATGATTATCTTGAACAAACTGGACATTCAGGCCGCTTGCATTTGCAAAGTCACTGGCATTAAAGGATTCAGTAAACCAGCCGCGGTTATCACCAAATACCTTGGGCTCAATGATTAAAACCTCTGGAATGGCGGTAGGCGTAACCTGCAATTTTGGATTGGAATCGGCTGTCATTACTTTACCTTTTGCTGGATAAGCCAATGGGTTGTGGGCTGGTATTAAGTTCGTTCAGTATTCTGACTAGATACTGGCCGTAGCTGTTTTTCTTGAGCTGATCGGCTACTTTTTGCACTGCCTCGGTACTAATCCAACCCTGACGATACGCAATTTCTTCTGGGCAAGCCACCATTAGGCCTTGACGTTTTTGGAGAGTCGCAATAAAGCCAGCAGCATCCAGCAAGGAGTCGTGCGTTCCAGTGTCGAGCCAGGCAAAGCCGCGGCCCATGATCTCGACATTGAGTTGGTTTTTATCGAGATAGACCCGATTGACGTCAGTAATTTCAAGCTCGCCTCTGGCACTGGGCTTAATTGAGGCAGCAATGTCACACACCTGATTGTCATAAAAATACAGGCCGGTTACCGCATAGCTACTGCGTGGCTTTAGCGGTTTTTCTTCAATCGAAAGAGCTTTGTAATCTTTATCGAATTCCACTACGCCATAACGTTCCGGATCAGTTACGTGATAGGCAAAGATCGTAGCGCCTGCAGTTTTATTGTTGGCACTGCCCAGCTGCTCAACTAACTCCTGGCCATAGAAGATATTGTCGCCAAGTACTAAGGCGCTGGGTGAGCTGCCTACAAAGTCCTTGCCCAAGGTAAAAGCTTGTGCCAAACCATCGGGCGATGGCTGCACGCAGTACTGAATATTTAAACCCCACTGTGAACCGTCACCAAGCAATTCAGTAAAACGGGGTGTATCGTGCGGCGTAGAAATTAGCAAAATATCCCGAATACCTGCCAGCATCAAGGTGGTTAGGGGGTAATACACCATCGGTTTATCGTAGACCGGCATCAGTTGTTTAGAAACAGCCTGCGTGACAGGATATAAGCGCGTGCCCGAGCCCCCTGCCAAAATAATGCCCTTTCGATTAACTGGATGTGATGCCATGCCGACTAAGCCTTTATAAAAACAATCGCATTAAATGAGTTTACTGTGAACCAGCTGATGTACGTAGGCCTTTACCAAACCATCCCAAGGTTCCAGTAATTGAGCCCGCTTTTTGATATCAGCATCGCCTTTCCATAAGGCCTGCAAGCGACCAGTTGCCATCCGGGAATTCATGGGCCTAGGTGCGGGTAAGGGGTACTCGCTAGCCAAAATGGCTTGAATGGCTTTAGGCTGAGCTTTTATAGGGATGCCTACCTCCCCAGCAGCTTGGGCCGCCAATGTGGCTAAACCATGCCACGTGGTCTGACCGCTGGGAACAGCATGGTAAATGCCAGACGGAAATGGCTTGATTTGGCCATTCTCGGCCAGCGCTAAATCCAGACTCACTTTAGCTAGCCATTCGGCGCTGGTTGGGACGCCATGTTGATCGGCAATGACTTTTAAGGTTTCGCGCTCTTTGGCTAAGCGCAAAATCGTACGTATGAAGTTACTCCCATTGCCATACACCCAGCTGGTTCTTAAAATACCGTATTGCGCACTCGAGTTTGCAGGAAGATTAGCAAATACTTCTTCAATTGCTTCTTCCCCAGCCGCCTTACTTTTACCGTAGATACCCAGTGGATTTCGAGTATCGCCCTCTACATAGGGGGTTTTCTTACTGCCATCAAATACGTAGTCAGTGGAGTAATGCAAGAAAGAAGCGCCATGGCGTTTTACATAGATTGCCATTACCTCTGGGGCTTTAGCATTAATCGCATAGGCTAAATCGACTTCTGTTTCTGCCTTATCTACCGATGTATAAGCAGCAGCATTGATTAGCAAATCTGGCTTGGTTCGATTGAGTAAATCGGCAATCGCGTCTGCATTGCTCAGATCGCATTCAGCGCGACCAACATAATGGATTCGGTGTATTTCATTTAACTTACTGGCATCAAAGACGATCTTAAACGCTTTACCCAGCTGGCCATCTTTACCAAAAACGAGAATCTTCATATAGGCCGTTTATATGCTTGTCTAGTTCGTTGTGTAGATCGCTGCATAGCTAACTATAAATTTAGTTGTGTTTTAGCTTTGCACTTAGTTATATTGTTTTTGTAACCACTCGCGATACGATCCGCTTACCACGCCCTCAATCCAAACTGGATTATCTAAATACCACTGAACCGTTTTTTTGATGCCGGTATCAAAGGTTTCTTTTGGCTTCCAGCCCAGTTCCCGCTTAAGTTTACTCGCATCAATCGCGTAACGGCGATCGTGCCCTGGCCTGTCTGTTACAAAAGTAATTTGCTCAGCATACGATTTGCCATCGGCTTTGGGTTTGAGTTCATCCAAGATACTACAAATGGTTTTAACCACATCGATATTGGCTTTTTCATTCCAGCCGCCAATGTTATAAGTTTCGCCCAGCTTACCCTTGGCAAGCACTTCCCGAATGGCAGAGCAGTGATCGCCGACGTAGAGCCAATCGCGTATCTGCTGACCATCACCATAAATAGGCAAAGGCTTACCGTTTAAAGCATTGAGAATCACCAGCGGAATCAGCTTTTCGGGGAAATGGTAAGGGCCGTAGTTATTCGAGCAATTAGTGGTAATGACCGGAAAGCCATAGGTATGAAACCAGGCCCGCACTAAATGATCGGATGCCGCTTTTGAAGCAGAATACGGGCTATTGGGCTCATAAGGATGGGTTTCGGTAAACGCTGGTGCCGTTGCTGAAAGTGAGCCATACACCTCATCCGTCGAGACATGATGAAAGCGGAAGTCTGCTTTTTTGCTTTCATCTAAAGTATTCCAATAGCTTCTTGCGCACTCGAGTAAATTAAAGGTGCCGACAATATTGGTTTGCACAAACTCCGCGGGACCATGAATCGACCGATCAACGTGACTCTCTGCCGCGAAGTTCACAATCGCCCTGGGTTGATGTTCTTTTAACAGCTTGGTAACGAGCTCTTGATCGCCAATGTCGCCATGCACAAAAATATGCCGAGGGTCACTCTTTACAGAATCAAGAGTGGCTAAATTACCCGCATAGGTTAGTTTGTCTAAATTAACAATGCCTTCGGCCTTTGGGTCTTTGAGCCAATCGAGAACAAAATTGCTGCCAATAAAACCTGCGCCGCCAGTTACTAAAATCACTTAGCTGCTCCAATAATTAACTAACATTAATTATGATTCTTAAACATTTAAAAGCTATTCTATTTCACCTTAGTCGGCATTGAGGAAAAGCTTCAATTAGGCATTAAGTGGCTTTAGCTTTGCGTAATCAAGCAAGGCTAGTCCGCACAACAGGCCGGACAGATAAAACAGAATTTCAACGCCATGCTGGAAGGCGTATTCACCAACCAGATACAAAATAAGAATGGCAATTGCGACGGTAATGATCGTAGCTCGAAAGCGTATTCGTGGGTTAATCACTGCGCATAATAAAAGAGCAGTCAAGGCAATGGGCATTAACGCTAGGCCAGGGACCCCAAAAGCAAGTCCAATATCAACCCAGGCGGAATGAGTGTAGACCACAATATCGCCGATATTAGGCGCTCGATCTTTGACTTGAATATGGAAATGGCGAAAAACACCAATGCCCAGGGGGTGCCTGCATATCACCTCGAGACCCGCACGCGCCCAAGCCACCCTTACATAAGCACTCCCCTCCACCCTACTACCATCGGCACGCAGAGGCTCACCCAGTCCGATGGGATCCTTCCAATTTGGATACCGTTCAATTTGGTAACCCATAGCCATATCCTCAAACAAACTTCCCCATCCCGGGTTATTTTTAATATGTTTTGCGGTAAACCAGAATAAGCTGGCTACCACTAGGAAAAACACAATTAAAGACTTTGTTAAGAACGCTCTTCTGCGCTGTTTATCCTGTTCTAATGCGGCATTTTTTAAAATAAAGAGAAGGCCAATTCCAAGCCAGAATGCAATCAGAATAAAGGCCATACCTACGCCTGCTTTTGCATCAAAGATAAACACAAATGCGTAGGCAGCAAGACAGATGCCTATAAAAACATAGATTGGCATTGCAATTCTATGTATGAGTCTGGTCTTTATTTTTTTGCGATTGGCATTGCTTTTTAATTGAATGTCATTTGCCCTTCTTTTGCTCTGCCAAATAGAATCAATTAATAAGCCCAAAAGGCCAGCAATCAGAATGGTTCCAGCTAAGACGCCACTGAACTTTGCCCAGAAAATGTAATCACCAAACCAATCGACCGCAAAGAGGCTTTGCTTGGCTATTGCTTTTGGAATGTATTGATAGATCAGCACGATAAAACTGAGCAGAAGACCAAGCCAGAGCCAGGGCATAAAACGGCTATTGCGATTGAGTGCTACCCCCGTTGCAGAACCGAGGATGACCGCCAAAAAGGATCGAAGCCAGGTACTTTTCAATTCACTGAACTGCAGCTGGGGATTTTGTGCAAACAAGAAATAGTGCAACACTACCCAAATAAACATGAGTGCAATCAGTATCACTGGTAGCAAATAAAGCCATGAAAGTGTGGGTAAAGTGTGCTGGGCTTTATTGGTCTTAAACCAATTCCACCAATACGCAAGGGCAATTACAGTGCCGACCCAAAGCAGGACATTGCGTAAAGCAATGGTATTCATGGTTGCCCATATGCCTAAGAGGGCGGAACTAATCAGCACCAACGCTAAGCCGGTTTTATCTAAGCCTGTAACTTTACTGCTGAATTGCATTCGTTTCCTTGACGGTTTTTGGTTCGCTTTGAGCTGCTCAATAATAAGCACTTGCTACATTAACTTCGCCACTGAGGCCACATTCATACTATCAAATTGGGTGCACTGCTCAAACTCAACAAGGTAGGCTGCGTTTGTAAACGATTTAATGAGCTTATTCAGGAGGCGACTCTGGTATTTTTTAGTGGTCAGGTGATAAAAGTTGCTGTATCCCATCTCCATCAGTAATGCCTTGGTCTTTTCAGCCTCGTCTTTGCTAAAGGCCTCCCAATAGACAATGGGTTGGTGGGTGCCAATTGTTTTTCTAAGGCCTGCCACCACAAACGGCTCATGACCCTCTACATCGATCTTAATCAGGGTGATTTTTTGGGTCAGGTTTAATGTTTCAAGCTCCGCATCACCTACCACCACATCAACCATGATTTGATTAGCAGCGTCTTCATCTTTTTTATGCAATTCGGAAATAGTGTTATTTGTATTTCTGGAATTACCTTTATCGATACCCATTTTGGTATTGGTATCGGATAGGGCTTTCTCAACCAGAGTGATATTTTGAATCTGGTTTAAGAATAGATTAGCCTTGAGGAGAAGGCAGTTATTGGGTACCGGCTCAAAGGAGATAACGGCGTCAAAGTGCTTGGAAAAAAATAGGCTGTGATTGCCGATATTGGCCCCAATATCAAGGGCAATTCCGTTTTTATCCTTTACTAATGCGCACATGCCCTGCAATAGCTCACGCTCATAAAAACCATTGAGGATGATGGCTTGGCAGATGGAGTCGTAAGGCATAGTCCAAAAGTGGCATTGGGCTTTGTTTTGATTTCGATTCAGCAGTTTTAGCGCTGGCTTCAGAATCAAATCCCGGTACTTATTATTGAGAAAGCTAGCAATGAACGGATTATTTGTTACTTTTTTCATGCTTTTTTAGATCCACTCATTTCAAATACTGCTGCTGTTATAGGGGCAAGCTTAATGACAACTGCAGAATCATTCTTGTTTATTGATTTTATATCTACTTGCAATGGTATTAATTCATTAACTTAAATTTAGTCCGAAGGTAATTTTTCCGCATCTTCCACCGAAATTTCACACGCTTCCAAATCGACTCAGCAAGCACTCTATTCTGGTGTTTAATCAAATACTGCATTAAGTCGTAGGTATCCACCCCACCCAAATAGGCATCGGGAAGTAGATGCAGAAATTCAGTGAGCTCGTGCGAATTCAGTACTTTGCCGAAGTTAAAAAACCCATGAAATCCAAAGGCAGGGTGCCATTCCGTTCGCTCTACGGCAAACTGCTCTGCGACATTGCTTGGCGCAAACCGAATGCCGAACTGATTTTCTAAAGTTGCTTTGTTATCGTCGCAGATGCAAAAGTCTTCAGGGTGGCGCTTAGTGATCGCCGGGCTCTCTAATGCCTCAAGTAACCTGACTGAGCGGAGCGAAAAGCCGCCATTTCCTACTGGCGTATCGGGGTGATGCGGCCAAACCGCACCGATGTAGTCGTATTGCAAAAAGTCATTGGTCCACAGCTCAGGATGAAGAATGAAGCTATCCCACTGAATGATCAAAACGTGCGTACCCGAGACGTATTGGCGTAAACCGGTAAGCAGCAAATTTGAATAGTCTTTGGTGGTATTGATTGGCGGAGCCTGAACATAGTCAACGCCCTGTAACCTCGCTACTTTTTGATTTGCCTGTTGACCTACCTGCTGTTTTTTCTCTTGATCTTCTGCTTGCTCTTCTGCTTGCCCTTCTTCTTGATTGCTGGCTTGATCATCTAACCGATTACTCAGCTTAGCTAAATCCGTAATGAGCACCATCTTGCCAAAGCGTGCATGCTGGGTACACTTCTGCATTGCAAAATGCGCCAGGGCTGGATCTCTGGTTTCAACGCAGAGTAAGGTGATTGCAGATAAATCGAGTAAAGGGACGCTCATAAGGGGGAGCTCATCCCAAGATACGGGTCAGAATGCGCAACTTAAAGTACAGTTTTTTGAGAAGGCGCTTGGTTGAACGCAAGACCCGCGAGGAAACGCTTTTATTGCTGGGGCCATAGTCACCCCAACTTTCCCAATTGGATTGATAGACCACCCCTAGGCAGTCTTTAGCGAGGATGGCTTCGGTATAACCTAGTAGCTGATCGGCCCACAGCTGGTGCTCGTAGTGGTAATGCTTAAAGAGCTGCTCTCTAGGGTAGATAGGAATAGCCCTGAAATTGATTAAGGATTCTCCATACCAGGTGAACTCGGAGCCACAGAGCTCAACGGCATCCAAAAAGCTCATGCCATTGGGCGTGAGGTAATTGCTATCCAAGGATTGCCATACCTTGGTGCTCCATAAAAAGGGGGCATAGCCAAAGTCATAGGTCACGCCTTCTCTACCCAAAGCCTGCCGAATAGGTACACGGTCATTTAAAAAATGCTGGCGAATTTGCTTGGGGCCAAATCGATCGGTTGCTTGTAAGACATCCCTGCCCTCATGAACGATCGAATACGGAATGTCATCTTTGACAATAAAGTCACGCTCATCAAAATCCCGAATAAAGACGCAATCCGCATCCAGTACTAAATAGTTTTCCGATAAACCCAAGCGCCAGAATTCCGACTTGATGACCTGTTGGCGCAGACCA
The DNA here is from genome assembly GCA_044236575.1 of Polynucleobacter sp. GTDB lineage: Bacteria > Pseudomonadota > Gammaproteobacteria > Burkholderiales > Burkholderiaceae > Polynucleobacter. The sequence goes on along the minus strand of JBIIGG010000001.1, from coordinate 20,563 downwards.
CCGCGGATTTGATACAACTTTGCGATATCTAATTTCGGGTTTTTTTCAAATATCTCTTTTTCATTAAAGACCGTCACATCAAATGCAGAGAGGTGTTCTTTAAAGAGGGAAACATCTTCTTCGGGAACCGATACGTAAAACGGAATGTTGGCCCTATTGTGCTTCTGAATACTCTGTGCCAATTTCACCGTTCGGTTTAGATCTTTTCGAAAGGTACAGCTGTACAGAACAAGATTGCGCACAGGTTGATTGGTCATAGAATAGGAATTAACTTAGTGAAGAAATCGATTGAAATAATGGCCTGGTCAGTTTCATGCGGCTTTTGCTGTTTGCATGGGCTCTAACAATTGTAAGATTCTTTGCGCAGCCTGATCCACCCCAATTGGCTTCCAGGTCAATTGAATGAGGTTTTTCTGCTGCCAGTCTAGCCAAATTCGCTCTAGGGCCCCATCAATTGAAGCTGCATCATCGGCAGCGCTAATGTAGGCATTGCGCTCGGCTAGCAAGGCATTCATCTGGGGATTGCGGTGGGTGATGGCCAAAATCGGCCTGCCCATCCAAAAGTACTCATACATCTTGGATGGAATATATTCTGCGCACCACTCATCGTCGCCGTGCAGCAGTAAAAGTACATCCGAGGCCTGCATGCGCTCCGCAATGCGCTCGCGCCCCGACTTACCGGTGACGGGATCTTTTTCAATCCGGCCATGCTCGATCACCAGATCTGCAAACCCATGCTGACTAATGGCATCTGCAGTTAGGGAGTCAACCTTGGCTCCGTACACATGTACCTGAATAGCATTGCGCGCTTGCGGATGGTTTTTAAAGAGAATGGGTAGTCGATTGAGGATCGTCGAAATGGAGCGGTTCTTGGCCAAGGAGCCAAAGTGACTAATTACCAAATGTGCTCCGTAGTGATGGGGTCGCATTTCTTTTACTTGTTCTTCTACTTGCTTTTTTTCTTCCTGCTTAGTGGTTGAGTTTATTTCCTCAGCAGCTCCGGGCGGCTCTGCCCCCGGAATCACCATCACCCCTTTGGCATTACCGGGTTCATTTAAATTGGGATTGCGGAGTTTGGCGTAATGCACGGCGCCATCGGTAAACCACCAGGCGAGATCGGCATGTTTGCAGATTTGGGCTTCTAACCACTTTCGGAATCGGGCATCGCGATTACTGGGTATTACAAACCCCAAATCGTCTGGGCTATTACGGATAACGAGTGGATCATGTATCTCGGTCATCCAAAAGACACCGGTACTTTTTTTGAGCCACAAGGCAGCCAGCTGCGCAGACCAAGCGCCCGCTGTGGAATAGACTAAATCCACTTGCTTATCTCGGATGCGCTTTTTTCCATGCAGGTAAGCAGGCATTGCCCAGGACCACTGACTAGATAGGCCGAGCAGCATTCGCTCCAAGGCAATGAATGGCGCCAGTAAGACGGAAACGGTAGTTGTCACGACTTTATAGAGCAGGCCCCGACCGTATTGATTGGCAAACCAATGCCGAAAGTCAAAGCGAAAAGCAGCTGGCCCCCAGGCTAAAAATTGGTAGTGCGGAAAGCGGGTGTCTTTGATGCCAGTAATAGAACTAAATACGATAGGCTTTACTCCAGCCTCTAGAAAATAAGGAATCTTATCGGTAATCGTTTGACTCGCCGCCCGGCCATCCATATTGAATGCGTGCGACAGAATGAGCCAGCGCTTGTGCTTAGTAATCTGCGGTAATGGAGCCGTCACTGTTTTAATTTTGTGTTCTTAATCGTGCACTTTTAATTACCCGCCACAATCGACATCACCGCCATGCGTACTGCAATACCAAAGGTCACTTGCTTGAGAATGACCGACTGCGCGCCATCTGCGACTTTGGAATCGATCTCCACACCGCGGTTCATCGGGCCAGGATGCATCACAATCGCATCGGGCTTGGCTAAAGCGAGGCGCTCTTCAGTTAAACCAAACTGCGTAAAGAAGGCATCTCCCTCAGGAACCTTGCCAGCCTCCATGCGTTCTTTCTGAATGCGCAGGGTCATCACCACGTCTACGCCGCGTAAGCCCTCTTCCATGCTGTGAAAAACTTTCACGCCCAGCATATCTAAATCATTAGGCAATAGGCTTTCTGGGCCAATCGCTCGGATATCGGTACAGCCCAATGCTGTCAGCGCATGAATATTGGACTTGGCTACCCGGCTATGGACGATGTCGCCCACGATCGCCACCTTGAGCTTACTAAAGTCCTGCTTAAAGTGGCGCATGGTGTACATGTCGAGTAAGCCCTGCGTCGGGTGCTGATGGCTGCCATCGCCCGCATTAATCACATGCACATAGGGTGGCACATGATTGGCAATCTCAATCGGCGCCCGCGATACACTGTGGCGCACGACAAAGATGTCCGCCTGCATCGCAATCAAATTATCGATCGTGTCAATCAGACTCTCTCCCTTGGTAGTCGACGAGGTCGAAATGTCTAAATTAATCACATCAGCCGACAAACGCTTGGCGGCAATCTCAAAGGTCGTGCGTGTGCGGGTGGAGTTTTCAAAAAAGAGGTTAAACACGCTCTTGCCTCTGAGTAGCGGTACTTTTTTTACTTCGCGCGCTGGATCGGTCACACTAACAAACTGCTGAGCTGTATCCAGAATATGCAGAATCTGCTCTTTGGGCATGCCCTCTAAGGTCAGCAAATGCGTAAGCTCACCTGCCTCATTTATTTGATTGGTCTGCATGGCTTGCTTGGTCTGATTCGCTTCGATACTCATGCTTGTTCCTCCAGAACAAAGCGGAATGTGTATTGGTCGCCTTTTGCATCTGAACTGTGTTTTTCTAATGCGAGTATCTGGTGGTCTGGCACGCTCACATGCTCACCCACAAAGTCGGCTGCTATTGGCAACTCGCGCTTACCGCGATCCGCCAGCACCATCAACTCGACACTGGCTGGGCGGCCAAAATCAAATAATTCATTTAAGGCGGCGCGCACCGTTCTGCCGGTCAGCAGTACATCGTCAATCAGTACGATGTGCGCGCCCGCCACCTCAAACGGAAGATGGGTAGCCATACCGTCTGCCGAGCGCATTGCAGCCAAGCCCTTTTCGGCATAGTCATCCCGATGAAAGGCGACATTGATCACACCGAAGTTTGGAAGGCCTAAATCGCGTGCCAAGCGCTCAGCAATCCAAGCACCTCCAATTGCTAAACCGGCAAGCAGAAATGGCGGATTGGCTTTGGATGTTCGGGCCTGCAGATGGGCTAGCAGCTTTTTGTACAGTAACTCGGCGTCCATCCTGGTGTCCTGAAAGGGTTTATCTTGTGTGCTGCTCTGCTGGTTTGCAACTTGATACAAATTTATGCAGGTTATTACACTGCTCTGCTGCATTACAGCCTCAGCACATAAGCGCATTGATGCATATTTTATTGTGCTGGGGGTATTGGGGGCTGTTTTTTGTAAGCGCGACGCTAAAAGTACATTGATAGTGGCAATTCAAGGGAAGATTAGACTTATTCGGCATTAATAGTGTGCATGCGGAGCTTTTTCAACTGACGGGTACTCTTGGGGGCTCATACCGTATTATTCTGTTTTAAATGTTAGTTATATATATCTTTTTTGTGTTTTTATGATAATATGTTTACTATGACTAACAATATATTCAATTTGCGTGAATTAGGGCAAGCTATCCGCATGGAGCGGAAAGCGCTAGGACTCACTCAGGCCGAGCTGGCTAAAAAAGCCGGCTTGCGTCGCGAAACCATCATCCAATTAGAGGCAGGTGAAAATATCAGCGCCCATACCCTCCTTCAAACCTGCACTTCCCTCGGGAAGTGCTTGCGGATTGACGATGTACGTCTAGATTACGACCGGTTAAGAGAGACTTTCGATGAAGTCTGATCGCGTACAGCGTCTTCACATCAGCACCCCGCAAGGCCATTCAGGTGAGCTGAGTAAGGAAGCGCGCTTTACGTTTAACTACCAAACCACCGAGCGTACGGCAGAAGCCTCTCTCGTATTACCTATTCGGGCTGAGAGCTACTCTAGCGGTGGTCTATTCTCGATATTTCAGATGAATAAGCCTGAGGGTTATTTACTAGACTACCTAAAGACACGGTTCTCCAAATCACTTTACCTTGATGACATGATGCTCCTCAAGCTTACAGGAGCCAACCAAATTGGGCGTTTGCAATACCGCGATCCAAATGACCTCGAAACTACCTCCAATAAAGCCATCATCTCCAAAGAAGAGATCCTATCCTCCAGCGCATCAGAAGAATTATTCGCGTTTTTAGTGGATCGCTATTTTGACTCTGGTATTTCTGGGTTTCAGCCGAAAGTGATCGCCCCGATCAGCGATCGGTCAACCGTATCCACTTCGCAATACATTATCAAAGCGGCGGGTGACGACTATCCCCACTTAGCTCAAAATGAGTTTATGTGTATGGAAGTGGCTCGACGGGCGGGTATTCGTGTACCTGAATTTGAGTTGTCAAAGAATGGCGAGCTGTTCATCATGAAGCGCTTTGATATTAGTGCCAGCGGTGAACGGCTAGGACTGGAAGACATGGCCGTTCTCATGGGCAAGACGACCGAAGAAAAGTACCAAGGTAGTTATGAGGGAATTGCAAAGGCAATAGATACTTTTTGTAAATCAAATGCCCCTGAAAGTAAAGTCCGCTTATTTGAATACATTGCTTTATCGGTATTGCTACGCAACGGAGATGCTCACCTCAAGAACTTCTCACTGCTCTACGAAACGCCCGAGGCATCAATTACACTTTCACCGCTATACGATGTGGTAACAACCTCGATCTACGAAATACAAAACCCACGAACAGGGGCAACTAAAGTCGACAATACGATGGCTTTAAATATGTTCAAAACAAAACGCTATCCCAGCATTGCTGAGTTAATTGAATTTGGAAAAACAAGCTGCATGCTCACGCATCCGCAGGATGTGATTGAGCGCATTGATGAAATGAAATTAGAGACTCTTAAAACATACGCCGACCGCATGGATAGAGGTCTGATCAACAAGCTCAAAAAAGCATGGAATATTGAGGCCTTAACTAAATAGTTGTTAGCGCACTTAATGTGCCTGCCTACTAGTATTAAACAATAATTTGCACGATAACATAAGTTATGTTATCGTGCTTTAATTATGTTAATATCAAAAGAATCCATCGCCCAGTACCTGGGCGGCACCCTTGGGCTGACTAATCTGACATTAGTCGATTACCCCAAGACTCAGCAATTGCCTTACCTGCTTCAAGACGAGTTTGTATTTTTACAAATGGAGTTAGGGCGGCACTTAGTCACTCTAGCCATCCCCAAAAAAGACACCCCTTTACGGCAAATCCGCACTGCTTTAACGCACATGCCCAAGGACGAACTCTTGGTGCTTTGTTTTGAATCCTTGGCATCCTATGAAAGACGCTACTTAATTGAGCAAAAGATTTCTTTTTTGGTGCCAGGTAATCAGCTTTATCTGATGGAGCTGGGTATTGATTTGCGCGAGTACTTTCATCGCCAGAGAAAAGTGCCTGTCCGCGCACTGAACCCAGCAACGCAAGCGATGCTATTGTGGTTTCTGCAAAACCAAGCTCTAGCATCAGAGTGGTCACCAAGCGAAGTTGCGATGACTTTGCGGTATTCCAATATGACCGCCTCTCGGGTTGTTACTGAATTAGTTGAACTTGGATTATTTGAGGAGTTCAGTTTGGGTCGTCGCAAATACCTACGCAGCAACGATGGGCATGAAGTCATTTGGCAAAAAGCAAAGCCGTTCTTAAGGTCACCTGTGAAATCTGAAATATGGACTCACAGTCCGGTTTTCTTACGCTCTTCCGAGACTTGTCTGGCAGGTATTTCAGCTCTTTCCAAACTCACCATGGTGAATGCGGATCAAGAAACTTGCTATGCTCTCTCCCCTGCGCAATGGCGAGAAAATCAAGCGAGGATTGCGGTCTTGCCTGAAAAAGAACCTGGGGCTACGTGTTACCAAATTTGGGCATATGAGCCGCGAATGCAGCGGGGCACAAACGTAACTTCATCTGGTACGCCGTGTATAGATTCCCTTTCTTTATGGCTCAGCTTTAGGGATAGCGGTGATTCCAGAATTGAACTCGCACTCAGCGATTTAGAAAAGGAATTTAGATGGTAAGGGGATTGGATATTTTTTCGGATTACCTATCGAAGTAGAGCCGCCTGACAAGATAAAGCCCCTAGTTGCACAGATTCGGGGCCAGGAAAGAACAATTACACCTATCGAAGACACCGGCTGATTGCCATAAGATACCTTTTTCTTATATTTTGTATCACATTATATACAAATTAGCCTTTATTTATATATAATGTGATACATGCCCAGTAAGCCTCAGCCCATCTTTCCGTCTGAACAAAAAATTCTCGCCAATTTAGGTGAGCGAATCAGGCTTGCCCGTTTGCGCCGCGGCATATCAGCAGATACCTTGGCTGAGCGCTCCTCCATCTCTCGAATGACTTTGCACCGGGCGGAAAAAGGGTTTCCTGCGGTAGCAATAGGAACTTACCTCAGGATCATGGCGGCCCTTCAACTCCAAGATGACTTCAATTTACTTGCCAAAGATGATGCGCTTGGGCGCCGTCTTCAGGATTTAGCTCTGTCAAAAGCAAGGGTACAGAATGGCTAATCTGGACCTAGAGGTTTGGATTGATGTGGGCTTTATAGCAATCGATCCCGTCAAGATTGGTTATCTACAGCACGACCGGGGTAATGTTCGCTTTCAGTATGACGAAGCATGGCTAGCGCACCCGCAGCGTTTTGATATTGACCCCGATTTATCTCTCGATCAGTCCGTCTTTCATCCCAATCCTGTGCAAGGTAATTTTGGTGTTTTCTTAGATTCCTCTCCCGATCGTTGGGGCCAAACCTTAATGAAGCGCAGGGAAGCAATGGAAGCCAAAGACGATGGACGTCAGGCTCGTACACTCTATGCGTGGGACTATCTGATTGGAGTACAAGATCAAACGAGGCAAGGCGCACTGCGATTTAAATATCCTGGTAGCAATGTGTTTCTGGCTGCGCATGCCTTATCCGCACCTCCCGTGGCAGAGCTAGCAAAACTAGAAAATATTGCTCGGCAACTCAGCGATAAAAAAATAGATGATTTAGATAATCTAAGGAAATGGCTCCGAGTTTTGGTTGCGCCTGGAGCCTCTCTCGGTGGCGCAAGACCAAAAGCCAATTTTACCGAGCAGGATGGGTCACTTTGGATTGCTAAATTTCCGGCAAAGGATGATGAACGGGATATTGGCGCCTGGGAGATGTTGGCTCATACACTCGCCACGCGCGCCAAAATCCAAATGCCTGCAGCAAAATTACTCAAGCTGAGTAGTGACTACAGAACCTTTGCTGTCAAACGCTTTGATCGCCAAGGTGGCAGACGCATTCACTATGCCTCGGCTATGACCATGCTGAAAAAGGTAAGCAGTGATGATGCAAGTTACCTTGATATCGCCCAATTCATCATGACTCGCGGTGCAATGGGCTTTATTAAGGATAATTTGGCGCAACTGTTTCGCAGGGTGGTTTTTAATGTGGCTATCAGCAATCGAGACGACCACTTACGAAATCATGGCTTTATTCTGATGCCAGATGGCTGGCGTCTCTCTCCCTCTTTTGATCTAAATCCAAACATTGATAAAGCAGAGCATGCCCTCAATTTAGATATAAGCGACAATCGCGCCTCCCTGGAAAGCGTCATTAGCACAGCCCCATATTACGAACTAAGCACCGATCAAGCGGCTCTGATTATGAATGAGGTTTTGGAAGTCACTCGCCAATGGGAAAGAGTAGCGAAAACACTAGCCATCCCAAGGGGTGATATCGAATTAATGCGGTCTGCATTTTTGACTTAAATGCTGACTTCAATAGCTAATACAGCTTTTGACTGCCCTATTATTTGTCGGCCAAACGCTCCAAAAAATACTGCTCCACAATCCATCTGGACGACTTGGAATCGAGGTCGCAATCCTTTTTTCACGCTTTAGGAAATATCCAATCGGTTGATCTAGTTATATATTTATATAATAAATTGCAACGGAGTCAAATACATGTTATATTTACATATAACTAATAGGAGTCAGCAATGCAAACCAATTTAAGAAAAGTAGGTGGATCCGTAATGATTGCCTTACCTCCGGTATTTTTAAAGGAGCTAAAGATTGCCTCGGGATCAATGGTCGATGTTGCACTTCTAGAGGGCCAACTGGTGGTAAAGCCCATCACCAAGCCTAATTATCAATTGGTCGATTTATTAGCAAAATGCGATGCAAAAGCAAAAATGCCTAAAGAGGATAAGCAGTGGCTAAACCTTGCTCCAGTAGGCAATGAGATTTTGTAATGAATCGAGGCGATATTTATTTAGTTTCTCTGGATCCCACTTCCGGCCATGAACAAAAGGGGGTTCGCCCTGTGCTGGTGATATCGCCAGAACCTTTTAATAAACTAACCAAGACACCTCTTGTGGTGCCTATCACTACGGGTGGTAATTTTGCTAGGGTGGCTGGATTTACAGTAGACCTAATCGGGACTAAAACAGTGGGCGTAGTTCGCTGTGATCAGCCAAGGGTGCTTGACTTAGTGGCGCGAAAAGCGAAAAAACTCGAGCGTGTTTCGACCGATGTGATGGACGATGTATTGGCTAAATTAGCTACACTAGTTTTATAGCCAATCATCTTGTAATTTCTGTTTGCTTGACTATTTTTGCAAGGCAATTACTTGCTTGATAAACGCTCCAAAAAATATTGCTCCAAAATTAATCTGGCTGATTCAGAGTCAAGACCTCCATCTTTCTTGCTCGCTTGGCTTTTCTTTAAACTGGGATCGTTTTCAATTACAGCCGAGGTGTAGCGCTCGTCGACCCAAGCAACGGGTAAACCAAAACGCCCATGGAGTTGATTGCCAAAGCGCCGTGCTTTTGCCGTCATCGCGTGCTCCGCACCATCGGGGTGGCACGGTAGACCCACTACTACTTGATCCGGCGCCCATTCTTTTATTTGAGCAGCGATCAGAGCAAACCGGAGATCATCCTGATCGGCAGTAATAGGAGTCAATGCTTGACTCGAGCCTGTAATGGAATTGCCCACCGCCAAACCAATCCGGCGAGTGCCAAAATCAAATGCGAGGGCAGTAATGGCTTTGATGATTGGTTTTAAAGTTAAGTGGTTTATCTACTGGATTGACTGGGCTATGCGCTTCGATGCATTGAATGCATCATGCATGTCCTACTTGTCCTGATAGATCGGCAGGATCAAAACCCAGGGCTTGCATGGCGCGCTGATAGCGCTGCGCTGCCGGTGTATTGAAAATGATCTCAGCCATTTGCGCGCGACTGAGCTCGGCATTAATCCAGCCATTGAGGGCAATCTCTTCCTCTAACTGGCCAGCGCCCCAGCCCGCGTAACCCAGGGTCATGATGAAACGTTTTGGGCCATTGCCTTTAGCGACGGCTTCGAGCACATCTTTGGAGGTCGTCATGGTGAGGCCACCCGGTACCGTTAAGGATGAGCTATAACTTGCAGCAGTATTAACTGAAGGATCAACACTAGTCCCAGCATCTGTAGCACTGAAGTGCGACGGTTCATGCAATACAAAGCCGCGTTCGGTTTGCACAGGGCCGCCAAAATAGACAGCTTGATCAGCAAACGGTGTGATCTCTAGCTTGAGTTCGATTTTATCCAGCAAGGTTGATAAATTGACATCGGTCGGGCGATTTACTACGAGACCCATAGCGCCTTTGGCATTGTGCTCAAAGAGGTAAACCACCGAACCCGCAAACTGCTCATCCAGCATGCCAGGCATGGCGAGTAAAAATTGATTAGTCAATTGGGCGCTAGGCTGTGGCAGCGCATCTGGGTAAGCCGAGGCCGAACCTGGGCCTTCTGCGTCAGCTGGGCTCTTGCTACCGGAGGTTTTCTTGGGAGCGCTCATGTCATTTCATTTTACCGAAAATGCCACTTTACCGGTAATCCAATATGCGGCTATCCCTATCAGTTCATGGATCCACCAATTCCACTGCTCACCGCCTTCGACCAAATCAAAGTGATGCCACGAGTAGGAATGGCTGGTTTGGTAATCCACCAATACGGGCAAGAGAATCAGGCCCTGTTTATGCGCCACCTGCATCGAGCGCAACATATGCCGCGCAGAAGTGATTAAGAGCCAAGGCTTAACGGGAGTATTTTCTTTTTCTGCAATCCCCTCGATGATTTTTTTGGAATAAAGCATATTCTCATAGGTATTGCGCGATTGATTCTCGTAATAACCGGGATGACTACCTAGGCCCTGCTCTTGCAGCAACTGTTTAAACGCATCGGCTTCAGAAGGTCCTTGCGGCAGTAAGCGGCCCGAATAACCGCTGGCGATAAATGGCAGCTCCGGATGCTGGCGTAGCAGCTGAAATGCTTTTGTTACCCGCTCTGCTGAGGCCCTAATCATGACTTCGCCGCGGTCTCGTGTAATGGGGCCGCCTTCGATCGCACCGCCCAATATCAGAATACCGCCGATCTGATTGAATACCTCTGGCATTAATGGCGTCTGCGGCACCGCATCCTCCAAGATGCGCATCGCAAATTGTGAAGTCGGCATATAGCCAATGAAGAAACCCAAACAGAGTGCAATGCCCAATGCTCGCCGCACCAGGTGATTCTTGCGTAGCAATAAAAATAGTAGCGCTAGCGCAATCAGAATCATGAGCCAATTGAGGGGCTCAATCAGGATGTGCACTATCTTGGAGAAAACGAAAAAAATACTATCCATTCTGATAATTGATTCCACGCAGGGTTAAAGTACTCAAAAACAAGAGAAATACAATGAAAGCCATGCTCTAGATAAGACTGCTTCTGGCTTTTTCTATAAGCGCTACGATGAGTCCATTATTCATAATGCGTCCACATTCTTAGAATGCGCACCGCTTTTTCTTTCCGAAAAACCTCATAAACTAAACGGTGTTGAATATTAATTCGGCGAGAATAAGTTCCCCTCAAATCACCAACCAACTTTTCATATGGGCGCGGATTTTGAAACGGATCTTTCTCTAAGATTTCTAATAAAGCCTGCGCTTTCTCTCGCAGCCCAGCTGCTGAAATTTTTTTAGCGTCCTTGAGAGCGAATTTGGAATAGGCTACATTCCATGTCACCACTTCAATACCCTTTTACTTTTAGCTAATGGCTCAGCCATCGACTCTTTAATCGACTCACGCATCCCCGGAATTGCTAATAGATATAGCGTTTCCTGAATTGCACTCCAATCCTCTTCTGAAACCAAAACGGCATTTGTCCTTTTACCCGATATCAGTACGGGCTTATGTGTTTCTGCTGTCTGGTCAATTAAGCGATAAAGCCCGGCTCTGGCTTCACTTGCGGTGATAGTAGTCATAAAATCACTCCTTTCGATTATGGTACGTTAAAACGTACGCTTTGTAAAGTACTGCTAATTGATTGAGTGCCGTATGTGCAAAAGTTACAGGATGTTCTAACAAGCTTAGGATCAATATTCAGGGTTTTTAAACTACTACTTTGCTTAAGTTTCACCCCAATTCAAATTAAGCCCTAAGATAGCGGCTATGACCCTATCGAATACCCCAACTTCTCCGCATTCTCATCCCGCTAGCCTCGTTTGGCTGCGCCGTGATTTACGGCTTTATGACCATGCTGCGCTAAGCCATGCGCTTGCATCCAGCAAATCGGTTTGGGTCATGTTTGTATTTGATACGACTATCTTAGACCCCCTAAAGGACAGTAAAAGTACTGCCCTCACAGCAGATCGCCGAGTAGACTTTATTTGGCAAGGGATAAGTCAAATCGATGAAGCGCTTTGCAAACAGGGTGGCGGCCTCATTGTTCGATATGGCAAGCCAACTGAATGCATTCCCAAAATTGCGAGTGAGCTGGGGGTTTCTTGTGTGATGGTCAATCACGACTATGAGCCCAGTGCAATTGAGCGCGATGCCGTGATTGCATCCTCCCTTGAAAAGCAAGGCATTTCCTTTGAGACATTCAAAGACCAAGTGATCTTTGAAAAGAAGGAAGTTCTCACCAATTCAAGCACAGTATTTTCGGTATTTACGCCCTATAAAAATGCCTGGCTTAAACGCCTCAATGAGGGTGATCTTGCGCCGCATGCATGCAAGGCAAAGCCAGGGCAATTTGCCGCCATTCCAAAAAAACTAGATTTAGGCATTCCATCACTAGAGTCGATGGGCTTTTGTGCAACCGGTATTGAAAGCTATCTACCACCCGGGTCTGATGGTGGTCAATCCTTTTTAGAAGATTTTTTGAAGCGCATCGATCAATACCAAATTGGGCGGGATTTTCCGGCAATCAAGGGTGTGAGTTATTTATCCACCCACTTACGCTTTGGCATGCTCTCGATTCGGGGTTTGGTAAGAGAAGCCCATCGGCGGATGCTCGGTGGCAGTATGGGTGCCACCATCTGGCTCAGCGAACTGATTTGGCGTGACTTTTATTTCATGATTTTGGCAAATCACCCTCGCCTCGCCAGCGGTGCTACCTTTAAGCCCGATTACGATGACATCGTTTGGGAGAGTGGCGCCATTGCCAAGAAACGCTTTGCGGCTTGGTGCGATGGCAAGACTGGCTATCCCCTGGTCGACGCTGCTATGCACCAGCTCAATCAAAGCGGCTATATGCACAATCGCCTACGCATGATTGTGGCGAGTTTCTTAACAAAAGACCTGGGTATTGATTGGCGACTGGGCGAAGCCTACTTTGCGAAGCACCTCAATGATTTTGAGCTCTCGTCGAACAATGGTGGCTGGCAGTGGGCCTCTTCTTCTGGCTGTGATGCCCAGCCTTACTTTCGGATTTTTAATCCCACCACCCAATCGCAGCGCTTTGATCCGCAAGGTAAATTCATTCGTCGCTATATCCCGGCTTTAGAAAAGCTCTCGGATAAATCAATCCACGCCCCATGGGAAGCAGGCCATATTGAATTAGAAGCCGCTGGTATTTTGCTTGGCCGCGATTACCCACTACCCATCGTGAACCACGACGAAGCCCGCAAAGAAACCTTGGTACGGTACAGCGTGGTGAAGAAGGTTGCCTCAGCCTAAAGGGGTTGACCTGTAAGGCTTAATCCAACTGTTATTGCGACTTTTTTGCAGCGCATTGGATAAAAGTCGCGACTTTTGTGTAATGGTCTTACTTTTAGACGGATGTGATCATTTTTCGTCAATCCACTACACTTCATCCATGTCATCCGTTTACGCTATCGGCGATGTGCAAGGCTGTTTAGTGCAGCTGGATGCACTCATTGCCAAACTGCCCAAGAAATCAAAACTCATTTGCTTAGGTGACCTCGTCAATCGGGGTCCTAATTCTTTAGGGACATTGCGGCGCCTCAAAAAACTCCAAGAGCAAGGCATTGCTGAATGCATCCTTGGAAACCATGACCTCAATCTCTTGGCGCGCGATGCGGGGCTGCGGGGATCGCGCCCACTTGATACCCTTGATGGCATCTTAAAGGCTAAAGACCGAGCAGAACTGATCGATTGGCTGCGCCACCGCCCGATGGCGCTGAGCAATGGCCATGCCTTGCTGGTGCATGCAGGTGTGCTGCCCGATTGGGATTTAAGCCAAACCCTGGAATACGCGCATGAAGTGGAAAAGGCGCTACGCAAATCATCGTACAAACGTTTTTTGGCTGAGATGTATGGCAATACGCCAACCAAATGGAGTAACTCGCTAAAAGGATATGATCGTCTGCGTGTTATCACGAACGTTCTAACCCGCCTGCGTTTTTGCACGCCCAAAGGCCAAATGGAATTTGAGAGCAAAGAGGGCTTAGAGGCGGGGCCCAAAGGCTATCTGCCCTGGTTCGACGTGAAGCAGCGCAAGACCGCAAATACCCACGTCATTTTTGGGCACTGGTCCACATTGGGATTGATTCAGAAACGGAATGTCAGCGGCCTTGATACCGGATGTGTCTGGGGCGGCAAACTCACTGCGATTGAAATTCCCGACTCTGCTACGAAGGGTCGTTCAAACAAATACCGCATCGTGCAGGTAGCAGGCTACGACCATCCGCTGCGGATGTAGGGGTTTGGTAAAAATTCCTCTTTTTGGTCAATTAATTGTTATAATTAAAACATAATAAGTTACTTATAAAACAATTAATAGGACTACTCATGCTGGCCCATGCTAAAAAAGACCGTCCCATCGACCGTGGCGCATTAGCCAAAATGGTGATGCAACTGCTGGATCATTGGGATTTGCCCACAGAAGATCAATTGGCTTTACTTGGACTTGCCCCATCCAATCGCGCAGCCTTAGGCCGTTACCGACAAGGGGAGCCGATTGGTGGCAGTCAAGATCAATATGACCGAGTGGGCCACTTACTCGGAATACATAAAAACCTTCGGCTACTTTTTCCGCGCAACCCAGAGTATGTGTACGGCTGGATGAAAACTAAAAATAAGGCATTTGAGAATCAAACTCCAGTTGAGCTAGTCAAGGAATTTGGTTTCATCGGCTTACTCATGATTCGCTCCTATCTTGAGCGCAACAGAGGTATCTGATGGATCGTTTATTTACCGGCTTGGCGCTAATCGATCTGCATGATGACTTAGCGCGCAATATCGTTTCATTCATTGCAAGTCAAAATATATTTGATGACTTGAGTAGCTCTGAAAACGATTGGCATATGGCGGAGCAAGTCGAGCTCGAAATGAAGCTGCCGGGATTTGATTCGCTTTTGCCAATTATTGATAGGCCATTTGAGCGAGCACTGGTTGATAGCGCCATTGCCTACCCTTTTAGCAACTGGAGCAAAAGCCGTTTTTCAGATGGGTCTCATGGCGTTTGGTATGGCGCAGACTCGATTGAAACGAGCATTTATGAGTCTGCTCACCATTGGTACTCTGGCCTCTTAAGTGATGCTGGCTTTAATAAACCAGGCGTCATTTCTGAGCGCCGAGTGTACTGGGTTCGCTGCGATGCTGCTTTAATCAATCTCAAAGAAAAAGTATTGGCTTTTCCGGACTTAATGAATCGAGATGACTATCGTTATTGTCAGGGAGTGGGAGCACGCATTCATCACGAGGGTCATCCAGGTCTAATCACCCGCTCTGCACAGTATTTGCGTGGTGATACGATTGCGATTCTAAATTCAAAAGTGCTATCCAGCCCACGTCATGCTGCGTACTTTAGCTATACATTGCAAGATGATGGCATTGACATTAAAGAAGATGGAATCAACGCATTTCTGCGCATTCCGCTTTAATGCACCTTCTTGCTTTGGCCTAAAACAGTCTTCGCTATTTTGCTGCTTAGGGTAATAGTGCCCGTACTGCAGACGAAGATACGGCATCGATGTGCCTAAATGCAGGACTAATCTTTTCGATTTCTACTGCTGAAACTTTAAATTCATCAAAGTAAGTTTTCCACTGCCGTATCACTCGCCAGACTTCGCTGATGCATTCGCAGGCCTTTTTTTGTGGCAGCATAAACGATCCAGCAGCACTAAGCACATTATCAATCGTAGCTAAACGCCCTTGATTGCCAATCGCAAGATGCAAAAATCTTTCTGACGCAATCGAAGCGCGTGGCAGAACATCGTACAAAGGGCTAAGGCGCCATCCTAAAATACACGGATCCCATACAAAACCGTGGTTACGCAGGTGGTCATCGTCATTACTGACCAAAATATTAAAAACCATTCGCTTAAAGAGCTCTTCGCTATCACTACGTATCACGCTTGGGTGACAGTAGCGGCGTATTGCAGCTGCAAGATCACCATAGGATTTATTTTTAGAATCCATCTCATCGCAAGCAGCCAAGGTCAACCCACTCACAAATCCCATGCGATGCTCTAACTTTTGGTACCCCGCCACCGTATCGAACACATCAAAATCAGATGTGTTTTGCTCGCCCTCCCTTGCCCAATAGCGATCAAAGCGCCGTATCAGCATAATGCGACGATCACCCAGCATTATTGTTTTAACCGGCGGCACGTGTAAGCCCGCTTTTTGCGCTAGCAATAAAGTTGCGCACTCGATTTCTGGGATATCAAACGCATCATTGGGATTACTAAATTTAGCAATCCACAAAACACCATCCGCATCGCGAATAGACGCTTTTGGTCGCGCACCGCCCAAGCCAGATCCAACCAAGAAGATGGCCTGAAGACGCTCTGGTATTGCTAAGCCCTCCTGAATACGATCAGCAGCCTCCATCAGGTACGCAAGATCATGCACTGCACTCACGCCAGCACTTGGCGCGTCCGTCATTTGGCGACGAATGTCCAGAGCTCCAATGCGCTCGCTGCCTGCGTCCAGCAAATAATCTGATTCTGGCAAGCTATTGGGGGGCACCTTTCGTTTCGCCTCGATTACACGCCTACCCCACGCATCCGGAGCGCAATCTCGGATGCCACCAAAAAAAGGTAGTGACGCGGTAGGTAGTAATAGTTGACCGCTTACTGCGGCGCGGTTTGCAATCGATAGACTAACTGGATCTACTTCGAGTGCATTAGCGCGCTTCAAGTAGTTAACTCCATAGGCAAACTGCGATGCCACTAATTGAGGGCCTTGCTCTTCCAGCGTTAACTGGCCGCACGGTACCCATTCGTGCTCCAGGTTAGCAAACACCACTAGCTTTTCGTTTTTAAGTGACATCCTTAAAACTCCAACTCTTTTAACTCCGCAGCGGTCATGCCGCGTACCCGCTGGGTTCTCTCGCGCAAGTGCTGGCTAATTAAGGCGGGGTCGCTTTCGTTTAAGAGCTGCTGCAGGTTACAGCCGGGTGCAATCGCATCGAGGTAGCGCAGAATTTGGCCCATGGCGACACCGGGGTCGCCATGCTCAATCCGATAGGCTGTGTTTCTGGATAAGCCCGCGCGCAGGGCTGCCTCAAATTGCTTCATGCGTCGGGCTGTGCGCAAGCGCGCGATGCGCCGCCCAAGTTGCTCAGAATCAGCCAATAGGATGGGACTTAAAACTGCGGTTTGATTGACTTTCATGTACTTTAAATCGATCTTTAAATAGATATTGCTTGATTTAACAAGCATTCTAAATCAATAGTCCGATTTAAGCAATAAAGTACTTTAAAACATTCACTAATATGATAATGATCGTTTTAACGAACAAAAATAGGAGATTGAGGGATCAAGGCTACTCCACTCACCTAAGGGATTTACTTCGAGCAATTTACTTCAAGCGCACAAAGGCTTTTTTGGATGCAGTAATGATCTCATCCAGTACCGCATTGTCATGCGCTATCGAGGTAAAGCCGGCCTCATAGGCCGATGGCGCCAAGTAGACGCCCTCATCCAGCATCGCATGAAAGAACACCTTAAATGCATCGATATTGCTCTTGGTTACCGCATCAAAGGATGTGGGGACTTCATCGGTGAAGTAAAAACCAAACATACCGCCCACGCTATCGGTTGAGAACGGAATGCCTGCTTCCTTTGCCGCTTGCTGTAAACCGGCCATCAGCTTGCTGGTTTGACCGCCAAGGCAATCAAAGAAGCCATCCCGCGAGATGATCTCTAAGGTCTTCATGCCGGCCGCAACCGCAACCGGATTGCCTGACAAGGTACCCGCCTGATAAACGTTACCGATCGGTGCCAACTTCTGCATGATCTCTTTTTTGCCACCAAAGGCAGCCATCGGCATACCGCCACCCATCACCTTGCCAAGGCAGGTCAGGTCTGGGGTGATGCCTTGCAGGCTTTGTGCTCCGCCCAGCGCCACCCGAAATCCGGTCATCACTTCGTCGTAAATCAAGACACTGCCGTGGTGCTGCGTTAACTTCCGAATCGCTGCTAAAAATTCGGGCTTGGCTTTAATGAGGTTCATATTGCCAGCGATGGGCTCAATGATCACGGCTGCAATCTGATCGCCGCGCAATTTAAAGGTTTCTTCAATCGCGGCCGTATCGTTGTAAGGCAGTACTAAGGTGTGCTTGACTAAATCCTGTGGAACGCCGCCCGATGAGGGCGCATTTTGAGTTGAATCAGCAAAAGTAAGCAGGCCCGAACCTGCCTTTACCAAAAGGCTATCGGCATGGCCGTGATAGCAACCCTCAAACTTAATGATCAAATCCCGTCCGGTATAGCCGCGCGCTAAACGCAGGGCACTCATCGTCGCCTCGGTTCCGCTCGACACCATCCGAATTTGCTCGACGCTCGGCATGATGGCGCAAATACGCTCGGCTAATTCGATTTCACCGACGGTGGGGGCGCCATAACTAAAACTCAGGGTCGCTGCTCGCTGCACTGCCTCTACTACTTCTGGATTGGCATGTCCAGCGATCATGGGGCCCCAGGACATGATCAAATCCACATAGCGCTTATCTTCAATATCCCAAAAGTGCGGGCCGAGTGCCTTCTTAATAAAGCGTGGGGCGCCGCCCACTTGACGAAACGCCCGAACGGGGGAGTTCACGCCGCCCGGAATGGTTTTTTGTGCACGCTCGAATATGGTTTCGTTTAAGCCCATGTGATTCTCATTCGTTTTATTAGTTAAGGTGTTTTTTTGCTTTAGAACTTAAATTGCCATCATCTCAAAATCGTCTTTGCGCGCGCCGCACTCGGGACAGGTCCAATTGATGGGGACATCTTTCCAGAGCGTTCCTGGTGCGATGCCTTCATCGGGCAAACCAGCCGCCTCGTCATACACCCAGCCGCAAATTAGGCACATATAGGTTTTGAATTCCATGGCGTTTTATCTTTCCATCTTCTTATGTATAGCGATAGTCACATCATCATTTCTAATTCTAAATCGGCTTACCAGTAGACTCCAAACGGTCCGCTTTAGAGCGCATCTCAAAGCGGAACAAACGGCATTCAAGCGGGCCATTAAAGAGCGGGGTACGGCGTGACTCTTTGATCCGCAACTGCCCTGGCAATGCCATATCGGCCGTCAAAATAAAGACATGCCAGCCACCAAAGGCATCTTTCAGATGCTGGCCAAATTGCTTCATGAACTCTAAAAAGGCAGGATCGATTTCTTCTTCGGCCTGCAGGCGCTTTAATGACTCACGGCTGGAACGCTTGGCGCTCTGACGTCCGGTCTCAATATTGTGGCTGTACGGATCGATATCATCCGCGTCATAACCCTCATCGTCATAGCGGTCCTGAGCCTGATCGCGATCATCGCCGCGGCCACCTTTAATACCCAAACGTTGTCCATAGGGGGGATTGAGTAATGCCAATCCTGGTAAGTCAGACTCGCCAGATGCATCGCTGGCAATCACCGGCGGCTTGGCCGCCAAGGCATCGACCTGGCGTACCACTGGCAAACCCGGTAACTGCGCGCGCTGCCAGTTGGATTTGGTCATCGAGACCAGTTTTTCATTAATGTCACTACCGCTAATACCCAATGACTGGCCATCGGGAAAAGCCTTACGCCGCTCGAGTATTTCTGCGAGGACGGCATCCTTTAGGGCTTGCCATTTTTTCTGTTCAGCGCCAACGGTATAGGGCTTTAAACGTAAAAAGCCAAAGCCATGCACCGAGGTAACCAAGGGGCGATACGCCAAGCGTGTGGGTGTTGATTCTATGCTTGCCTCATCATACAAACCCGCCCGAATCGCCCCCGACGGAATACCCATAGCGATCTGCGCTGCTTCGATTAGAAAGGTGCCACTACCGCACATCGGATCAAACAAAGGCTGCTTCGGCTGCCAACCCGTGATCGCCAGAATACCGGCAGCCAGGTTTTCTTTTAAAGGGGCATCGCCTTTTTCATCGCGCCAGCCGCGCTTAAACAACGCTTCGCCCGAGGTATCCAAATAGATCGATACATGGGTGGCAGTTAAATGCGCCTGCACACGCACATCCGGAAAGGCCGTATCGATCGAGGGGCGATCGCCCGAGACTTCGCGCAAGCGATCCACAATGGCGTCCTTTATTTTTAAGGTCGCAAAGTTCAAACTCTTCAGGGGCGAGCGATGTGCAGTCACATCCACCCGCAGGGTTTGTTTGTGCGTAAACCACTCCTCCCAGGCTAGGCCATGGGCCAAACGATATAAATCGTCTTCTTGGCGATAGGTGGATTCCGCCATTTGCAAGAGCACCCGGCTGGCAATCCGTGAATGTAAATTGAGTGCCATCGCAGCCGACAAAGGACCAGCCAAACCGACACCACCCGTTGGGCTAGTTGGCGTTGGGTCAATCACCCAGACGCCTTGGGCCTTCACTTCAGGGCGCTCGGCAATCTGCCGCAGTTCAGTCGCTAAGACCGTTTCCAGTCCGCCGGGACACACCACAAAAAATCGCATGAAAAAAACCTAAAAAAATAATGGGGATGAGTAGCGATTTGCTTAGGGCTTAATCACGACGATGGCAGTGATGATGACGAGCAAGACCACCGGCACTTCATTAAACCAACGAAACCAAATGTGGCTGCGCTTGTTTGTACCTGCCCTAAATTTTTTGAGCAGGGTGCAGCACGAGTGGTGGTATCCCAAAATGATCAGCACAAAAAGTAATTTGGGGTGCATCCAAGCTGCGCCGCGGCCAATGCCAAAGTGAAGCCAAAGCACGATACCCAGTACTACCGCAGGGACCATCAA